>JBJMVX010000193.1:0-63769 GCA_045810445.1 Massilia sp.
CAGACAAAAAAAAAGCCGCCAGGCTGAAGAGCCGGCGGCTTTTTTTGAGGGCAGCGCACCGCAGTGCGCGCCAACAGCGAATTAACGCTTCGAGAATTGCTTTGCGCGACGTGCTTTGCGCAGACCAACTTTTTTACGCTCGACTTCACGCGCATCGCGGGTGACGAAACCGGCACGTGCCAGGTCGCCCTTGAGTGCTGCATCGTAGTCGATCAGTGCGCGGGTGATACCGTGGCGAACTGCGCCAGCCTGGCCGGACTCGCCGCCGCCGTGCACATTGACCTTGATGTCGAAACGCTCGACATTGCCGGTCAGTTCCAGCGGTTGACGAATGACCATCAGGCCCGTTTCGCGCGAGAAGTAATCCGCAGCTGGCTTGCCGTTGACGATGATCTGGCCGGTGCCGACCTTGATGAACACGCGAGCGACTGCACTCTTGCGACGGCCGGTGCCGTAGTTGTAGTTACCGTTATAGTTACCGCTCATGTCAGCTCCTTAGAGAACGAGTGCTTTAGGTTGCTGGGCCGCATGCGGGTGGGAACCTTCCGCGTACACTTTCAACTTCTTGATCATGGCGTAGCCAAGCGGGCCTTTAGGCAACATGCCTTTGACCGCTTTTTCCAGCGCGCGACCAGGAAAACGCTCTTGCATTTTCTTGAAGTTGGTTTCGTAGATACCGCCTGGATAGCCCGAGTGACGGTAGTAGGTCTTCTCGGTGGCTTTGGTACCGGTCACGCGCAGTTTGCCTGCGTTGATCACGACGATGAAATCGCCGGTGTCGACGTGAGGAGTGAATTCTGGTTTGTGTTTGCCGCGCAGTCGGAGTGCCACTTCGCTGGCAACACGTCCGAGGATCAGATCCGTCGCGTCAACCACTAACCAATCGCGCTGGACTTCATGTCCTTTAGCGGAAAAAGTTTTCATGTTGACTTCCTAAATATAAAACTTGATAAATGCTCAAATGGTGGTTCCGCACTTGCTACTTGCGGACGCTGCCTTATAGTCTTTCCTGAGCAAACGGAAAGCCGGCTACTATAGCGCACTTTGGCCCCGCCAGTCAAGCCGGATGCCAGCGCGCCACAATAAGGCCCGTCCAGCCCCTGCGCCTGCGCAAATCAGAACAATCCGTACGGCAATAAACTCGGCTGCAGCCCGCCACGCGGGCTTGTTGTGAAATTTACAAAATTGAGTTGACGGCGTAAACAATCGCCCCCTAGACTGTCTGCGCAACCACCGAGGGGAGACCGAGTGAAGAACAGCCTGCTATTCTGCGCCGCGCTATTGGCGCTGACAGGAATTGCCGAAATAGCCACCGCGAAGCCGGTGGCCCAGCAAGGGCGCAGCTGCCACTTGCCCGGTTCCGAAGAAGCGCTGCGCTGCCTGCACCTGCCCGTCGCGCTGGACCCGGCCCAGCCCAACGGCCCCACCCTGTCCCTGCATGTGACCATCGCGCCCGCCTTTCGCGAGTCGGCCAAGCCCGATCCCCTCTTCATTCTGGCCGGAGGCCCCGGCCAGGCCGGCACCGACGTGCTGGTCCTGCTGAACAATACCTTTCGCCGCGTACGCGCCACGCGCGACATCGTCTTCATCGACCAGCGCGGCACCGGGCTGTCCGACAAACTCGATTGTCCTCACCAGCCCAACGAGGAAAGCCGCTCCGAGGCCGACATGGAAGCAGAAGCGCGCGCCTGCATAGGCGCGGTCAAGCAACCGTTTGCCGCCTACAGCACCGCCAACGCCGCGCGCGACATCGAACAGGTACGCCTCGCGCTGGGCTATGGCCGCATCAATCTGTGGGGCGCCTCCTACGGCACGCGCCTGGCGCAAGCCTATGCCCGCGCTTACCCGGGCCAGGTGCGCGCGGCCATCCTCGATGGCGTGCTGGCGCCGGACCAGGTGATTCCCGCCGGCGGGCGTGATGGCCAGGCCGCGCTGGAACTGGTGTTTCGCCAGTGCGCCCAGGACAAGGCATGCCACAAGGCTTTTCCCGCGCTCGCCAGCGAATACGCAGCCGTCTCGGCGCGCGTGGCCGCCGGCGGCGTCAAGCTGCAGATTCCCGATCCGCGCACGGCACGCCCGCTGGCACTGGACATGAGCAGCGAGCGCTTTCTCGGCACCATCCACAATGTGTTGTACAGCGCCCTCGATGCGCGTCGCCTGCCTTTCCTGATTCACAGCGCCTACCTCGGCGAGTGGGGTCCCTTCGTCGCGCGGCGCAACGCGGCAGGCGACTTTTCCGGCGACGGTCCGGTGTCCGAATTGCTGCACCTGGCGGTCGTGTGCGCCGAAGACTGGCCGCGCTTGACGCCCCAGTTGCGCGCCGCCGACGCGGCGCCCCTGACCGCGCCCGTGCTGGCGCGTATGGGCAGCATGTGCGCCATGATGCCGGTCAAGCCTGCGACGTGGGTGGCGCCCACCACCATCACCGCGCCAGTGCTGATGCTCTCTGGCCTGCTCGATCCCGTCACCCCACCCCACCGTGCCGAGGCGGCCGGGCGCTACCTGAGCACCGCACAGCATCTGACGGTGGCCTGGGCCGGACACGGCGTGTCCCAGCTTGGCTGCGCCCCACGTCTGCTGCGTGAATTTCTGGACCGGCCAGACGCGCGCGTCGATGGCGCCTGCCTGAAAGAGATACCTGCCCCCACCTTCCAGCTCGGCAGCGCCGGGCCGCAACCTTGAACCGCGCGAGACGGCCATGATCGAAGTTTCCGACGTACGAAAACAATTTGGCGCGGTGCAGGCCTTGGGCGGTGTCAGCTTCGCAGCGCGCGATGGCCAGATCACGGCCCTGCTGGGACCGAATGGGGCGGGCAAGACCACCTTGCTGCGCCTGTTGGTGGGACTGCTCAAGCGCGACACCGGCAGCATCCGCGTGGACGGCATCGACCCGGAACAGGACCCCATGGCAGTACGCACCAACATCGGTTTTCTGACCGACCAGTTTGGCCTGTACGAGCGCATGAGCACCCGCGAATACCTGCGCTATTTCGGCGAACTCAATGGCATGGCCACGGACGCGGTCAATCGCCGCATCGACGAAGTGTCGCAGCTGCTGGTGATGGACGACATCCTGGAGCGCCGCGCGAAGGGCTTTTCACAGGGCCAGCGCATCAAGGTGGCGCTGGCGCGCACGCTGCTGCACCGGCCGCGCAATCTGCTGCTGGACGAACCATCGCGCGGCCTTGACGTGATGAGCACACGCGCATTGCGCAGCGCCTTGACCGCCCTGCGCGCGGACGGCTGCTGCGTCATCATGGCCACCCACGTGATGCAGGAAGTAACGCACCTGTGCGACGACGTGATCGTCATCGCCAAGGGTCATACCGTGGCCCAGGGCTCGCCCGCCCAGCTGTGCGAGCGCACCGGCATCGCCAGCCTGGAAGACGCCTTCGTCAGTCTGGTCGGTACCGAAGAAGGGATTTCCGCGTGAGCGCCCGCCAGGCCGGCGCGCCGCGCATGAGGTCCAAGCTGTTCATCGTCTTCCTGAAAGAATTCAAGGAACACCTGCGCGACCGCCGCTCGCTGGCGATGCTGGCGCTGTTCGTGCTGATGTACCCCCTGATGATGGGCTATATGCTCAATCATATGATCGAACGGGCCACCAAGCCTGAGCGCGAGGGTATGGAGTTGGCCGTCATTGGCGCGGCGCAGGCGCCCACGCTGATGGCCCAGCTCAAACAGAAGAACATCACCGTCACCCAGCTCGGCCCCATGGACGAGGAAGCCATCACGCGCTTCCTGCGCGAGCGCAAGGCCGTGGCCCTGCTGCGCCTGGACGAGAAGTATGCGGAAAACTACCAGGACATGCGCCCGGCCCGCATTGAAATGTGGTTCGATTCGGCCAGCGACGACTCACCGCGCCAGCGCGATATCGAGGAGGTACTGAACAACTACAGTTCGGCCATCGCCGGTGCGCGCCTGCTGGCCCATGGCGTCTCGCCGGCCATCATGGCGCCGGTCAAGCTGCAGCGCTACGACACGGGCAGCAATGCCTCGCGTTCGGCGGCCATGATAGGCGCCATCCTTGGCATCCTGTTCCTGCCCGCCTTCCTGTGCTGCCTGTCTGCCTCGGTTGACAGCACGGCAGGCGAGCGCGAACGGCGCTCGCTCGAAGTGCTGATGGCCCAGCCGGTCAATCGCCTCACACTGGTGAGCGGCAAATGGCTGGCCGCTGCCGCCCTGTCGGTCATCGGCTTGTCGATAGAACTGGGACTGGCGCACGCCATCCTGAGCTGGCTGCCGCTGGAGGAAGTGGGCATGTCCTGGCGTGTCACCAGCGCCGACCTGGCGCGCGTCTGCCTCGCTGCCGTGCCACTGTGCCTGTTTGCAGCGGCCTCGCAGATCGCACTGGCGATGAATTCGAAGTCCTACAAGGAAGCGCAAAGCGTGCTGTCTATCTTCACCCTGGTGCCGCTGCTGCCTGGCCTGGCCGTGTCGATGATGGAGCTGGAAACCTCCACCTGGATGTACATGGTGCCGATGCTGTCGAACCAGACCTTGATCCGCGAACTGGCCAAGGGCCAGGCCATGGGTGTGCTGCCGTTCGCACTGACTTTCCTCAGCTCCCTGCTGCCGGCGCTGGCCATCATCGCCTTTGCCAGCTGGCGCATGAAGAGCGAGCGCTATGTGCTGGCCGTCTAGGCCATCAGCAAAGCCGCGCCGCCTCCATTACAATGAGACGCACAGTACATATGGAGAGCTGCAATGGAAGTGAAAGTTAGCTGGAATGGCCCGCAGGGCATGAGTTTTCGGGCCGAGACGGGTTCTGGCCACATGGTCAACATGGACGGCGCGCCCGAAGGCGGTGGCCACAATCTGGCGCCGCGGCCCATGGAAATGGTCTTGCTCGGCACCGGCGGCTGCACCGCCTATGATGTGGTCCTGATCCTTAAACGCGGGCGGGAAGACGTGCGCGGCTGCGACGTCACGCTCAAGGCCGAACGGGCCGAGGTCGATCCCAAGGTCTTCACCAAGATCCATTTTCACTTCATCGTCAGCGGCAAGAACCTCAAGCCGACCACGGTAGAACGTGCCGTGAGCCTGTCGCACGACAAATACTGCTCGGCCTCGATCATGCTGGCCAAGACGGCCGAGATCACCCAAAGCTTCGAGATCGTCGAACTGTAATTCAGAGATAGTAAGCAGTGCTGGTCATGACCTTGGCCATGGCCGCCATCGCTGCCTTGACCGGCGCCGGCGCTTCGAGCGCGCCAAGTTCGCGCGCGGCCTGGCCATGGGCGGCTTCATCGCTGCGCATCTGTTCGACGATGGCACGCGACTTGGCGTCCTGCGCTGGCAGCTGCGTCAAGTGCCCCACCAGGTGATCCTCCACCTGGCGCTCGGTCTCCACCACAAATCCCAGGCTGCGCGCGTCGCCCAATTGGGCCGCCACGGCGCCCATGGCGTAGGCACCGGCATACCAGAGGGGATTGAGCAATGAAGGCTGGGATCCGAGTTCGGCCAGGCGCTGGGCAGTCCAGGCCAGGTGGTCTTCTTCCTCGCGTCCGGCCTGGGCAAATTGTGCGCGCATGGCGTCGCTGCGGGCAAAGCGCGCCTGCGAGTTGTACAGGGCCTGGGCGCACACCTCGCCGACGTGGTTGACGCGCATGAGCCCTGCGCTGTGGCGCTGTTCGGCCGCGTCTAACTGGCCGTCTTCGGCGCGCGCCGCCGGGGTAGGCCGCGAGGCCGAGGCCACGCCGGCGATGACGCGCAAGGCCTTGTCCACGCCAACGATCAATTGGTCCAGGGGATGGATGACACGGTGTGAGGACATGACAAGCTCGCTGCGGCTAAAACCCTATTATAGGGCGTCGCCGGCAGGCTCGCCGACAGTCTCCGTGCGCGGCGCCGGCGTGGGCTGGCGCTCGATCCAGTCCAGCAGGGCTCCGCCAATATCGACTTTCGAGATATTCTTCGCCACGCCGAGGTTCAGCGAGAGCAGGAAGGCGATGGTATCGGTGGGCACTTCGGGGCAGTACTGGGCGAAGGCGGCGCGAAACCGGGGCGAATCGACCACCGGCACCACTTTTTCGCCGCTCATGAACTGCAGTACGCTGGTGATGCTATGGCCCTTGCCGATCGACTGATAAATGAAACGGTTAAAATCGCGATCGATCTTTTTGAAGTCCAGTGTTTCTGGCGTCATCAGGCCGGTCAGGTAGTACAGTCCCAGGGCCACGCGGAACCAGGCCACCGATTCTTCGGTACCGTGGCCGCAACGGGTCACTGCCAGCACATTTTGTTTAAGGACGTTATCCATGCGGACATTATCCACATTTCCAGACGGTTTTGTGATGCACTGCGGCTTGCTATCGCGAAATTTTGCATGCTACCCTCACACTTTCACGACAGGAAGTGCCTGATGATCGAGGTAAACGGCCTGGCCAAGCGCTTTGCGGTGCCAGTCCACAAGGAACGGCGGGCCCGCCAGCGCGACGTGCGCGAGCATGACGGCTGGTTCCACGCCGTGCGCGATGTGTCCTTTCAGTGCGCGCCGGGTGAAGTACTGGGCCTGTTGGGCCCCAATGGCGCCGGCAAGACCACGGCCCTGCGCATCCTGTCCACGGCCCTGCGCCCGGACGCTGGCACGGCCCACATCAATGGCATCGACATCCTGGCCGAGCCGCTCCTGGCGCGTCAGCGCATTGGTTTTCTGTCCGGCTCGACCGGCCTGTATGGACGCCTGACTGCGCGCGAAAACGTCGAATACTTCGGGCGCCTGCATGGCATGGCGCCGCAACTGCTCAAGCAGCGGGTGGACCTGCTGTTCGAACAACTGCAGATGCATCCCTACAGCCACAAGCGGGCCGACCAGCTCTCGACGGGCATGAAGCAAAAGTGCGCCATTGCCCGCACCGTCATCCATTCGCCGCACATTGTCATCCTGGACGAGCCGACCACGGGGCTGGACGTGATGTCGGCCAAGATCCTGCTCGACTTCATCGCCAGTTACAAGGCGCTGGGCATTCCCCTCATCTTCTCGACCCACCATTTGCACGAGGTGGAAAAACTGTGCGACCGGGTCTGCATCATCAACCACGGCGCCACGGCCTTTAACGGCAGCCTGGCCGAGCTGCGCGTCATCGGCGGCAGCGACGACCTGTACGACGCCTTCGTGCGTGTCATCAACGAGGAGCCGTAAATGTGGACCGTATATTTCAAGGAAATGCTTGAACTGCTGCGCGACAAGAAGACCTTCATCTTCACCGTGCTGCTGCCCATCCTGGCCATGCCCTTGATTTTTGGCGGCTTTGGCTATCTGACCAAGACCATGTTCAAGAAATCCGAACATGCAGAACTGACCTATGCCCTGTTCGGCCAGGCCAACGCCCCAGAGCTGGCAGCGCGCTTTGCCCATGAAAAGGGATTTCGCAACGTCGCCCTGGCCGATCCTGGCGAAATCAAGGCGGCCATCGACCATGACCTGATCAAGTTCGCCCTGGTTATTCCGCCAGGGATGGACGAAGCCCTGGGCGCCCACCGCCAGGCCGAGCTGGTGCTGCACTATAACAATGCCGTTGCGGTGGACCTGACCCGCAAACGCGTTACTGCCGTGCTGGACGCCCACAACGCGGCGCTGCGCGAGACGGCGCTCTCGGCCATGCGCATGAGCAAGGCGGAACTGCGCTATGTGCTCAACCCCATTCGGCTGCAGGAAATTTCCACTGCCGGCACCCGCGAGCGCATGGGCGCCGTGGTGGGCGGCTTTGTGCCCTACATCTTGCTGATGGTGTGCCTGATGGCGGCCATGTACCCGGCGATTGACCTGGGCGCGGGCGAAAAGGAGCGCGGCACGCTGGAGACGCTGCTACTCGCGCCCATTCCGCGCACCCGCATTGTGCTGGCCAAGTTCCTGGTCTTGTTTACCGTCGGCCTGACTTCGGCCCTCTTAATGGTGGCCAGCATGGGCCTGTTGCTGGCCGTCTTTGGCGGGCGTTTCGAAGGCGCGCTGGCGCAGATGGTGCGCATGATAGGCGCGCGCGACCTGGCCATGGTGGCCCTGATGCTGGTGCCTACGGCCGCCATTTTCGCTTCCATCCTGCTATCGATCTCGATTTACGCGAAGAGCTACAAGGAAGCGGCCGGCATGATCTCGCCCCTGATGATGCTGGTGATCGTGCCCATCGTATTGGCCATGCTGCCGGGGGTGGAGCTGAACTGGTTCTGGTCCATGGTGCCGCTGACCAATGTGTCGCTGGCCATGAAAGAGCTGGTCAAAGGCACCATGGATTACCGGATGTTCTTTGCCATCTTGCTCTCGACTACCCTCATTGCAGGCGCCCTGCTGGCCTGGTGCCGCTGGTGGTTCACGCGCGAAGTGGTCCTTTTTCGCAATTAGCCGTGTATTTCACCAAATTAGAGGCTGGGGGACAACGCCCTGCTCCCGCCTTTGCGCACTCTGGGGTACGCTTTGTGCCGTGCGTCGCAACGGGCCGCACTTGGCCCGCCAAATTTAATACAATGCAACAATAGAATCGTGCACGCATCGTCGTCAGGAGCCAGAATGGAGTTACGTATCCGCAATTTGTCCAAGACCTACGCCAATGGCGTGGTGGCCTTGGACAAGGTCAGCCTCACCATCCCCACCGGGATGTTTGGCCTGCTCGGTCCCAACGGGGCCGGCAAGTCGACGCTGATGCGGACCCTGGCCACCCTGCAGGAATGCGATTCGGGTTCGGTCTTCTTTGGCGAGCTCGATGTGCTCGACGAGAAGGACGAAATCCGGCGCCTGCTTGGCTATCTGCCCCAGGATTTCGGGGTCTACCCGAAAGTGACCGCCTACGAGCTGCTTGACCATTTCGCTGTCCTCAAGGGCCTGTCCAACCGCGCTCGCCGCCGGGAAGTTGTCGACGGCTTGCTGCAGCAGACCAATCTGTTTGAAGTGCGCCATCAGCGCCTGGGCGGCTTTTCGGGCGGCATGCGCCAGCGCTTTGGCATTGCCCAGGCCCTCTTGGGCGACCCGCAGCTGATCATCGTCGACGAGCCCACCGCTGGCCTGGACCCCCAGGAGCGGGTGCGCTTTCACAATCTGCTCTCCGATATCGGCGAGGACAAGACCGTGCTGCTGTCGACCCACATCGTTTCCGACGTGTCCGACCTGTGCGCCAATATGGCCATCATCAACAAGGGCCATGTGCTGTTATGCGGCGAGCCGCAAAAGCTCATTCATGACGTCGCCGACAAGATCTGGGAACGCTTCGTGACCAAGGCAGAACTGCCCCACTTCCAGCGCGAGCACCATGTCATCTCGACGCGCCTGCTCAGCGGCCGCACCCTGATCCACGTGTATGCCGACGGCGACCCGGGGAACGGCTTCGACGAAGCGCCCGCCGATCTTGAGGATGTCTATTTCGCCACCATCGCCGGACGCCACACCGCGGCCAGCAACTGTTAAGGATGGCGTCCATGTTGGCCATTGCCCTGTTCGAAGCGCGCCAGCGCCTCAAGCTCTTGTCGACCTGGGTCTATTTCGGCATGTTCCTGGTGCTGGCCATGCTGTGGATGGCCGCCGCCGGTGGCGTCTTCAAGGAAGCCTGGGTTTCCTTTGGCAGCAAGACCGCCATCAATTCCTCGTTTTCCATTTCCATCACCGTCGCCTTCCTCGGCTGCCTGGGCGTGATCGTGATGGCAGCCATGGTCGGTCGCTCGGTCCAGCAGGACTTCGAGTACGACATGCATCACTTCTTTTTCAGCGCGCCGATTCGCAAACATGCTTATGTGTTTGGTCGCTTCTTCGGCGCCGTGTCGACCCTGGCCATTGTCTTTTCCAGCATTGTGCTGGGTGCCTGGCTGGGGACGTTTATTCCCGGCGTCGAGCCGGACCGCCTCGGCCCTGCCGGGGTCTGGATGTATCTGCGTCCCTACCTGTTTCTGCTGCTGCCCAATCTGTTCATCTTCGGCTCCATCTTCTTTGTGCTGGCCGCGCTGACGCGCCGCATGCTGCCGGTGTATGTGGCCAGCGTGGTGATGATGATCGGTTATATCGTGGCGCCCTCGCTGGCGCGCGACCTCGATTACAAGACCCTGGCCGCGCTCATTGATCCCTTTGGCACCACCGCCCTGCTGCGCCTGACGGAATACTGGACCATCGCCGAGCGCAATGCGCGCAGCGTGCCTTTTGAAGGCGTGTACCTGCTCAATCGCCTCCTGTGGTGCGGTTTCAGCCTGGTGGTGCTGCTGCTCGGTTACTGGCGCTTCCATTTTGTGGGCACCGTCGACAGCCGCGCTGCCCGCCATACGGAAAGCGAAACCCCGCTGCAGCTCTCGCACGCGGCAGTGGACACGGCCGAGCGGCCCGACTTCGCCGGCCGCAGCATGGCCCTGCTGCTGCTCAAGGCGAGCTGGCTCAGTCTGCGCGAATCGGTCAAGGATGTGTATTTTGTCGTCATTGCGTTGGCTGCCGTGCTGGCCATCTTTGCCACCTCGCTCAATATGGGCGCCATGTTTGGCACCAAGACCTATCCCGTCACTTACCAGGTGCTGGAACTGATCAACGGGACGTTTTCCCTGTTCATGCTGATCGTGACGACCTTCTATGCGGGAGAGCTGGTATGGCGCGAACGCGAAGCGCGCGTGGCGCAGATGCTCGACGCCCTGCCCTTGCCTGGCTGGCTGCCGCTGCTCTCGAAGCTGTTTGCCTTGATCGGCCTGCAGGCCGTCATGCTGGCGCTGGCCATGCTGTGCGGGATGCTGATCCAGGTCTTCCATGGCTATTTCGCGCTCGAACCGGGCCTGTATGTGCAGGCGCTATTCCTGATCGCCCTGCCCCAGTATGTCCTGATCGCGGTGCTGGCGATGGCCGTGCAAGTGCTGGTCAACCAAAAATACCTGGCCTATTTCGCCATGATCCTGTACTACCTGGCGCGCCTGAGTTTCGGTTCGCTCGGCCTGGACCATCCACTGCTGCTGTACGGGACTACGCCAGATTTCATCTACTCGGCCATGAACGGTTACGGCCACTTCCTGGCACGCGAGCGCTGGTTTGAACTGTATTGGGGCGGCTGTGCGCTGCTGCTGGTGGTGCTCTCGCTGGTGTTCTGGCCGCGCGGCTACAACGCCGAACTGGGTAGCCGCCTGCAACTGGCGCGCCGCAATCTGACAGGGCCGGTGCTGGCCAGCTTTGCGCTGGGCCTGGCCGTATTTGGCGGCACCGGCGCCTGGCTTTACTACAATCTGCACTGCCTGGGCGACTTCCAGACCGCCTACCAGGCCGACGAGCAGCGCGCCCAGTACGAATCGCGCTACAAGCAGTTTGCCGACGCTGCCCTGCCACGCCTGACCGACGTCGACCTGCAGGTGGACATGCTGCCCGAGCAGCGCCGCCTGAACATCAAGGGCCGCTACCAGCTTGAAAACAAAACCGCCACGCCCATTTCCACCCTCTTCATCAGTCTGGAACGCGGTCCCGACGCAGTGATCAATTTCGACCAGAAGACGCGCCTGCAGTTGGCTGACCGCGAGCGCGGCTTTTACGTCTATCGACTTGACACCCCGCTGGCGCCCGGCGCGCGCATGGGAATGGCCTTTACATTGGCGTTCGCGCCAAAGGGCAAGCTGGGATTGGGCAGCACCACGCCGGTGCTGGCCAACGGCAGCTTCTTCAACAATGGTTTGCTGCCGCGTCTCGGTTATCAGGAAGTGGCCGAACTTCAGGATGACCGTGACCGCAAGCGCCATGGCTTGTCGCCGCATTCACGCATGCTGCCGGCGGACGATCCGCGCGGCCTGGCCAACAGCAACATGGCCAACGATGCTGACTGGATCAATTTCAACGCAGTCGTGAGCACCAGCCCGGACCAGATCGCGATTGCCCCGGGCACGCTGGAGAAGGAGTGGGTGGCCAATGGCCGGCGCTACTTCAACTACCGCATGGACAAGCCCATGCTCAATTTCTACGCCTTCCAGTCGGCGCGCTACGAAGTAAGGCACGAGCGCTGGCAGGACGTGACGATCGATCTGTACTACCACCCAGGCCATGAATTTAACCTGGACCGCATGATGCGCGGTGCCAAGGCTGCACTGGAATACGACGCCAAGAATTTCAGTCCCTACCAGCACAAGCTGCTGCGCATCGTGGAGTTTCCCCGCTATGCAGCCTTCGCCCAGTCCTACCCAGGCACGATCCCCTATTCGGAGAGCATGGGCTTTATCGCCAAGGTCGACGACAAGAATCCCAAGGATATCGACTATCCGCTGTATGTGACGGCGCACGAAGTGGCGCACCAGTGGTTTGGCCACCAGATCGTGGGCGCCAATACGCGCGGCAGTACGGTGCTCTCGGAAACGCTGTCTGAATATGCAGCCTTGATGGTGATGAAGCAGGCGGTGGGACCTACCCACATGCGGCGCTTCCTGCGCTACGACCTTGAGCGCTACCTGCTCGGACGAGCCCTGGAAAACAAGCGCGAACTGCCCTTGGCCGAGAACGAAAACCAGGACTATATTTACTACCGCAAGGGCAGCCTGGCCATGTACCAGTTGCAGGATGTGCTGGGCGAGGCCGCCGTCAACCGGGTGCTCCATGAGCTGCTGGCGCGCTATGCCTTCCATGCCGCGCCTTATCCGAGCGTCACCGCCCTGGTTGAGGGCCTGCGCAAGATCGCCACGCCGGAGCAGGCTTACCTGATCGATGACCTGTTCAACGCGATTGTCTTGTATGAAAACCGCGCCAGCTACGCCTCGGCCAAGCGCCGCGCCGATGGCAAATACGTGGTCACTCTCACTGCCAGCGCCAGCAAGATGCGCGCCGGGGAATTGGGCGAAGAAAAAGAAGTACCGCTCAAGGATTTCATCGACATCGGCGTGGACGACAAGGATGGCAACCCGCTGCTGCGCGAGCGCCGCCTGATCGATCACAAGGATGTACAACTGAGCGTGGTCGTCAGCGGGCGACCGGCGCGCGCTGGCATAGACCCGGACAACAAGCTGATCGACCGCAAGCCGGCCGACAATATGGTCGATATCGACTTTAGCGGGGCCAAGTAAAGCCTCGCACGTACACGCCTATCTTGCGCAGCAAAAGATTCCATTCAGATAGAATTGATGCTTTTGCAGCGAGAGAGACGCATGCCCGATATGTCGACGATGGATCAAACCGGCTTCAAGAAGATTCTAGCGCGCAACATCACACTGCCGCTTGTCATCGGCATCCTCAGCGTGGCCATCTTTGTTGGCGTGATCAGCTACCTGCTGTCAGTGCTGAGCTGGGTCGAACATTCGGAAAAAGTGATCCGCCAGACCAATGAAGTGAGCAAACTGGCAGTCGATCAGGAAAGCGGCTTTCGCGGCTTTCTGCTCACCGGGGATGAAAGCTTCCTCTCTCCGTACAATATCGCTGGCGCCAAATCGGCGCCTGCCTTCGATGCCCTGATCACGCTGGTCAGCGACAATCCACCGCAAGCGGCGCGCCTGCGCCAGATCGCTGGCCTGCAAGCCCAATGGATGCAGTTCGCGCGCGACGGCATCGCCTTGCGACGCAGCCAGGCCGACGTCTCCGAATTCGTGCGCAGCCGGCGCGGCAAGATGATCTTCGACGAGATCCGCGACCAGTACGCCCAGTTCCTCGATGTCGAACAAACCCTGCTCCAGCAGCGCAACGATGACGCCCAGCGCGTCACCCGCTGGGGTGTGGGGCTGTACCTTGCCATCAGCCTTGGACTGGCAGGTTTGCTGGCCTGGTTCGGGCGGCGTGACCTGTTGCGGCTATCTAGCGCCTTTGGCAACGTGATCGACCAGCAGCGCGCCCACGCCGACGCGCTCGAACGCCAGGCCTGGCAGCGCAGTGGGCAGACCGCGCTGGCCGAACGCAGCATCGGGCAGCATGGCTTGACGCGTCTGGGCAGCGCCACCCTCGATTTCGTGGCTGACTACGCAGGCGCCGCCGTTGGCGCCATGTATGTGCGCGAGGAGGACGGCAGCCTGCGCCGCGTGGCCGGCTTTGGCACGGCAGCCCAGGACCGCGCCAGCGACGCGCTGGCCGCATCCCTGGTCAGCCAGGCGCTGGCGTCAAAAAAGGCCATGGTGGTGGGCGAACTGCCGGATCACTACCTGAAAATCAGTTCCGGACTTGGTAGCGCCAGCCCGCGTCACCTGGTGCTCATCGCCACCGAGAACGAGGCGCTCGCCAATGGTGTCATCGAACTCGGATTTTTGCATTTGCCAGCGCCGCGCGTGCTCGAATTTCTGGAGCTGGTGGCACCGAATATCGGGCGTGCCATCGACGCTTCCCTGGCCCGGCTGCGGCTGCAGGATGTGCTGGCCGAGACCCAGCAGCTGAATGAAGAGTTACAAGTACAGCAGGAAGAACTGCGCACCGCCAACGAGGAACTTGAGGAACAGTCGCGGGTGCTGGAGGAGTCGCAAACCATCCTGGAAAACCAGAAGGCCGAACTGGAACAGACCAATGAACAACTGGCCGAGCAGGCCAATGCGCTGGACCAGAAAAACACGGCGCTCGGTCTGGTGCAAAACGAGCTGGAAGAACGTGCCCGCGAACTGGCACGGGCCAGCAAGTACAAATCGGAATTCCTGGCCAATATGTCGCACGAGCTACGCACGCCGCTCAATAGCTCGCTGATCCTGTCCAAGCTGCTGTCGGAAAACGCCAAGGGGAACCTGGAACCAGACCAGATCCAGTTCGCCAATACCATTTACGCGGCGGGCAACGACTTGCTTAACCTGATCAACGATATCCTCGATATTTCGAAGGTCGAAGCGGGCAAGCTGGAACTGCAGCCCGAGGAACTTGGCCTGCCTGCGCTGGCAGACGCCATGCGCCTGACGTTTGCGCCACTGGCCGCGCAAAAAGGCCTGGTATTTACCTCCGCTGTTGACGCCAGCGCGCCAGCGACCATGGTCTCCGACGGCCAGCGCCTGCGCCAGATCCTCAAGAACCTGCTCTCGAACGCGATCAAGTTCACCGACGACGGCCAGGTGTCGCTGACCATCGAAGCCCGCGCAGAGGGCACCCTGGCGTTTGTGGTGCGCGACTCGGGCATTGGCATCGCGGCAGACCAGCAGGCGATCATCTTCGAAGCCTTCCGCCAGGCCGACGGCACCACCAGCCGCCGCTATGGTGGTACGGGCCTGGGGCTGTCGATCTCGCGCGACCTGGCCAAGCTGCTGGGCGGCGCCATCGAGGTTGCCAGTTCGCCTGGCAAGGGCAGCACCTTCACCTTGTTGCTGCCGCCAGTATTGACGGCCGATGCGGCCAGCGCCGTCGTAGATGTGGCAGTGCCCACGATCGCACCGCCTTCGCCCGTGCGCGCGCCTGCAGCGCCAGTGGTACACCCACCCGAGTTTCCCGATGACCGCGCCCTGGAGCGCAAAGGCGAGCGCAGTGTGCTGGTGATCGAGGACGATGTTTCCTTTGCCCGCATCCTGTACGACCTGGCGCATGAGATGAATTACCGTTGCCTGGTGGCGCACAGCGCTGCCGACGGCCTGCAGGCAGCCAACGAGCTCATTCCCGATGCGATCCTGCTGGACCTGGGCCTGCCTGATGGTTCGGGACTCGATGTGCTGCAAAAGCTCAAGGACAATCCGCGTGCCCGCCACATCCCTGTGCACATCGTATCGGCCAACGACCGCGCGGAGGCGGCCCTGCAACTGGGCGCCGTGGGCTATGTGATCAAGCCGGCCACGCGCGAGCGCCTGCGCGAAGTGTTCCAGACCCTGGAAGGCAAGTTCACCCAGAAGCTCAAGCGGGTGCTGCTGGTGGAAGACGATGCGCGCCAGCGTGACTCTGTCATGCAACTGATCGGCGACGACGATATCGAGATCACGGCAGTGGCCACCGGCGCCGATGCGCTGGCGCTGCTGCGTGCGAATATTTACGACTGCATGATCATCGATCTGAAGCTGCCCGACATACAGGGCCACGAACTGCTGCGCACGATGGCCGAGCAGCAGATCCGCTCCTTCCCGCCCGTGATCGTCTATACGGGCCGCACCTTGACGCGTGCCGAAGAAGCGGAGCTGCTCAAATATTCACGCTCGATCATCATCAAAGGTGCGCGTTCACCCGAACGTCTGCTCGACGAAGTAACGCTGTTCCTGCACCGCGTGGAGGCGCAGATGTCGGTGGAACGCCAAAGCATGCTGCAGTCGGTACGAAGCCGCGACCGCGTCTTTGACGGGCGCCGCATCCTGCTGGTGGACGACGACGTGCGCAACATCTTTTCGCTCACCAGCGCGCTGGAACAGAAGGGCATTGCCGTCGAAGTGGGTCGCAATGGCTTCGAAGCGCTGGAACGGCTGGACCAATTTCCGGACATGGACCTGGTGCTGATGGATGTGATGATGCCGGGGATGGATGGCCTGGAAGCGACACGCCGCCTGCGCCAGGACGCGCGCTTTGCCAAGCTGCCCGTCATCGCCATCACGGCCAAGGCGATGAAGGACGACCAGGAACAGTGCATGAGGGCTGGCGCCTCCGATTACCTGGCCAAGCCCATTGACCTGGACCGACTCTATTCGCTCCTGCGCGTCTGGCTGCCCAGCGTGGAGCGTCTGTAAATGAGCAATCCCGATAGCACCACGATCGAATTGCGTCTGCTGATGGAGGCAATTTATCTGAAATACAGTTACGACTTCCGTGACTATTCAGGGTCCTCGCAGAAGCGTCGCGTGCACCACGCCCTGCATCAAATGGATTGCGCCAGCATTTCGGAACTGCAGGCGCGCGTGCTGCACGACCCTGACGCCTTCATGCAGCTGCTGCAGTACCTGACGATACCGACCAGCGAGATGTTTCGCGATCCGAGCTATTTCCAGGCCTTGCGCGAGCACGTGGTGCCGCATCTGCACACCTACCCGTCCCTCAAGATCTGGATCGCCGGCTGCAGCACGGGCGAAGAAGTGTGGTCGATGGCCATCCTCCTCAAGGAAGAAGGTTTGCTTGAACGCGCCATCATCTACGCCACCGATATCAATCCGCAGTCGCTGGACCGCGCACGCAAGGGCGTCTTTTCGCTCGAACGCATGCGTGCCTATACCGCCAGCTATCAAATGGCGGGCGGCAAACGCGCATTTTCCGACTACTACACGGCGGCCTATGACAATGCCTTGTTTGACCGCAGCCTGGTGGAGAACGTCAGCTTTGCCGACCATAGCCTGGCGACGGACAGCGTGTTTTCCGAAACCCACCTGACCTGCTGCCGCAATGTGCTGATCTACTTTAACCGCAAGCTGCAAGAGCGCGCCCTGGGCCTGTTTCACGAGTCGCTGTGCCACCGCGGCTTCCTGGGCCTGGGCAGCAAGGAGACCATCGACTTTTCCGCCTATGCGGGCAGCTTCCAGCCTTTGGTCAAGGCCGAGCGCATCTACCGCAAGGTGGCAGCATGAGCGCGCACCGCATCGATGCGGTGATCATTGGGGCCTCCGCTGGTGGCATCGATGCCCTGCTGCGCATTTTGCCAGGACTGCCGGAGCAGTTCGGCTTTTCGGTGGTGATCGTGCTGCACCTGCCGGACGACCGCAACAGCCGCCTGGCCGAAGTCTTTGGCCAGCATTTGCGCGCGCCCGTGCTGCAGGCCGAGGACAAGGCGATACTGCGTCCCGGTCATGTGTATTTCGCCCCACCCGGCTACCACCTCTCGATTGAACAGGACCGCAGCTTTTCGCTGAGTCAGGAAGACCCCGTGCACTTTTCCCGTCCCGCGATTGATATTTTGATGGCAGCGGCAGCCGACACTTATGGCAAGCATGTGTGCGGGATCGTACTCACTGGCGCCAGCCAGGATGGCGCCGCCGGTCTGGCTGCCATTGGCCAGGCCGGTGGCCTAACCGTGGTGCAGGATCCCGAGGAAGCGGAAATTGCCACCATGCCGCGTGCGGCCATACGCGAACGCGCCCCGGAGATGATGCTTGCGCTGGACGGTGTACGCACCCTGCTGTCAAACCTGGAGGCACAGCGATGAACAAACATCTGGCCCCCACCAAGCTGCTGATCGTGGACGATCTGCCGGAAAACCTGCTGGCCCTGAGTAAAATCATCGAGCAGGATGAGCGCATCATCTACAAGGCCAGCTCCGGCGAACAGGCGCTCTCCCTGCTGCTCGAGCACGACTTCGCGCTGGCCATCCTCGATGTCATGATGCCGGGGATGGATGGCTTCGAACTGGCAGAACTGATGCGCGGCACCGAGCGCACGCGCCACGTGCCTATCGTGTTTGTCAGCGCCGCCGGGAAGGAACTCAATTACGCCTTCAAGGGCTACGAAACCGGGGCTGTGGATTTCCTGCACAAGCCGCTGGACATTGCCGCCGTCAAGAGCAAGGTCAATGTGTTTGTCGCGCTTTGGCAGCAACGCAACGAAGTAAAACGCCAGGTCGAGGAGCTTGAACAGAGCCGACGCGAGCTGCGTGCCACCCAGGCCGAATTGGAACGCTCGCTCAAGATGCGCGACGACTTCATGTCGATGGTGGCGCATGAATTGCGCACCCCCTTGAACACCCTGTTCCTTGAAACCCAGCTGCGCGGCATGCAGCTCGATAAGGGCAACCTGGCCGCCTTCAGCGAACCGTTGATGCGCAAAATGGTAGCGCGCGACGGGCGCCAGATCCAGAGCATGATACGGTTGATCAACGACATGGTCGACGTCTCGCGCATCCGCAGCGGCAAGCTGTCGATACGCACAGCCGAGACCGAGCTGGCAGTGCTGCTCGAACGCATCGTCAGCGACCTGGCGCAGCGCGCCGAAGCAGCCGGCACCAGCATCGAACTCGATATAACTTCTCCAGTGACGGGTGTGTGGGACGAATTTAGGGTCGAACAAATCATCGTCAACCTGCTGACCAATGCGCTGCGCTACGGCGATGGTGCGCCGGTCAAGGTGACCCTGTCGCATACCGATGGCGAGGCGACCATTGAAGTGCGCGACCATGGCATGGGCATCGCGCCGGAAGACCAGGTGCGTATCTTCCATCCCTTCGAGCGCGCCGGCACCAAGGACGTGCGCGAAGGTTTGGGCCTGGGCTTGTATATCGCGCGCCAGTTGGCCGAGTCACATGGTGGTGCGCTGGAAGTGGAAAGTGCGCTCAACGACGGCGCCGCCTTCCGCCTGCGCCTGCCGTTGGTGCCTCCTACGCCGTAAGTCAAGCTGCCAGTGCTGCCGCCAGTTGGTGCTGCCATTGGGCGGCGCTGGCGCGGTCCCAGACCAGCCACGCCTGTTCGCTGCAGGTAAATGCGCAATCGCTGACGTGGATGCGCACCAGGGTGTCGTCGGCCAGCGCAAAGTCGGGCAGATAGGCCAGCGCATTGCCGGAACGGACAAACCCCAGCAGCAATTGCAGATCGTCGGTCCAGTAGCGTATCTTGCGCGGCAGCTGGTCGTCGCGCCAGCCGTCGGAGCGCCCGCCGCGCTGCACACCACAAAACAGCGAGCGCGGGGGACAGGCAAAATCGTGGGCCAGTACCTGCGCACTGTTCGCCGTGACCTGGCCCGCCCGTCCCTTGCGCGCCAGAGGATGGCGTCGACTTGCAACCAGTTGCAATGTCAGTTCACCCAGCGGCGTCGCCTGCCAGGTCTCGGACCAATGCTCGCTGCGGCCAGCCAGCGCTTCGCCCGTGACGACGGCGCCATTGATGTCACCACGCGCCAGGGCCGCCAGCGCTTCATCTTCGAACATGGCCTGCATGCGCAGCGTGGCCTCGGGCCAGTCGCGCAAGGCCTCACTGGCGGCGTCACCATGACGCCACAGCAGCAAGGCCGGGCCACCCAGGCGGCAGTCGAGCGCCGCCCGCTCGCCCATAACGTCAGCGCGCGCCTGGTCGGCCAGCGCCAGCAGGGTACGGGCACGGGCCAGCAGGCGCTGGCCACTGTCGTTAAGCGCCAGCTGCTTGGCCGAGCGATCGAACAGCGGCGTGTCCAAGCTCTCTTCCAGGCGCCGCAGGGCCTTCGACACGGCCGACGGCGTCAGATGCATCTCGCGCGCGGCGGCGCCAAGCGAGGGGCTCTGGGCCGCACTGACAAAAATGCGCAGATCGGACAGATTCATGATTTCCAATTAGGACACAAAACATGATTATAAGTTGCTTTACGCGACAGCATCCGCGACGTAGCATGGCATACCTCATAAAGGAATGCCATGCCCACCCTGCACCGTCAATGGATTTACCAGCAACGCCCCGAAGCGACCGTCGGCCACGAACACTATGCCTTGCGCGAGCAGCCACTTGAGCTGACGCTCGGCGCTGGCGAAGTGCTGATCGAAGCGCGCTATTTCAGCGTCGACCCGTACATGCGCATCGGGCAATCGGGCAAGCCGACTTATGACGCCGAACCGCATCCACTGGGCGTGGTCCAGCAGGGCGGCGTGGTGGCCCAGGTGCTGGCGTCCAATGATCCCGCCTTTGTGCCCGGTGACTGGGTGCGCAGCTACAGCGGCTGGCAGACCCACGCCAAGCTGCCGGCGAGCGCCCTGGTGGCGATTGATCCGGCCGTGGCACCGGTGACCACGGCGCTGGGCGTGCTGGGCATGCCCGGTCGCACCGCGTGGTTTGGACTGACCGAAGCGGGACGTCCGCATGCCGGTGAGGTGGTGGTGGTTTCCGGTGCCGCTGGCGCTGTGGGTTCGCTGGTGGTCCAGTTTGCGAAACGCCATGGCGCGCGCGTGCTTGCCATCGCTGGCGGCGCTGCCAAATGCGCCTGGCTGCGCAACACCTTGCACGCCGACTGGACGCTCGACTACAAGGCCTTCAACGATGCTGCCACGCTGGGTGCGGCTATGCAGGACCTGACAGGCGGCGTGGACGTTTATTTTGACAACGTCGGCGGCATGGTCACCGATGCGGTCATCCCCTTGATCAACCGGCGTGCGCGCATCGTCATTTGTGGCCAGATCAGCCAGTACAGCGGCGGCCTGGACGCACCAGACCTGGGCCCGCGCCTGCTGCACCACATGCTGTATCAGCGCGCCACCATGCAAGGCATCCTGGCACGCGACTATGTCCACCGGATGGACGAGATGACGCGCATCGTGGCGCCCTGGGTGCGCGCTGGCGAGATCGTGTTCGAGGAAACCGTCATCGAGGGATTTGACCAGTTGCCTGCGGCACTGAACTCCCTGTTCACGGGCGAACATCGCGGCAAATTGCTGGTCAAGGCCTGATATGCGCAAGCTCTTCGCACTATTGATCCTGTCGCTCGCCAGCAGCCTGGCGCTGGCGGCCAATGCAAGCTATGGCGAACATGGCATGGCATTGTTTGGTGGGCCCGATGGCCTGTACGCCTCGCACCTGCCGATGTTCCACGCGCCACATGACTACCAGGTCATCCTGCGAATCCGACTGGCCGACAAGGTGCAGGATGCTGCCTTGCGCAAGCGTTTGAACGACAGGCCAGTCCTGTGGACACTGGCGCCGGAAAAATTCGAGCTGGATCGCCTGGCACCAGGTGCCGTGAGTCCGCTGGCCAGCTTCAAGGCGGACCTGGTTCAGGGGCACTTCGAACAAGGCGGCAAGACGCGTTATGCGGGAGTTGCGGTCGTGGTGGAGCAGGTGCTGCTTTACCGCCAATTGTCGCCGGACGCAATGCAGCAGGCCACGGCGCACTATCTACAGCTTGGTAGCGGCGGCCATCGCTACCTCGTCAAACAGATCGACAGCCGCCCGGACTTTGATCACATCGTTCCAGTCCGTGCGGCCAAAGGCATGCCCACCGACCCACTCGACGTCCCCAAAGCGGGTCTTGTCCAAACCCCTTCATCCGTGCTGGCACATGCACTTCCAGGTGCACGCATCGCGGGCAGCGTGTATTTTTCGACAGAAGATCTGCAATGAGCGTTCCGCACGCCTATGTCGGACTGTGGCAGCGCACTGGCATTTGGCGCAGCAATGGCACAAGCGACCTGACGACGCGCGTGCTGTGGATCCAGGCCCCGTTGTTTCACATCGACCTGCGCGTGTCGCTTGACCGTTCAGCGGTAACCGCATTTGCCGGTCGCACCGTGGTGGAGGGTGAGCGTTGCGAATGGCAGCCGGAATTTGCCTACCCCTCCTTGTCGGGCGAACTGGATGCCGGCTTCATGCGTTTCGACGCACCGGACCAGTTGCACGAGCGTGGCGTCGATGGCAGTTATGACGAACAATGGCAGCGTCTCGATGCGGGACCGGTCCGCAGTTTGCGTCACCCGCTGAACGACGGAGCGATCGCATTTGCCATCGCCAGCGAGCGCTGGCTGGCTCTCGCCCTTGGCGGACACAATAGCTTTGCATTCGCCCGGCGCCAGGCAGACGGCTGGCGCGTCGAACTATGCAACAATGCGCAACATGAGGGCAGCATGCTGCCGGACCTGGCCCTCGGGGATTTGACATCCTTGCTGTAAGGAGTCGGAGCCGGTCGCGCATTGGGAGGGTAAAAGGATGCAGCAAGGCGGACAGACGCGGGTGTTGGCCATCACTGGCGGCATCGCATCAGGCAAATCGCGTTTCGTGAAGGCGTTCGCGGCGCTGGGTGTACCCTGCCTCGACACCGACCTGGTGGCGCGCACCATTCATCAGGATCCGACACATCCCGCCACGCTGGCGCTGGCCCAAGCCTTCCCGCAGGCGATGGCAGACGACGGCAGACTGGCACGCGGCAGTTTGCGTGCCATCTTTGCCCACGATCGCAGTGCCAACGAAGAACTCAAACGCATTTTGCGGCCCCATGTGCTGGCCGAGGCCGAGCGCTGGGCACTTGCCCAGGTGGCGCCGTACGTCGTGTGGGAGGCGGCCCTGCTGCGCGACCAGCGCATCCCTGCCGACCGCGTGCTGGAGATCAGCGCGCCGCCCGCAGTGCGCCTGGCGCGCCTGGCGCAGCGCAATCCCGACTGGTCGGCAACGCAGGCTGCCAGTATTATGGCCCTGCAGTCTGCGCAACGCGGCGAGCCAGCTGACGATATGGTCGTCAACGACGGGCCCGAAAGCGCCATCGAGGCCATCGTCGCGCAACTGCACCAACGCTATTTGACACTTTGGAGCCTCGCTTGAACAAGATCGCTTTTTCCGGAACCCTGGACCCCATCACCAATGGTCACATGTGGGTCATCGAGCAGGGACGTGAGCTGGCCGAGGAAGTGGTGGTGCTCATTTCCGAGAACCCCTTCAAGAAGCCGCAGTTTGCGGCAGAACGCCGTAAGCAGATCGTCGAAGCCAGCGTCGCCGCACGTGGCTGGGACAATGTGCGCGTCATGCTGGTACGCGGGGACTACACGGCACGCGCAGCCAAACGTCATGGCATCGACTACCTGATACGGGGCATACGTAACACCGCCGATTTCGATTACGAAAACCTGATCCAGCAGGCCAATGTCGATGTGCTGCACGGCGCGAAAACGCTGTTCGTGATGCCACCTCGCGATTTGGGTTCGGTCAGTTCCAGCTTCGTGCGCGGCTTACAGGGCCCGGTAGGCTGGCACTGGACCACGCAACGCTTCATGCCAGCGCCTGCTTACGCGGCATGGATATTGGACTGGTTGCGCAAGGACTGGAACAGTTTATGGCCCGACCCGACGCGCGCGGCGCCCTGGTTCGAGCGGCTAATCGGTGACACGGCCTACGGCGCGCCACAGCGCGCGTATCACAACCTCGACCACCTGGTGCATGGCTTGACCGAGATCGCCGTGTGGGCCGCCAATACAGGCGCCAGCAGCGACGACGTGGGCACGCTCAAGAAGGCGTTCTGGTTTCACGACGCAGTCTATGGCGGCAAAGCCAATGAAGAGCAAAGTGCCCTGCTGTGGCTTGCCAGTGGACTCGATGAAGAAGCGGCCGCGCAGGGACCGGCGGCGCTGATTCGTGCCACGGACCACGCACGCGAGCAGCAGCGCCAGCATCGCCTGCACGACGTGATGCTGGGCGTTGACCTGGCCATTTTTGGACAGGAAGCCGACGTCTATGATGCCTATGCACGTTCGGTGCGGGTGGAGTACGCGCACATCGACGAGGCCAGCTTTCGCGCCGGGCGCGCCAAGGTGCTCGCGCATTTCATCGCCCAGGCGGATCAGGGGACGCTATATGCCGATTCCTATTTTGGGGATCTATATGGTGCCAGCGCACGGGCCAATCTCGCGCGGGAACTGAGCTCCCTTAGCTAGCCCATCACAGGCGACGAGGCGAAGATACCAGCACCACCACCGCCACTGTCCTTGCGAAAGCGAGGACCCATGCATAGCGAGCAAAGTATAGGTCCTCGCTTTCGCAAGGACAGTGTGCTTTTCGCAAGGACAGTGTGCCTTTCGCAAGGACAGTGTGCCTGCGGTGTTTTTTCAGCGAAAAAAAAAGCCGCACACCGATAAAGGTGTGCGGCTTTTTTGTCACTGAACAGCTTATTCCTTCGCTGCCGCCTTTTTGGCTGGCGCTTTTTTCGCCGCTGCTTTTTTGGCTGGTGCTTTTTTCGCGGCCGCCTTCTTGGCTGGCGCCTTTTTGGCAGCTGCCTTCTTCGCTGGCGCGGCGGCTGCGGCCTCTCCGTCTTCCGGATCGGCTACCGGTGCGGCCTTGACCTTGGCGCCCGGCTTAGCCTTGCGCTCTTCGAACTCGAAGCTGATCTTGCCATCCTTGCCCTTGACCAGGAAGGCCTTGAAGGGACGGCGCGTGCGCTGCGATACAAAGCCTGGCATCAGATCTGTCTTGCCGTCGTTGAGCAGCTTGACCATTTGCTCGGGCAGAATCTCCTGCTGCAAGATGATGCGGCCACTGCGGAAGTCGCAGGTCTTGGGCTTGGCGACACTGTGTTCGCATACATAGGACAGGCCCATTTCGTAGACGCCGCCGGCGCACTTCGGACAAGGCCCTAATGGCGTCTGACCGGTAAAGTCGACACCCTCGCCGTCTTCGCCTTCGCCATCGTTCTGGCCAAAGTCAAATTCGAGCTTGAAGTTCTTGATCTCTTCATCGCGCACGATACGCAAAATGGCGGCAAACGGACGCCCCATCTTGGAACGGAAGCCCTGCATCGGTCCGATGGTGCGATTGGTCAGCAGCTCTTCGACTTCAGCGATCTCGAACTGGCGGCTGCCCGGTGTCTTGGACATATTGAATTCGCACTTGGTACAGGCGAAGCGACGGTAGTTTTCCTTGACCACGCCACCGCAGTTCGGACACGGCGTTTTCAAGGTCGCGTAGTCGCCGGGGATGGTGTCGTTGTTGTATTCCTTGGCGCGCTTGACGATGATCTGGGTCATCTGGGCGATCTCGCGCATGAATTCTTCACGCGAGATTTTTCCCTTCTCCATTTGCGAGAGCTTGTATTCCCATTCGCCCGTCAGTTCGGGCGCGGTCAATTCGTTCACGCCCAGGCCACGCAAAAGCGTCATCAGCTGCGACGCTTTGGCAGTGGGCATCAGCTCGCGCCCTTCGCGCAGCAGGTAACGCTCGCCCAGCAAGCCTTCGATGATGGCCGCGCGCGTCGCTGGCGTACCCAGGCCCTTGCCGGCCATTGCGTCACGCAGTTCGTCGTCGTCAATGAGCTTGCCCGCCCCTTCCATGGCCGAGAGCAGCGTGGCCTCGGTGTAGCGCGCGGGCGGCTTGGTGACCAGGCCATTGGCCGTGACTTTTTCGGTGTGCACCTTCTCGCCCTTGGCCACCGGGACCAGATTGCCGCCCGTGTTGTCGTCCTTGTCGCTGTCGGTCGATGCTTCCTTGCCGTAGATGGCCAGCCAACCCGGGTTGGTCATGACCTTGCCTTCGGTCTTGAACTGGTGACCAGAGACTTCCGTGTAACGGGTGGTGACCTGGAATTCCGCGGGCGGGAAAAACACCGCCATGAAACGGCGCGTCACCAGGTCGTACAGTTTCTGTTCTGGCTCGGACAGGTTCTTGGGCGCGAGCGTGGTCGGGATGATCGCGAAGTGGTCCGAGATTTTCGTGTTATCGAAAATGCGCTTGTTCGGCTTGACCCAGCCCTTGTCCGTGATCTGCTTGGCGAACTGGTGGTAGTTATTGTTCTCGGCCAGGCTAACCATCGTGTCCTTGACGGTAGCGATGTAGTCTTCCGGCAGATGGCGCGAGTCGGTACGCGGATAAGTCAGTACCTTGTGTTTTTCGTACAGCGCCTGGGCCAGGCCCAGCGTGTTCTTGGCGGAGAAACCAAAGCGGCCATTGGCCTCGCGCTGCAGCGAGGTCAGGTCAAACAGCGCAGGCGCCATCGAGGTGGTCGGCTTGGATTCTTCCGTCACATTGCCCTGGCGGCCCTTGCAGGCCATGGCGATGGTGTCGGCAGCAGCTTTGCTCCAGAGGCGCTCGGCGCGCTTTTCCGGGTCGGTCTCGTCCTTCTTGAACGATTGATCGAGCCAGCGGCCTTCGTAGACGCCGGCGGCGCACACGAATTCGGCGCGCACTTCCCAGTAGTCGCGCGGCACGAAGCGCTTGATCTTGTCTTCGCGTTCCACCACGATCGAGAGCGTTGGCGTTTGCACGCGGCCCACGGTGGTCAGGTAAAAGCCGCCTTCTTTCGAGTTAAAGGCCGTCATGGCGCGGGTGCCGTTAATCCCGATCAGCCAGTCCGCTTCGGAGCGGCAGCGCGCGGCGTCGGCCAGCGGCAGCATTTCTTCGTCGCTGCGCAGTTTGGTGAAGCCTTCGCGGATCGCGCCTGGCGTCATCGATTGCAGCCACAGGCGCTGCACCGGTTGCTTGGCCTTCGCGTTTTGCGCGATCAGGCGGAAAATCAGTTCCCCTTCGCGCCCCGCGTCGCATGCGTTGATCAGGCCGGTAACGTCCTTGCGCTTGATCAGGCGGTTGAGCACTTTCAGGCGCGCTTCGGTCTTGGCGATCGGGTTCAGGGCGAAATACGGCGGGATCATCGGCAGGTGGGCGAAGCTCCATTTGCCGCGTTTGACGTCATGTTCTTCCGGTACTGCAATTTCAAGCAGGTGACCGACCGCCGAGGACAGCACATACTCGTCGGATTCGAAGTACTCATCGTGCTTGGTGAAGCCGCCCAGCGTCTTGGCGATATCGTTCGCGACGGAGGGCTTCTCGGCGATGATGAGGGTTTTTGTCATATGGTTTCTCGTCGTACTAAGTGTGGTTCGGCTGGCGCATCATACATGCTTGTTCTCAAGCATCGCTATTTTGTGCTCACTGATACGCAATTTGTAACAATCCGCTTTCGCGGCCAATGATAAGCGCGATGCCGCAAAATCTGCAAGGGAACTGTGTTGCGAACGCAGCAATAGTGCCGCGCAGGCAACAAGAGGGAGATGAAGCTAGTGCAGCAGGCGGGGGGCCTGTTCGTCGTCGGCGCCAAACAAATCGTCGAACATGAGCGCGTCCGGCTCCTTGCCCTGGCTCCAGAGCAACATCAGCACGATAATCTTGAGCTTGCCCAAGCCCACGGGCGATTCGTCCAGTGCCAGCGCCCGCTCGACCACGATTTCTCGCTGGACCGGCGAGAGCACCTTGGCGCTTTCAAGGAACTGGATGAAGCCGATGGCGGCGCTGCCCAGGGCATCGACTTCCTGGTGCACATAAAAGCGGGTGCCCGAGGAAGAAAACGCGGCGCTGGTGTCGGCCCCGGCCATTTCGGTCAGGTCATTGAGCCAGACGATGGCTTCGGAGATTTCGTCCTCGTCAAAACCCACGGCGGACAGTTTACGCGCCAGGGCGACCGGCTCGGGGCAGGCGTCTGGGCGGTAGTATGTCTCGTAGAGGTAGACCAGGATATCGAACATGGTGCTACTTTATCAGTTAAGCTCATCCCGGCACAAGTGCCGCACGTGAGGCCTTATTGTTCAATCCGCTGGAAAAATCCACCAGGCAAGCGTTCGATGTGGCCGGCCAGCTCCAATGCCAGCAACTGGGCGGCCAAACGCCCCATGTCGCCCTCACCCAGGCTGGCCATGGCATCGCCGTCCAGGGGTCCATGGCCCATGGCTTGCAGCAGTGCACGATGTTCAGGGTCAATCTGCGGCGCTGGGGCAGGCACAAAGCCAGCGAGCGGCGCCCGCTGCAACTCTTCCAGCAAGTCGGCAGCCGATTCCACCAGCTTGGCGCCGTTTTTGATCAGCTTGTGGCAACCCTTGCTAAGCGGCGCATGGATGGAGCCGGGAATGGCAAAGACATCTCGACCTTGCTCGGCCGCAAGATGCGCCGTGATCAAGGAACCCGACTCAGCAGCGGCCTCCACCACCAGGACCGCGCAGGCCAGCCCACTGATAATACGGTTGCGACGCGGAAAATTGCCTGGACGGGGGCCCTGCCCCAAGGGATATTCACTGAGCATGCAGCCTTCGTTGGCAATCCGGTGCGCCAGCTCGCGGTTGGCGCGCGGATAAATGCGGTCCGCCCCCGTGCCTACCACGGCAATGCTGGCGCCCGGACCGCGCAAGCCGCCTTCATGGGCCGCCGCATCGATGCCCAGCGCCAAGCCAGAAACAATGCCCAGGCCGGCGCACGAGAGCGCATGGGCAAAGGCCGTGGCATTGGCAGCACCTTGCAGGCTGGCATTGCGGCTGCCCACCACCGCTACCGAAGGCTGGGACAGCAAGTGCGCGTTACCAGATACGTAGAGCAAAACCGGTGGATCGGGAATCTGGCGCAACAGCGGAGGATAGGCCGGGTCGTCGAGCGTGAGCAATTGATTGCCGGGCAGCGCCAGCCAGCGCATGAGCGTCTCTATATAGGCCGGATCGGGGGCAGCAGCAGCGCACAGCGCGCGCGCCAGCGCAGCAGGCACGATGGCAGCAAGTGCCTCGTAGCTGGCAGAAAAGATGTGTTGGGGATGGTCAAACTGGCGCAGCAGGCGCTGCACCGTTACCGGACCCACGCCTGGCATGCTTGCCAGGCGTATCCAATCAACCAGGCGCGCGGCCTGGCTGGTGGAGGGGGCGGGGTCCGTGTCCTGCACGGCGATATTACTCCGGTGATTTTGCCAGGTCGCCGACTTCAACCGGTTCCGTCACTTGCATGATCAAGCCATACGAAATGTGCTTGAAGACGCGGAAGATGAACAGGGTCCCGTTTTGCTCGTCAGGCAGCTTGACTTTCTGGGTGGCCATACTGAACATGCCCTTTTCGGCAGTCGTGTCCGTGATGGTTTTGCCCAGAGTGTACAACTGCAAAACGGAGCCAACATCGAGTCCGTCAACTGTGCCGCGGTTGACACTGACAACCATGTTCTGGCCGGCGTGGGTCACACCCGAGTAAATGCCGATGACGCGGGCATTGACCATGTGATCGGGCTGGTGCGGCACGTAGTTGCGTACTGCGGTAGGCGGGGCCGGCATCAAGAGGTCACCGTTGTACATTTCCTGTTTCGATTCCGAGACCACGAAAGTATGAACGTCGTTGCTGCCCTTGCCCTCGGTATTGAGCTTGGCCGTGCCCAGGTACACCGCTTCATAGGCCAGCAGCTTGCCAGTGTCAGGATCGTTTAGCGGCACGCCTGGACGGAAGACCTGGAAGGACGTGTTGCCCTTCAATGCGCCACGCACATACACTTTTTCATCTTTAGAAATGAAGACCCGGCCTTCGCGCGCTGAAATGATGCGCGGTGCGCCTTTGAGCTCGTCCGATTCGACGATCAGCGGCTGCGACAGGAAAGGCTCGATGACTGCCGACGGAATCGAGGCGATTGCGTCCGCGCCCAAGCCCTCGGTACGAATTTGCGGCTGGATGCGCGTGGTGCCATTGGCCCCACCGAGGCCGTCACCGGAACCTGGCGGGTTGAGCGAGAGGCGGCCATTGGCACGGTCGAAATAGACGATCTGACCCGGATAAATCCAGTGCGGATTGCGGATTTCATCCTTGTTCATGCCCCAAACCTGGGGCCAGCACCACGGGTGCTCGAGGAATTTACCGGAGATGTCCCACAAAGTATCACCCTTGACCACTTTATGCTGGTCGGGGGCGTTGGGACGGAACGCGCAAGTGGAAGCTTGCGCCGGCAAGGCCAGAAGGCCGGTGAAAAGCGCTGCGACTGCAATGCGGGCGCTGACTGTGCTAAAATTTTTCATTAAGATGTCCGTTAAGTGCGGCATTAACACGGAATTGCTAGCTGGACTTATTACCTGTGCCAGCCAGACGCAAGAGACAGCCACGATTTCTCGCTACCCTGATGCTCGTTCTGGGGCAAAGCTTGCCGAACTGGATCAAATTCTGCACATAAATCCTTGAAGTAGCAAGAAAAACCGCGTTTCGCCCCCCTGGCGATCTGTTGCGTTTTTGTTGTAATGGAGCATCTTCCAACGTTTTTCATATCATCAATGAACGACTTGTTTCCGAATTAAAAGACATATGGCAATCCTAAACATCCTTCGCTACCCTGATGCACGCTTGCACAAGGTCGCCGTTCCGGTCACCGAATTTGGCGAGCGGATCCACACCCTGGTGGCCGACATGGCCGAAACCATGTACGACGCGCCGGGCGTCGGCCTGGCTGCCAGCCAAGTCGATGTGCATGAGCAACTGCTGATCGTCGACACCTCGGACGAAAAGAACGCGCTGCGCGTGTTCATCAATCCCACCATCGTGTGGGCAAGTGCTGAAAAGCAAGTTTACGACGAAGGCTGCCTGTCCGTGCCCGGGATCTACGACGGGGTCGAGCGCCCGGCCAAGATCAAGGTCAGCGCGCTCGATGCTGACGGCAAACCTTTCGAGCTGGAAGCCGATGGCTTGCTGGCCGTGTGTATACAGCACGAGATGGACCATTTGCTGGGCAAGGTATTTGTCGAATACCTCTCGCCCCTCAAGCGCAACCGCATCAAGGCCAAAATGCTCAAGGAAAACCGCGGCATCGAGCGCGAAGCGGCGCTCAAGGCTGCCGGACGGCGCTATTAAGACGATGAAAGTCGTCTTTGCCGGCACCCCCGAGTTCGCGGCGCTTGCCCTGGAAGCGCTGCATCAGGCCGGCTTTACGATTCCCCTGGTACTGACCCAGCCCGACCGGCCCGCTGGCCGCGGCCTGCAATTGCACGCGTCGGCCGTCAAGCAGTACGCCCAGACCCACGGGATCGAGGTCTTGCAGCCGCTCTCGCTGCGCATGGACAGCAAGGACCCCGAGCGCGCGGCCCAGGCCAGCGCCGCCCACGCGCGCCTGCTGGCGACCGACTACGATGTGATGGTAGTGGCCGCTTACGGCCTGATCCTGCCGCGCAGCACGCTGGACATTCGCCCCTGCATCAATATCCATGGTTCCCTGCTGCCGCGCTGGCGCGGCGCCGCCCCCATCCACCGCGCCATTGAAGCGGGCGATACGGAAACCGGGGTGACGATCATGGAAATGGAAGAAGGCCTGGACACCGGCCCCATGTTGCTCAAGGAAAGCGTCGCCATTGACGCCGGGGTGACCACCGGCGAGCTGCACGACCGCTTGGCGCGCCTGGGCGCAGACATGATTGTGCGCGCCCTGCGCTTGCGCGCCGCGGGCGCCCTGCCCGCCACGCCCCAGCCCGAGGCGGGCGTGACTTACGCAGCCAAGATCAGCAAGGAAGAAGCACGGCTGGATTGGCGCCTTCCCGCCATGGAACTGGAGCGCAAGGTTCGCGCCTTCAATCCCTTCCCGGGGGCCCACGCCGAAGTGAATGGTGTGACCATCAAACTGTGGGGCGCAGAAGCGCTGGACAAAGGCAGTGCTGCGCCTTCCGGCCAGGTGCTGGCAGCCGACGCCCAGCACGGCATCATCGTCGCCTGCGGCAGCGGCACCCTGCGCCTGACGCAATTGCAAAAACCCGGCGGCAAGCGTTTGCCTGCAACCGAGTTCCTCAAGGGTTTCCCCCTGGCCGGCCTCAGTCTGGACTGAGCCGGCATAGTCCTACTCGCTACTCCGCAGCGCCGTTCGACGCGCGCTGCGCGTCCATATGGTCACGCAGAATCTGGTTCATCCGGGTCTGGTAGCCAGGTCCGGCAGACTTGAACCAGTTCAGCATGTCCACATCCAGGCGGATCGTGACGATCTGTTTCATGGGCATGCTGCCAGCTGCGCGTGGCGCGCTATCGTTCTCGGTTGTGGTCATCGTGGCCTGCTCCGGCCAGGCGGCTTGAAAATCGTCGTTCATATGGTCTCTTCCCCTATCGGCATTAGTTGCCGCATGTCTAGTATTGTGTGCCCGCCATGTAACGTGGAGATTGCCAGCACGTGGCAATTTGTATCGCTGTGTATCAAACCGGTTAGAAATTACATAAGGATACAAACAGAGGCCTGCGGAACTGATTTGTCCGGTTGACGTATAATTTTAGGCCCGCTCCCGGCGGCACCACCGCACCCCTGAAAGCACACCGATGACCACCCCCGCCCCCGCCATCTCCGCCACCGAAACCCAGTTGCGTGCCATTCTCGCGCGCCGCATCATGATTCTCGACGGCGCAATGGGCACCATCATCCAGCAATACAAGTTGGATGAACTGGCTTACCGGGGTGGCGCGCAAGGACGCTTTGTCGACTTTGGGGCGCCCGCGGGCAGCGGTGCGCGCGAGCTTTTCGTCAAGGGCAATAACGAATTGCTGACCCTGACCCAGCCGCACATCATCCAGGAAATTCACGAGCGCTACCTCGCTGCCGGCGCCGACCTGATTGAAACGAACACCTTTGGCGCCACCACGATCGCCCAGGACGATTACCACATGGGCCACCTGGCCTATGAAATGAACGTGGCTGCCGCGCGCCTGGCGCGCAATGCCTGCGACAAGTACAGCACGCCCGACAAGCCGCGCTTCGTATGCGGCGCACTGGGGCCGACCCCGAAAACCGCCTCGATTTCACCGGACGTGAACGACCCGGCCGCGCGCAACGTCACCTTTGACCAACTGGTCGCCTCCTACCACGAGCAGGTGCGCGGCCTAGTGGACGGCGGCGCCGACGTGCTGCTGGTTGAAACGATTTTCGACACCCTCAACTGCAAGGCGGCCCTGTTCGCAATCGACCTGTATTTCGAGGAGCATCCGGACCTGCAGCGCCTGCCCATCATGATTTCCGGGACCGTCACCGATGCCTCGGGCCGTATCCTCTCTGGCCAGACCGTGCCGGCGTTCTGGAATTCGGTGCGCCACGCGCGACCGCTCACCATTGGCCTTAATTGCGCGCTGGGCGCGGCCCTGATGCGCCCCTACGCCGAGGAACTGTCGCAGATTGCCGACACCTTCGTCTGCATCTACCCCAATGCCGGCCTGCCCAACCCCATGAGCGACACCGGCTTTGATGAACTCCCAGCCGATACCTCCTCCCTGCTCCGCGAATTTGCCGACAGCGGCTTTGTGAACATCGCCGGCGGCTGCTGCGGCACCACGCCCGAACACATCAAGGCCATCGCCGACCTGCTGGCCGATACCGCGCCGCGCACCGTGCCGCAAATTCCGGTGGCGCAGCGCCTGTCGGGCCTGGAGCCGTTCACGATCGACCAGGATTCGCTGTTCGTCAACGTGGGTGAGCGCACCAACGTCACCGGCTCGAAAGCGTTCGCGCGCATGATCCTCAACGAGCAGTACGACGAAGCCTTGTCGGTAGCGCGGCAGCAGGTGGAAAACGGCGCCCAGGTCATCGACATCAATATGGACGAGGCGATGCTCGACTCCAAGGCGGCCATGGAGCGCTTCCTGAACCTGATCGCTTCGGAACCGGACATCTCGCGCGTGCCCATCATGATCGACTCGTCCAAATGGTCGGTCATCGAAGCAGGCCTTAAATGCGTGCAGGGCAAGGCCATCGTCAACTCGATCTCGATGAAGGAAGGCGAAGAAGAATTCATCCGCCAGGCGCGCCTGTGCCGGCGCTATGGCGCAGCCGTTATCGTGATGGCCTTCGACGAACAGGGCCAGGCCGACACCTTTGCGCGCAAGACCGAAATTTGCGCGCGCGCCTACAAGGTGCTGACCGAACAGGTGGACTTCCCGCCCGAAGACATCATCTTCGATCCGAATATCTTTGCCATCGCCACCGGCATCGAAGAGCACAACAACTACGCGGTCGACTTCATCAACGCCACGCGCTGGATCAAGGACAATCTGCCGCACGCGAAGATTTCGGGCGGCGTCTCGAACGTCTCGTTCAGCTTCCGCGGTAACGACCCTGCGCGCGAAGCGATCCACACCGTGTTCCTCTACCACGCCATCAAGGCTGGCATGACCATGGGGATCGTCAACGCTGGCATGATGGGCGTCTACGACGACATCGCGCCGGAACTGCGCGAACGGGTCGAGGACGTGGTGCTGAACCGCCGCGAGGACGCGACCGAACGCATGATCGAAATTGCCGGCACCTTGAAGGCAGGCGGCAAGCAGGATGTGCAAAACCTGGAGTGGCGCAACGGCACGGTGCAGCAGCGCCTCTCGCACGCGCTGGTGCACGGCATCACCCAATGGATTGTGGAAGACACCGAGGAAGCACGCCAGGAATTGCTGGGCAATGGCGGACGTCCCATCCATGTGATCGAAGGCCCGCTCATGGATGGCATGAACGTGGTTGGCGACCTGTTCGGCCAGGGCAAGATGTTCCTGCCCCAGGTGGTCAAATCGGCGCGCGTGATGAAGCAGGCCGTGGCCCACCTGATTCCCTATATCGAAGAAGAAAAGCTGGCCGAGGAAAAGCGCACCGGCATTGTCGCCAAACCGAAGGGCAAGATTGTCATCGCCACCGTCAAGGGCGATGTGCATGACATCGGCAAGAACATCGTCTCCGTGGTCCTGCAGTGTAATAACTTCGAAGTAGTGAACATGGGCGTCATGGTGCCCTGCTCGGAAATCCTGGCCCGCGCCAAGGTGGAAAACGCCGACATGATTGGGCTGTCCGGCCTGATCACGCCCTCGCTCGAAGAGATGGCCCACGTGGCCAAGGAAATGCAGCGCGACCCGCACTTTCGGATGCTGAAAATTCCACTGTTGATCGGCGGCGCCACCACCAGCCGCGCCCACACGGCAGTGAAAATCGCCCATAACTACGAAGGGCCGGTGGTGTATGTGCCTGATGCCTCGCGTTCGGTGTCAGTGGCGCAGTCCCTGCTCACGCCAGAAAGCCGCGACAAATACATCGACGACATCGAACAGGACTACGTGCGCATCCGCGAGCAGCACGCCAACAAGAAGGCGCTGCCGATGCTCTCGCTACTCGCTGCGCGCGCCAACAAGGCAAAGCTGGCGTTCGCGCCAGTGCGACCGAAATTCATCGGGCGCCGCGAATTCAAGAACGTCGACCTGGCGCTGCTGGCCAAGTACATCGACTGGGGCCCCTTCTTCCAGACCTGGGACCTGGCCGGGCCCTTCCCTGCCATCCTCACCGACGAGGTGGTGGGGGAAGCTGCCACCAAGGTGTTTGCCGAAGGCCAGGCCTTGCTGAAAAAGCTGATCGAAGGTCGCTGGCTGACCGCCAATGGCGTTATCGCGCTGCTGCCTGCGAACAGTGTCAATGACGACGACATTGAAATCTACAGCGACGAGTCGCGTACCAAGGTGGCCTTCACCTACTACGGCCTGCGCCAGCAAGGCGTCAAGCCGCTGGTCGACGGCGTGCAGCGGCCGAACCAATGCCTGGCTGACTTCATCGCGCCCATGGAGTCCGGTGCCAAGGACTACATCGGCATGTTTGCCGTCACTGCAGGCTTGGGCATTGAAAAATACGAAAAGCGTTTTGAAGACGCGCATGACGACTACTCGTCCATCATGCTCAAGTCATTGGCGGACCGCCTGGCCGAAGCCTTTGCCGAATACATGCACGAGCGCGTGCGCACCGACCTGTGGGGCTATGCCCAGGGCGAGAATCTGACGAACGAGGACATGATCGCCGAGCGTTATGCGGGCATCCGTCCGGCGCCTGGCTATCCGGCCTGCCCGGAGCATACGGTCAAGGCCGACATGTTCAAGGTATTGCAGGCGCAGGAGATTGGGATGGAACTGACCGAGTCGTTTGCCATGTTCCCGGGTGCGGCGGTGTCGGGCTTTTATTTTGCGCATCCCGAAGCCAAGTACTTCGTGGTCGGGAAAATTGGGGAGGACCAGGTCAACGACATGGTGCGCCGGCGCGGGGCCAGCAAGGCTGATGTGGAAAGCTGGCTGGCGCCGAATCTGTCGTAAGCGATCGCGCGTGACCGCCATGGCACGTGCCAGGATTGGCAGCCTTCGATCTGCTCCCCCACTGTCCTTGCGAAGGCGAGGACCCACGCCGCGCAAGCTCAGGGAAGCGCACCTTCTTTGCGTTGACCTGGCATGGGTCCTCGCTTTCGCAAGGACAGTGAGGGGGCGCCACTCCAGCCGGCCTCAAATCGCGTAACGCACCACCGTATCACTCCACTCAAACGCCGCCATCTCCAGCTCCACCAGTTCATCGGTGGAGATGGACAGCTCGCGCAGTGCGGGCGTGACCAGGTCTTCGTTTTCTTCCATGCGCTCGATGCATTCGGCCAGGTGCAGCAGCTCGCCGAAAAAGCCGCTGCGCTGCATCAGCGCTGCTGCCACTTCATCGATCACGGGAATCTGGGTCACGATTTCCGCCATCGGCATGCCGAACAAGGTATCCATGAGCGACATGATGCCGACCGTGAAAGCGACATCGGCGATATTGCGCTGCCCCGGACGCAAACGCTGGGCCAGCAGTTCGAGCATGCGTCCGCGCGTGGTGGCCAGCATCAGCAAGGGCGTCATGTTCTGGCCATGCTTGGCCGGTTCCGCATACAGCATGATCTGCAACCAGCGCTGCAACTGGCGCCGCCCCAGCACCATCACCGCCTGGCTGAGCGAATCGATGCGATAACCCGTGCCCAGGCCAGGCGTATTCACCAGGCGCAGCAGGTTCAGCGCCAGCGTCACGTCACGCTTGACCGCCCGCTCAATCTCAATATTGTCGGCGTCCGAGGTAATCAGGGTCATCAATTCCATGACCGCCAACTGGGACGGCGACAATTTGCGCCCGCTCATGATGGCCGGCTTGGCAAAGTAAAAGCCCTGGAAGTAGTCGAAGCCGAGCGCGAGGCAAGCTTCGTATTCTTCGCGTGTCTCCACCTTTTCAGCCACCAGCTTCTTGTTGCTGTGCTTGAAGGTGGCGGCCAGGCGCTGCAGCGCCGATGGCGGCATGTCGCGCAGATCCAGTTTGACGTAGTCGATCAGGGGCAGCAGCAGTTGCACGTCAGGCGCGTCGCTGGCCACATCGTCCAGCGCAAAACGGAAGCCATGGCTGCGCAGTTCAGCAATGCGTTCGAGCACGGCCGGCGTGACCGGCATGGTTTCCACGATCTCCAGCACCACCTTGTCGCGCGGCAGGAACACGAAAATGTCGCTCATGAGCACTTCGGCGTCGACATTGAGGAAACCGAGGGCGTCGCCGATCACCTTTTCCAGTCCCAGGTGGGCCGCGTGCGCGATCACATTGGCCGTGGCCACCATGTCGGTGGCAATATTGGCAGGACCGGTATCGGTGGTGCGGAACAGCATTTCATAGGCGAACAGGGCCTGATTGCGGTCCAGAATGGGTTGCCGTCCCAGGTAAAAGTCACGCACCGGGGCGGACTGGGATTCGGCAGCGGGGGGCTTGCTCATCGTCGTCCAAAGTTGGTTTTTTACAATAAGCGCTAATGTACCCGAAACGGATACTTCGTGGTAATTTTGCTACCACGATGCGCCCACATTCACACGGAGTCAGACCGGCTGGCCGTCGACAAATATTTTCAGTTCACCCGGAGCAAACGCCGTCCAGGCTTCATTGGTGGTCAGCGGCGCGGTCACGATGATGGCCACCCTGTCCTGCGGCGTCGTCACTTGCGAAAAATCCACGCTCATGTCCTCGTCCGACAGCTTGGCCGTTACAAAAGGATATTGCCTCACTACATAGTGCAACTGGGTCGAGCAATGGACGTATAGCGCAGCCCCGTCCGAGAGCATCATATTGAAGGTGCCGTGGCGGGCGATCTCGTGGACCAGCTCGGCCAGGGCGCCGCGCAGTGCGTCCAGCGCCGGTGGCTGGTCGCCAAAGCGCGCGCGCAACTGCTGCAGCAGAAAACAGAAAGCGCGCTCGCTGTCGGTGGTGCCCACAGGCCGAAAGGCGCCGGTCAGCACCGGTTCAAATTCCTTCAGGTCGCCATTGTGGGCAAACACCCAGTAGCGGCCCCACAATTCGCGCACGAAAGGATGGCAGTTTTCCAGCGCAACCTGGCCCTGGGTCGCCTTGCGGATATGGGCAATGACGTTGCGCGACTTGATGGGGAATTTCTTGATCAGTTCGGCCACAGGCGAAGCGACAGCAGCCTGGTGGTCAACAAAGTGGCGCACGCCTGCGCCTTCGAAAAACGCGATGCCCCAGCCATCATGGTGGGTATCGGTATGGCCGCCACGCATGGCAAAGCCGGTAAAGCTAAACACAATGTCCGTGGGGACGTTGCAATTCATTCCGAGAAGTTGGCACATGGTGAAAGCATACCATGGCGCAAGCGCGAAACAGGGCGCTTGCCGCCCATGGCAGGGCCCATCCGGCCAGGTGAGGCGCGGGCAGGCTTAGTGCAACAGCACCGGTTGGCTCATCAGGGAATCATAGGAGCCAAGGAACTCGTCGATTTCTTCCATCGTCGGTTCGCTGGCAATGAGGTTGTTGACGTCACGCCGGAACGATTGCGCCAATTTGCCGCCGATGAAGGCTTCGCGCCGTCCCGATTTGTCGACGATTTCATAGCCGCCAAAACGCAGGGCTTCAAGATTGTGGTCAGCACCAAATTCGACCACGCTGTACTGCTCACTGTTGTAGATCATATTCATACCAACTCCTTCACTCGATCAGACTTTCCACGTCGCTCTACCAACGAGGTGGGGCTTGCCGGACCGTTTTCAAGTGCCGAAAAGGTCCGGGGTCAGTTCCAACAGCTGATCGTATGGCGGTTGTTGCAGCCACGATCGCAACTGATCAAGGTGGTCTGTATTGGCAACCCCGATGTAGAGCCGGTCGGGGCGCGTGCGCAGTATCCGATTTAATGTTACACGCAAAACGAGATTGCCGGTGCAGCAAAGGCAAGCGGGTGTGACCCTGTGCAACACAAGCTTGTCGGAAGCATCAAGTGTTGATTTGCCATCAGGGATGCCTTCAAGGATGGCGGCAGTGCGCTCGGAAGGCTGAAGATGGGCCGCGACCAGGGCGTCGCGCGCACCGACGCTCGCGCCGGTGACGATGGTGACAAGCGTGGGAAGAGAGCGAATGGGAGAACTGGCTGACACGGCGCCGCAAACGGGCGCCGGGGTCAGACGCCTTTTTTGGCCAGCTTTCCCGGCTCCACGCCCAATTGCTTGAGCTTGCGGTACAAGTGGGTGCGTTCCAGGCCGGTTTTCTCGGCCACGCGCGTCATGCTGCCGCCTTCGCGACCTAGATGATGTTCAAAATACATGCGTTCGAACGCATCGCGCGCTTCCCGCAGCGGCAGATCGAAACTGAGGCTAAAGCCATGGCCTTCGCCGGCCGGCAAGCCGCCTATGCGCACTGGCATGCTGGCCTGGGGTGCCTGTGCCGAAAACATGGCGCTATTGCTGAGGGTTTCCTCTGGCTGGGGCGCCAGCATGGGCCGCGGGGCAATTGCCGGGGCACGTACCGCTTCCTGGGCCCGGGTCAGCCCTTGCTGCACAGCCTTGAGCAGTTTTTGCAGGGCGATCGGCTTTTCCAGGAAGTTGAGCGCACCGATGCGTGTCGCTTCGACTGCCGTGTCAATGGTGGCGTGGCCGGACATCATGATGACCGGCATGGTCAGCAAGCCGTCGCGTTGCCACTCCTTGAGCAGGGTAACGCCGTCGGTATCGGGCATCCAGATATCGAGCAGCACCAGGTCGGGCGCGCCGGCCAGCCTGGCGTCACGCGCTTGCTGGGCGTTTTCAGCCAGCTGGATCGCGTGGCCCTCATCGCCAAGGATCTCCGAGAGGAGCTCGCGGATGCCCATTTCATCATCAACTACGAGTATGTTCGCCATCTATGTGTGCCTTCCTGTTTGGCCCGTCTTCTCGGCATGCAGCGCCTACCGGTAACAGCCCGTATTCTATGCGTGATTGCCGGCTTAAGCCAATACACTATCTGTACATAACTTTAACAGTAAAATCGAGACCGCCGCGCCAGTTGCGTCCGCCCGGTTCGCAATCTCGATCTGTCCCCCATGTTCGTCGATGATTTTCTTCACCATCGGCAGTCCCAGACCTGTGCCGCGCACCTTGGAGGTGACGTAGGGCTCGAAGGCCCGTGCCATGATCTTGGGCGCGAACCCTGGCCCATTGTCGACAATGGCCAGCCGCACCGCTGTGCCAGCCACGCCATCGGCGCCCTTGTAGTGGATCGCCTCGGTGGTCACGTCAATGCGCGCAGGCGCAGCGCCGGCCGGACGGTCATTCATCGCGTCCTGGGCGTTTTGCAGCAGGTTGTGGATCACCTGGCGCAGCTGGGTGGCGTCCCCCATCACGGGCGGCAGATGGCGCCCCAGGTTGGCGTGGATGATGTCGCTGCCATCGCCCGAGAGGTAGAGGTGCAGGATCTCGTCGATCAGGGAATTGAGGTCGAGTTTTTCAAGCACTGCCGGCGGCGCCTTGGCGTAATCGCGGAAGTCGTCAACCATGCGCTTCATGGCGTCGACCTGGTTGACGATGGTGGCCGTGCCCTTGTTGAGCAATTCCAGGTCCGGCCCCTGCAGGCGCGCCTCCAGCTTCATTTGCATGCGTTCAGCCGAGAGCTGGATGGGCGTGAGCGGATTTTTGATTTCATGGGCCAGGCGGCGCGCCACTTCGCCCCAGGCGATCGAACGCTGGGCCGAAATCACGTCCGAGATATCGTCAAACACGACGATGAAGCCACTGCCTGCGCGTGCCGGCAGGCGCGAGCCGCGCGCCAGCACGGTCAGATCATGTTCGTCGCCGGGACGGCGCGGCAAGTCAATTTGCTGCTGCCAGTGGCGCTCCTGGCGCGCACTGCCGGCCGCCGATTGCGCACTCTGGGCCGAGAAGGCGCGCGTGACGGCTGCGGCAAACGCGTCCAGGCCGGCGATGCCGGACAAAGGCTGGCCCATATGGCTGGCCACATTGTGCAGCAGGATGCGCTCGACCGCTTCGTTGGAGGTCACCACGTTAAAGTCCGCGTCCAGCACGATCACACCCGCCGACATGTTCTCCAGGACCGACTCCAGGTGGGCCTTGGCGCTTTGCAGGGCCGCGCGGTTGCGCTCGACCGAACTGCGCGCTTCGAACAACTGGCCGGTCATGGCGTTGAATGACTGGGTCAGCGTGCCCAATTCGTCGGAGGTGGCCACGATGGGCCTTGGCGAGAGGTCGCCCTCGGCCACCGCGCGTGTGCCTTCGGCCAGCACCAGCAGTGGTTGCGCCAGATTGGTCGCGATCAGAAAGGCGCTGGCGACCGCGCCGAAAATGGCCAAGAGCAGCGTCAAGGTCAGGGTCTCGATGTACATACGGCGCAAGCCCACGCGCGCGACAAAGCGTTCCTGGTATTCAGTGTAGGCGGTCGAGAGTACTTGCGCGTTCGAGGCCAGGTTCACCGGCACCGACTGAATCACTTGCAGGAACTGGGGCTGGGCGCCTGGTGGCTCGGGGATGGCCAGCAGCACGCGCTGGCGCAGCGCAGCCGGATCGAGTGTGTTCTGGCCGGGATTCGGGCTGCCTTCCTTGAAATCGCGGTCGGCTCCTTCGGTGCGCGCATACCCGCCCGGCATGACAGCCTGCAGCAGCATGGGCGCGGTGGGCAGGTCAGGGGCCAGCGGCTGGCGGCGGTTGCGCGCGGCCGACAAAATCACCTTGCCATCGACGCCGATGATCATGGCGCTGAGCATACCGTCGCGCTCATTGATGGTGCGATTGAGGATTTCCAGCGTGCTGTGGCGGTCCTGGCCGGCCAGGGTGGCTGCCGTGATTTCGGCGGAAGCGCCAAGTTCACCGAGCGACTGGTCCAGCGCGGCCAGGCCCAGATTCACGCCCGATTCCAGGGCTGCTTCGATCTTCACGTTGAACCAGGAATCAATCGAGTGCGACACGAACTGCACCGACACCAGGAAAATGACCAGGCCAGGCAAAATGCCAATGCCGGCAAAGAGCAGCACCAGGCGCGTCATCAGGCGCGAGCCGAACTGCCCCTTTTTATAGCGTCGGTACAATCGCGCCAGCGCCACCACCACAAACAGCAGCAGCGCACCGGCCACCGCCGCGTTCAGCCCGAGCAGCCAGGAATAGTAGCGGTCAAAGAAGCCGGAGTTGGACGAGGCAGTCGCCAGCAGGAACAGCAAAATGCTGACCACGGCCCCGCCCACAATCACCACATAGCGCAAGGCCTGATTCAATCTCTACTCCGCCCGGTACTGGAATTTTCTGTCTTTCGACTCCAGGCGCCATTGCGCATTGCTGGCATTGAGCTGGATCGGTTTGGGCAGACGTTCGCGGTCCATGAACATGCGCAGCGTGACGTTGTAGGTTTCGCCGGGCTTGAGGGCGCCGTGCGGCGCGATCAGCCAGCGGCTTGGGCGCCGGATCAGCACCATCGCGTCTTCGAGCGTGGAGAAGCTTTGCTGCATGCTGCCCTGGACCGAGACCTGGTATTGACGCGTCAATACATTGTAGGAGATGCGCAGGGTCTGATGCTGGGTCACTGCGCGGTCGTCATACCAATACCAGCGCGGGCGGGTCAGTTCGATTTCAGTGGTGAAGTACAGCTGCACGCCATGCTGGATCGCGTCTTCCAGGCCATGATTGAGCTCGAAGGCATAGGCGGCCGAGAGCCGGTAACCTTCTTCGGTGGACTCGATATTGGCACGCACGATATCGACGTCATTGCCCGCCGCCTGCGCCTGGGCGCAGGCGAACACCAGCAGCAGCTGGCCAGCCAGGAGTCGAAGAAAGCGAAGTGTCACAGCTGGTGCGTAGCCTTCATAGTCGAGCGTATCATCGGGGGTTCCTTATGCCGCATTCTTTTGAAACAGGGCATAGAACAAACCGTCGTGATCGGACGCGACAGCGCCGCTCGGCAGCAACTGGCCGGGCGCGTCGAGGCGGATCGCTTGGTGGCGCACCGCGAATGCGGCGGCCTGAGCCTCCGATTCCTGGGGCCAGAGCGAGCATGTCACGAACAGCAATTTACCACCCGGCCGCAGCATCTGCCAAAGATTGTCGAGTATTTTGGCTGAAAGTGTTGCAAGTTGGAGAGCGTCACCCTTGCGCCGCAACCAGCGGATATCGGGATGGCGCCGCACGATGCCCGAGGCCGTGCAAGGCACGTCGGCCAGGATGCGGTCGTACTGCTGACCATCCCACCACACGGCGGTCTGGGCTTCGAAGGCCTTTAAGGTCGCCGTCAATTCGAGGCGGGCCAGGTTTTCCTCGACCCGAAGCAGTCGCTTGGGGTCGGCGTCGATGGCGGTCAGCTCCACCTTGGCCAATTCCAGAATGTGGCAGGTCTTCCCGCCAGGCGCGGCGCAGGCGTCGAGCACCCGCATGCCGTCCTGTACGTCAAGCAGGGGCGCGGCCAGCTGGGCGCCCGCGTCCTGTACCGACACCAGGCCGGCATCGAATCCGGGAATGGCGTTCACGCCAATGGCCTTATCCAGGCGCACGGCCGAGGGGCCGATCTGGCTGGCGCCCAGGCCCGCGTCCTGCAGCATCTGCAAATACGCCGGCATGGTTGTCTTGCGCACGTTCACGCGCAGGGTCAATGGCGGCTGCACATTGCCCGCCGCCAGAATGGCTTGCCAGTTGGCCGGATAGGCCGCCTTGGCGGTATCGATCCACCACTGCGGGTAATTGAACTGGGCCACAGGCTGGCGCAGCGCCTCCTTGACCAGGTCTTCGCGTTCGCGCAAAAAGCGGCGCAGCACGGCGTTGATCATATTCTTTGCATGCGCCAGGTCCGGGTGCGAGGTGGCCACCGTGACCGCCTGGTCGACGACCGTGTAAGCCTCATACGGGGCCGCAGCCTCGTCGGGCGTATCGATCAGGGAGATGGCGCAGCACAGCAGGGCTGCCAGCATGGCCGGTTCGGGCGCTTTCGAGGTCATCAAGCCGAGCAGGGCGTCGCTGCGACCGAGTTGACGCATGGTGCGATACGCGATGTCCTGGATGGCGCCCCGCGTTTGCGGGCCCGCCTCGGTCACGCCGAAGGCGGTCAACAAGGCTTGCGGCAGCGCGGCGCCGGATCGCACCTGGGCCACGGCGTTGGCCGCGCCCAGCAGCGCCAGCGCCAGCGAATCGGGCTTCAGATTGGGGCGGTAACCCGGTTGCAGCACCGGTTTGACCTCGTAACTTGGGCGCACGCGCTGGACGGCCGGCTTGGCAGCGGCAGGTTTGATGGACAGCGTGGGTCGCTTGGTGGTCATGGATGGCGCAATCGGTGCTATATAAAGGTGCAATTGTACCGGTTAAGACTTGGGCCAGGCTTAAGCATCCCCAGGCCAGGCCCGGGACAGGCGCATGCTGGCCCACCGGGCAGCGCTGAAAACAACACATGGCCGCTGCCAGCGCCCTTCCCTGGTGCTTGCCGGCGCCGGCCAGCTGCCATACTGTGGCCTGCGCCAAACCGTTATAATTGCCCAACCATGTGGCCAGGCGCGCGCGCGTTTGGCCAGCTCACCTTTTCACTGACTGAACACCCGCACATGCTCGCATCACAAAAAAACGACATCGCCAAGCTGATTTCCGACGCCCTGGCCCCACTTTTGGCCGATAGCGGCGTCACGCCCAATGTGGTGCTCGAGCGCCCACGCGACGCGGCCCATGGCGACGTCGCCTGCAATATCGCCATGCAGCTGGCCAAACAGCTCAAACTTAATCCCCGTGCGCTGGCCCAGGACATCGTCGCAGCGCTGCTGGCCAATCCAGCCGCCAAGGGCGTGATCGAGAGCGCCGACATTGCCGGTCCGGGCTTCATCAACCTGCGCGTGCCGGCGTCGAGCAAGCAGGCCGTGGTCAAGACCGTGCTGGCCCAGGGCGCCGATTATGGCCGCAGCAATGCAGGCGCTGGCAAGAAAGTCATCATCGAATTCGTCTCGGCCAATCCGACCGGTCCCCTGCACGTGGGTCACGGCCGCCAGGCGGCGCTCGGCGACGCCCTCGCGAGCCTGTTTGACGCCCAGGGTTACGCGGTCACGCGCGAGTTCTATTACAACGACGCCGGCGTGCAGATTGCCACCCTGGCCACGTCGGTGCAGGCGCGCGCCAAGGGCATCAAGCCGGGCGACGCCGCCTGGCCCGAAGCGTCCTACCAGGGCGACTACATCGCCGACATCGCCACCGACTTTTTGGCCGGTAAAACCGTTTCGGCCAGCGACAGCGCGCCCGTCACCGCCAATGGCAATGCCGACGATATCGACTCGATCCGCCCGTTTGCCGTGTCCTACCTGCGCAATGAGCAGGACATCGACCTGCAAGCGTTTGGCGTGAAGTTCGATAACTACTACCTTGAATCCTCGCTGTACGAAGACGGCAAGGTGGACAAGGCCGTCGACGCCCTGATCAAATCGGGCAAGACCTATGAGCAGGACGGCGCGCTGTGGTTGCGCTCGACCGACTTTGGCGACGACAAGGACCGCGTGATGCGCAAGTCCGAGGGCGGTTACACCTACTTCGTGCCGGATGTGGCCTACCACATCGTCAAATGGCAGCGTGGCTTCGGCCAGGCCATCAACATCCAGGGCAGCGACCACCATGGCACCATCGCCCGCGTGCGCGCCGGCCTGCAGGCCGTGGACCTGGGCATCCCCCAGGGCTATCCCGACTACGTGCTGCACAAGATGGTCACCGTCATGAAGGACGGCGCTGAAGTGAAAATTTCCAAGCGCGCCGGCTCCTACGTCACCGTGCGCGACCTGATCGAATGGTCGGGCAATGGCGACCTGACGCGCGGACGCGACGCGGTGCGCTTTTTCCTCATTTCGCGCAAGGCCGATACCGAATTCGTGTTCGACGTCGATGTGGCCCTGAAAACCTCGGATGAAAATCCCGTGTACTACGTGCAGATGGCGCACGCCCGCATCTGCCGCATGCTCGAACAATGGACCGGTGACGCAGCCGAACTGGCAGCAGCGGACCTCTCGCCCCTGGTGGCGCCGACCGAAGTGGCGCTGCTGGCGACCCTGGCTGCCTACCCGGAAGCGCTGGCGCGCGCACAAACCGAATTAGGACCGCACCAGGTGGCGTTCTACCTGCGCGACCTGGCAGGCGAACTGCATAGCTTCTATGCGGCAGAACGGGTATTGGTCGACGATGCTGCGCTCAAGCTGGCACGCGTGGCCCTGATGCATGCCACGCGCCAGGTGCTGCGCAATGGACTGGCGCTGATCGGCGTCTCCGCCCCCAATCAGATGATTCGTGAAAGTAGCGACGCATGAAAGCCAAATCCTCCCGCAGTCTGTTCCGCCAGCGTGGCAATACCCTCACCGGCATCATCATTGGTCTGATTGTCGGCCTGGTCATTGCCGTGGTCGTGGCGCTGGCCATTACCAAGGGCAGCCTGCCCTTCACCGACAAGTCGGGCAAGCTGGGCAAAATGGCCGAGCCGACCGCCGGCCAGGCGTCCGATCCGAACAAGCCTTTGTACAGCAACAAGGAAGCTGCGCTCAAGGCGAACAAGGAAATCACAGAGAAGAAAGCCGGCGATCCTTTGGGTGACGCGGTCGCGGCGATGGAAAACAAGGTGGCACCGGACGCCAAGACTGCCGCCCTGCCGCCGGCCGTGCCCGTGCCTGTCGTGCCAGGCAAGGCGCCCGAACTGAAAGCCGCTGCCAGCGAAGAGAGCGACGACAAGGTCATCTACTTCCTGCAGGCTGGGGCTTTTCGCGACATGGATGACGCCGAAAGCACGCGCGCCAAACTGGCGCTGCTCGGCTTCGAAGCGGCCATCAGCGAGAAGTCGAATGATAGCGGCTTGCTGTACCGCGTGCGCATCGGGCCTTTCCCGCAAATGGAAACCATGAACAAGGCGCGCGCCAAACTGATCGACAGCGGCATCGATGTGGCCATTGTCAAAAACCAGAAATAAGACCAGGAGCTTTCGAATGCGTTTGATCCAGAATCTGTTGTTTGCACTGGCCGTGTGCGGCCTGACCAGCCTAGCGAGCGCCACGCCCACCGCACCCAAGGAAGGCACCGAATACCTGACCCTGGCCCAGGTGCAGCCTACCGACGCAGGCAACAAGGTCGAGGTCACCGAATTTTTCTCGTATGCCTGCCCGCACTGCTATGCCTACGATCCGATTCTCACCGAGTGGGTCAAGAAAAACGCGGGCAAGATCGTGTTCAAGCGCGTGCACGTGGGCTTCCATCCGGCCGAACAGGCCTTGCAACGCACTTACCTGACGCTCGAAGTGATGGGTCAGACCGAGCTCTATCACCAAAAGCTGTTTGTCGCCATCCACAAGGAACACCAGCGCCTGACCACGAAAGAAGCCCTGTTCGAGTGGCTGGGCAAGAACGGCGCCGACGTCAATAAATTCAACGAAGTGTATGGCGCGTTCAGCGCCCCGACCCTGGTCAACCGCGCCCAGGGCAAAGTCCGCGACTACAAGATCGAACAATGGCCCATGGTTGCCGTTGGTGGCCACTATCTGACCTCGCCCTACCACGCGGGCCAGGGCATTGCACCTGGCAGCGACGAAGAGACGCAGCAAAAGGCATCGCTGCAAGTCCTGGACTTTTTGATCGCCAAAGCCCAAGCGGAAAAGAAATAAGCATGCGGAGCCCTGCGCCATGACGCGCGTGTTCCTCACTGGGGCCTCGAGCGGCATCGGCGCCGCCCTGGCGCAAGCCTATGCCGCCCAGGGCGCAAGCCTTGGACTGGTAGCGCGGCGGCGCGAAGTGCTCACTGCACTGCTGGCCCAACTGCCCCACCCCGAGCGCCATACCATCCATGTGGTTGACGTCACCGATCATGCAGCGCTGGCCGCTGCCGCTGCCGACTTCCTGAAGCACCACGGTGGCGCCGATGTCGTCATCGCCTGCGCCGGCGTCTCGGGCGGCACCCTGACCGAACACGCGGAAGACCAGCGCAGCTTCGACACCATCATCAGTACCAACGTCAACGCCACCGCCGCCACCTTCAGCCCCTTCATCGCTGCCATGAAAGCCCAGGGCAGCGCTTGCCGTCTGGTGGGCATCGGCAGCGTGGCTGGCATACGTGGCCTGCCTGGCGCGGGCGCCTACAGTGCCTCAAAGGCGGCCGTGCTGTGCTACTGCGAGTCGCTGCGGGTGGAACTGCGCGCCAGCGCCATCCGGGTGGTCACCATCGCCCCAGGTTACATTGCCACGCCCATGACCGAGGGCAATGCCTACCCCATGCCCTTCCTGATGCCGGTGGCGCGCTTTGCCGCTGCCGCCGTGCGCGCGATCGAGCGCGGCGACAGCTACCGCGTGATCCCCTGGCAGATGGGTGTGGTCGCCAAGCTGCTGCGCATACTGCCCAACGCGCTGTACGACTTCGCTTTTTCGCGCGCGCCGCACAAGGCACGCCAGGACCTGCCGTGAACGCAAACGCCATCGCGGCCCTGTCGCGCGCGGGCGTGGCGGTCGAAGTGGTCATGGAGACCGGATCGACCAATGCCGACCTGCTGGCGCGCGCGCCAACCCTGACCGCGCCAGTGCTGCTCATTGCGCAGCGCCAGTTGGCCGGGCGTGGGCGCGCCGGGCGCAGTTGGCTGTCGGACGAAGGCGGCTCGCTGACCTTTTCCCTGGCCTGGAAATTCCAGGCGCCGCTGCACGCCCTGGCCGGTCTGCCGCTGGCAGTGGGCGTGGCGCTGGCCGAAGCGCTGGCGGCACTGGACGTGAAGGTTCAGCTCAAGTGGCCCAACGATGTGCTCAAGGATGGCGCCAAGCTGGCCGGCGTGCTGATCGAAACCCAGGCTGCCGGTAGCGGCGCGCTGTGGGCCGTGATCGGTGTAGGCATGAACCTGGCGCTGCCCGACGATCTGGAAGAGCGCATCGGCCGCCCTGCAGCGAGCGCGCCATGGCTGGCGCAAATGCCGCGTGAGGCCTTGATGGCCGCCCTGCTCGACCAGCTCGCGGCCAGTCTTCGCCAGTTCGAGCAAAGCGGCTTCGCTGCCTTCAGCGCGCGCTGGAATCGCCTGCATGCCTGGGCCGGGCACCCGGTGGCCATCATCGACGGCAGCGTCACCCTGCAGCAAGGCTATGCCGCCGGCGTGGACGATAGCGGCGCACTGCTGCTCGATACGGACGCCGGCCGCGTCGCTATTCATGCCGGCGACGTCTCGCTGCGTATGCAGGCTTGATCATGCTGCTCCTTATCGACGCCGGCAATACGCGCATCAAGTGGGCCCTGGCCGTACCGGGCTCGAAGCCCGGTGACTGGATTGCCAGTGGCGCAGTGACGCACGCCGAACTCAATCATCTGCCGGCCTCCTGGCAGGCCTATCCCATCAGCCAGGCGGTGGTCGCCAATGTCGCCGGCAGCAAGCTGCGCGACCAGCTGCAGCTGATGATACCGACCAAGCAGATAGAGTGGTTCGCCTCACGCATCGAGCAGGATGGCATGCGCAATGCCTATCGCCAACCGGCCCAACTGGGCTGCGACCGCTTTGCCGCAGCACTGGGCGCGCGCGCGCTGGAACCGAATCAGCGTCTCATCGTGGCCACCTGCGGCACCGCCACGACGGTTGACGCCTTATGCGCCGACTCGGTATTTTTAGGCGGGATGATTCTGCCGGGCCTGGGTCTGATGGCAGCTTCCCTGGCGCGCAATACGGCCCAACTGCCGCAAGTGCTGGCGGGACGCAGCCTACCCGCGGGCTTTGCCGACAATACCGACGACGCCATCCTGTCCGGCTGCCTGGCGGCCCAGGTAGGGGCCATCGAGCGCGCCTGCGCCCTGCACCAGGCCACGCTGTGTGTCATTTCCGGCGGCGCCGCGCCGTATATCGCGCCTTTGTTGAACGTGGCGCACCGGATGGTCGATAATATCGTGCTGACCGGTTTGCATTCGACCGTCCGCTCTCCTGCCCCTACCTCGGAATAGCCCGTGCTGAAATTTATCTTCTGGTCGCTGCTGGCCCTCAACGCTGCCCTGTTTGCCTTCCGCCAGGGCTATCTCGGCAACATCAAGCCCAGTGAACGCGAGCCAGCGCGCATCGGCCGCCAGCTCAATACCAACGAGCTGCAGCTGTTGACGGCGTCCGCTGCTGCCATCGCAGCCAAGCCGGCACCGGTGCCAGCGCCGGTAGAAGTGCCTGCCGAGGAGCCTGCGCCTGCTCCAGCGCCGGCCCTGGTGGCCTGCACCGTCATCAACAATGTGGGTGAGCGAGAAGCGCGCCGCCTGGACAAGCTGCTCGCGCCTCTGGCACTCGGTCCCAAGCTGGTCAAGGATGAAAGCACGTCCCAGGAAGTGAGCAGCCACATGGTGATGATTCCGCCATTGGGCAGCAAGGAAGCGGCCGAGAAGAAGGCTGCGGAATTGAAGGAGCTGGGCGTGAGCAACTACTTCATCATGAACGAGAGCAGCGCAGCCAAGTGGGGCATTTCGCTAGGCGTGTTCAAATCGGAGGCGGCTGCCCAAACCTTGCTGGCGGCCTTGAACAAGCAAGGTGTGACGGGTGTAAAAATCATGGGGCGCCCAAGCAGCAGCACACGTCTTAGCTATCGCTTCAAGAATATCGAGCCGGCCGTACGCACCAAGCTCGAAGCGATCGCCGGAAAATTCGACGATCTCGAAGCGCGCAACTGCAAATAAGCCGTCGCCCTAGCGCTTGACGACGATGGGTTTGAGGCCCAGCGCGGCCGGCACATCGCGCATCGCTTGCATCGCCAGCTCGCGCGTGGCGAACGGCCCGCCCAAGACCTTGTGCAGGCCGCCGCCGCGCACCACGTCGAGCGCCGCTGCAGCCCAGCCCTGATCGGACACCCGGCTGCGGATATCGGCCGCCTTGTCGGCCCGGCTAAATGCCCCCATCTGCACGTAGTAACCGACTGGCGAAGGTGCAGCTGGCGCCGTCTCCGACACTTCCAATTCATCGGGCAGCGCCTTGATGGCCTTGACCTCGGCCCGGTTTTCCACAATCAGCTCATTGATTTCCGCGCGCGCCTCCAGCGCATCGTTGCGCGGTGCCTCCGCTACCGCAGGCGCCACGGGCCGTGCCTTGGCGGCGAGGCCCTCCTGCCCATTGGCCAGCACCCGCACCAATTCGACCTGCTGGCTGCCCTTTTCCATCAAGCCCAGTTTGACGGCTGCCGCGTACGACAGGTCCACCACGCGCCCGGCATGGAAGGGACCACGGTCATTGATGCGCACCACCACCGACTTGCCATTATCGACATTGGTCACCCGCGCGTACGACGGAATGGGCAAGGTCGGGTGGGCCGCCGTCATCTTGTACATATCGTAGATTTCACCCGACGAGGTACGCTGTCCATGGAATTTTTTGCCATACCAGCTGCCCTGGCCGCGCTGGCTGAAGGGCTTCTCGTCGAGCATGGGCACATAGGTTTTGCCAAAGACGACATAGGGCCGGTTGGCGTAGCGGGCATACGGTTCGGCGCGCACCTGGGCGTCGGGAATGCTGGCCAGGTTGGGCGGTGGATTGGCGCCAGGGCCATCATCCTGGTAGTAGCCGCCCGGCTTGGTCACGACCGCGGTAGCGGTGTCCGATTCGGGTTTGGTGGACAGCGGTGCGGCGGGTGTGCCGCGCGATGATGGGGTATGGGCGGTGCTGTGTGGCGGTGCTGGCGGAGGTGTGGTGGCGCAGCCAACCAGCACTGCCGCCAAGGTCGGCGCGATGAACGCCAAGGATAATCTCGACACGTTCATCGCGCCTCCATGTTCAGGGTTGTCAGGTTTGTATCAGCTTCCGATGTCGCTGGATACTCATCAGTATACCTGCACCCAGACCCAGGGTCGTAAAAGCGGTCCCCCCATAGCTCATGAAGGGCAGCGGCACACCCACCACAGGCAGAATGCCACTGACCATGCCCATATTGATGAAGGCATAGGTAAAGAAGGTCATGGTGATCGCGCCGGCCAGAAGGCGCGTGAACAGATTCGGTGCATTGGAGGCGATCATCAGCCCGCGTCCAATCAGCAGCAGATACAAAAACATCAGGAACAGGATGCCCAGCAGGCCGAATTCCTCCGAATAGACCGAGAAAATGAAGTCGGTGGTGCGCTCGGGGATGAATTCCAGGTGGGCCTGGGTCCCCTTCAGAAAGCCCTTGCCACTGACCCCGCCCGAGCCAATCGCAATGGTCGACTGGATGATGTGGAAGCCCTTGCCCAGCGGGTCCTTGGTGGGATCGATCAGGGTCATGATGCGGTCGCGCTGGTAGTCGTGCATCAGCGACCAGGCAATCGGCAAACTGGCGCCACCGGCGACGAACAGGCCAATCAAGGCCTTCCACGACAGGCCAGCGAGAAAAATCACGTAAAAGCCGGAGGCCAGCACCAGCAGCGAGGTGCCCAGGTCGGGCTGCTTCTGGATCAGGCCAACGGGGATCATCAAGAGCACGGCGGCAAGCAGGAACGATTGCCAGCGCAGCATGCCGGCACGCTGCTGGAAGTACCAGGCCAGCATCAGCGGCATGGCGATCTTCATGATTTCGGACGGCTGAATGTCCGTCCCCACGTGCAGCCAGCGGCGCGCGCCCTTCTTGACCACGCCGAACAGGAACACGGCCACCAGCAGCGTCACGCCGATCGTATAAATGGGCACCGCCAGGCGCATGAGCGTTTGCGGTGGCACCTGGGCCGCCACCCACATGACAAAGAAGGCGATGACGATATTGCGCATCTGGCCTTCCACCCGGCCCGGGAAGTCATTCCCAGCCGAGTACATGGTCACCAGGCCGGTGCACAGCAGCAGGAAGATCACCATGGCCAGTGGCGCGTCGAACACCAGCAGGTAGGGCTTGGTGCGGCGCCACAGCGAGCGCCGTTCATTGATGCGCATGGCCTCAGTCCTTGTTACCAGGCGTTTCGCCGCCCGGCGGGTGGGTCGATCCGACCGCTTCGTCGGTTTTCAATTCTTCCAGCGGCACCAGTACCGCGTCCTCTTTCGGCACGCTGACCTTGTTCTTGTCGGCCGGGCGCTTGCCGGTCAGGTAATAGTCAAACGCCTTGCGTACGATGGGCGCCGCAGTCGAAGCGCCAAAACCACCGTTTTCGACGACGACCGCAATGGCGATGCGCGGCTTGTCGGCCGGCGCGAAGCCGATGTAGAGCGCGTTGTCACGCAACCGTTCGGACACGGTCTTGGCGTTGTACTTACCGCCGCGCAGACCGACCACCTGGGCCGTCCCGGTCTTGCCGCCCGAGGTATAGGCGGCGCCGGCGAACGGAGTCTTGCCCGTGCCTTCCAGCGTGACGCCGACCATGGCCCGTTTGACGATATCGATATTGGCCTGGGACAGCGGGATGCGCGCACTTTCATGGGCCACCGTCAGGGTGCGGGCGCGCGTGACCGCGTCTTCCACGATCTTGACCAGGTGGGGGCGCATGACGACACCGTTGTTGGCCAGGTTGGCCATGGCATGTGCCATTTGCAGCGGCGTGTAGTTGTTGAAGCCATTGCCGATACTGATGGAGATGGTGTCGCCCCCCACCCAGCGCTGCATCGCCTTGTTCTTTTTGAAGCGGTTGGCCTTCCATTCCTGCGAAGGCAGCACCCCTTCTTTTTCGTGCAGCAGGTCGATCCCGGTGATCTGGCCAAACCCGAACGGCTTCATGAAGTCGTGGATAGCGTCGATGCCCAGGTCGTGTCCCAGCTGGTAATAATAGGTGTCGCAGGACTGCACGATGGAGGTGTACATGTCGACCGTACCATGGCCACCAGGTTTGTCATCGTTGAAGCGGTGGCCACCGAGCATGAAAAAGCCGGCATCGTGGATCGCCTGGTTGGGGGTGCGTACTTTTCTCTCAAGCGCGGCCAGTGCCATGTAAGGCTTGAAGGTCGAGCCGGGCGGATAGGCGCCGGACAGGGGGCGATTGACCATCGGCTTGTCGAGCGAGGTATTGAGCTCGTTCCAGCTTTGCGAATCGATCCCGTCGACAAATAGATTGGGATCGTAGCCTGGCTTGGACACATAGGCCAGCACGTCGCCGGTTTCGGGTTCGATGGCCACCAGGGCGCCGCGCCATTCGCCGAACGCCTCTTCGATCACCTTCTGCAGTTCGATATCGATCGACAAAATCAGATTGCTGCCGGCGATCGCCTCGGTGCGCGAGAGCGTACTGACGGCGCGCCCGCCGGCTGTCTTGATGACTTTTTCGTAGCCGGTCTGGCCATGCAGGAGCTTCTCGTAGCTTTTTTCCAGGCCTTCCTTGCCGATATGGTCGGTACCGGCGTAGTTGGTGGCGTCCGGACCATCGGCCAGCTCTTCGGATTCGCTCTGGTTGATGCGGCCGATGAAGCCGATCACATGCGAGGCCAGCTCACCATGGGGATACTGACGGAACAGGCGGGCGTTCACTTCCACGCCCGGAAAGCGGAAACGCTGGGCGGTGAACCGCGCCACTTCGTCATCGGTCAGGCGCGAGCGCAGCGGGACGCTCTCGAAATTTTTCGAGTCGGCCATGAGGGTGCGAAAGCGCTTGCGGTCCTTGGGCTCGATTTCCACCAGTGTGGCCAGCTGGTCGATCACCGAATCGAGGGATGCCTGCAATTTGTGGGGCGTGATTTCCAGCGTATAGGCTGAATAATTCCGCGCCAGGACCACGCCATTGCGGTCCACGATCAAGCCGCGGTTGGGGACAATGGGCACGATGGCGATGCGGTTGTCTTCGGCCAGCGCGGCAAAGTCACTGTGCTTGTAGACCTGCAGCCAGACCAGGCGCGCCACCAGAGCGCCGAAACACAGGAGCACAAATACCACCACCGCCGTCAGGCGCATGCGGAACAGATGGATCTCGCGATCGTTGTTCTTCAATTCAGTCATGCGGGTACTGGCCTCAGATGGGTCGGGTGTGATCGCGGTCCACGGCACGTCGCTGTGGCGCCAGCAGCAGCCAGGTGACCACCGGCCACAGGGCGATGGCCACAGCGCTTTCAATGAAGTGCAGCCAGCCAGGAAATTTGCCGGACACGATAAAGCGCACCACAACCTGGATCGCCTGGGTCATCAACAGGAGGGGGAAGACGTGCAGCGCCTGGGTCATGACGGGGAACCACAGCACGCGGCGGTGAATCATGATCGCAAAATACGACAGCAGGGTGTACGCCAGTGCGTTCTCGCCCAGCAGGGTCGCCTCATGCACGTCCATCAGCAAGCCCATGAAAAATGCCAGTCCGATGCCAACCTTGCGCGGCTGATGAATACCCCAGAACACCAGCACCAGGGCCACAAAGTCGGGAGCGCCGATGAAGTGCCCCCAGGGCAGCAGGTTCAACAAAAATGCGCCCATCATGGACACGCCGATGAACAAGGGGCTAACCGGCAGCAGGATGTAATGCGGGCGGCTCATCGGGCTCCCTCTTTCTGGAGCGTTGCAGGTGCGGTTGCAGGCGCGGTAACCGGCGCTGTCGCCGGTGCGGGCGCCGCCGGGTCTTCCTTGATCGGCGCCATTTTCGGCAAGGCGGCCTTCTTCACCGCCTTGAACACCTCGTCCGGCGGACGCGGTAGGACATCGGGCAGCGACATCAGGATCAGCAATTGGCGGTGGCGATCGATGCCGGCCAGCGGCTGGCACAACACGCCACCAAAGGCGCCAGCGGCGCTGTTTTCCACCTTGATCACCTTGGCCACTGCCAGACCGGCCGGGTACACGCCATCCATGCCGGAGGTGATCAGGACATCGCCCACCTGGATGTCGGCGTTGGGTGCCACGAAGCGCAAGTCCAGCAAGCCAGATTGGCCACGCCCGTAGGCCACGCTGCGCAGGCCATTGCGCAGCACCTGCACGGGAATGGCCTGCTCCTTGTCGCTCAGGAGCGTTACTTCGGAGGTGAACGGGAACACGCGCGTGACCTGCCCCACCACACCAGCGTTGTCAATCACGGGCAAACCGAGTTTGACGTCCTGCCGGGTGCCTCGATCAAGCACGATCTTGCGGGTCGACGAATCACGCGCGTCGTACAGGATCTCGCTCATCATGGTAGGGACGGGCACGTGGGCGCGGGCATCGAGCAACTTGCGCAACTGGGCGTTTTCCGCCATTTGGAACTGGGCCTGCTGCAGGACCTGGGCCGACGCCACCTGGGCCACTTTGAGCTCCTGGACCTCTTTTTGCAGCGCGGAGATGGAGGAGAAGTAGGCGCCCATGCCGGTGAGCGCGTCGCGCGGCATGAGGGCGGCCATTTGCAGGGGATAGAGGACGGTGCCGGTCACCTGGCGCACGCGCACCAGGGCGCCGACGTGAGAGTCGACGATGAGCAGGACGATAGCCAGAAAAGCAAAAACCGTCACCTTGACACGCGCGGGTGCACCTTGTTTGAAGAGTGGCGGCGGGCTGTAATTCATGAATTCCAATAATGACTCACCAGCGCGGCCGCTGCGCAGCGACCGCGTACTACACTAGCCTGACTAACAAGTCTGCACTTACTCGTACGAGAAGATCGAACCGAGTTTGTCCATGCGCTCGAGCGCCATGCCCGAACCGCGCACCACGCAGGTCAGTGGATCTTCAGCCACCAGCACTGGCAGGCCGGTTTCTTCCATCAGCAGGCGATCGAGGTCGCGCAGCAGCGCGCCGCCACCGGTGAGCATCATGCCTTTTTCGGCGATGTCGGCACCAAGTTCCGGCGGGGTCTGTTCGAGCGCGTTCTTGACGGCCGAGACGATGTTATTGAGTGGATCGGTCAGCGCTTCAAGAATTTCGTTGGACGAAATGGTGAACGAGCGTGGAATTCCTTCGGACAGATTGCGGCCCTTGACTTCCATTTCCTTCACTTCCGAACCAGGGAACGCCGAACCGATGGCCTTCTTGATCGCTTCAGCGGTTTGCTCGCCGATCAGCATGCCGTAATTGCGGCGGATGTAATTGACAATCGCTTCATCAAACTTGTCGCCGCCGACACGCACCGAACCTTTGTAGACCATGCCGCCCAGCGAGATGATGCCCACTTCGGTGGTGCCGCCGCCAATGTCAACCACCATCGAGCCGGTGGCATCCGACACTGGCAGGCCGGCGCCAATGGCAGCAGCCATCGGTTCTTCAATCAGGTAGACCTGGGAGGCGCCAGCGCCAAGGGCCGATTCGCGAATCGCGCGGCGTTCAACCTGGGTCGAGCCGCAAGGCACGCAAATGATGATGCGTGGCGAAGGGCGGAAGAATTTTGAATCGTGCACCATGCGGATGAACTGCTTGAGCATTTGCTCGGTGACGGTGAAGTCGGCGATCACGCCGTCTTTCATCGGGCGGATCGCTTCGATATTGCCTGGCACCTTGCCCAGCATTTGCTTGGCTTCCTTGCCCACTGCCTGGATCGTCTTCTTGCCGTTCGGGCCGCCTTCCTGGCGAATCGCAACCACGGAAGGCTCGTCGAGCACGATGCCCAGGCCGCGCACGTAAATCAGTGTATTCGCCGTACCCAGATCGATTGCCAGATCATTCGAAAAATAGCTGCGTAAAAAACCAAACATGTGTGTCCTGATGCGCAATCGCTGCGCCTTATCATTAAAATGGAAACTGCAAAACCGTCTACACGGCGCGCCGAGGGAGTCCCGCTACGGCGGTACGACAGATGCTGCGGCATTGCCTATTCGGCGCCGACAACGCATTAGCCCGCCATTCTACCTTATAATTTGTCAGATAATTGCTGAAAAACCGCTGTTTTGCGTGCCATTCCCCCGCAAGATCGGCGGTCTTACCAAGCTTTTATCAGATTTAGCGCACTGTTATCTAAATTTCACCATTTGCCCCAATTCTTACTGAACGCGGCCCGCGCCGCGCTAATGCCATGTCCCTGACACTTTCCGACGTAAATCGCATTGCCAATCTGGCCCAGCTCGACATGGATACGGCCCACGCCGAGACCATGCTCAAGGAATTGAACGGCATTTTCGCCCTGGCCGAACAGATGCAGGCGGTCGACACCACCGGCGTGCCCCCGCTGTCGCAGCCCCTGGCCGCCGTGCTGGGCGAGATGCCGCTGCGCCTGCGCGAAGACGAGGTGACCGAATCGAACCGCCGCGAAGACTACCAGGCTGTGGCTCCGAAAACCCAGGACGGCCTGTACCTGGTCCCCAAAGTCATCGCCACCGAATAATCCGCGTCAGCCACCACCCATTTGCCCATGCATACCAAGACTCTCAAACAGCTGTCCGCCCTGCTCCATGCCAAGCAGGTGTCGAGCACCGAACTGACCCAGCATTTTCTGCAGCGCGCCCAGAGCAGTGAACTGAACGCCTTCCTGCACATCGACCCTGCCCTGTCGCTGGCCCAGGCCGCGGCGGCCGATGCGCGCATCGCCGCCGGCAGCGCCGGGCCGCTCACGGGCATCCCCATCGCGCACAAGGACATCTTCGTCACGCGCGACTGGCGTTCGACGGCCGGCTCCAAGATGCTGGGTAATTACACCAGTCCTTTCAATGCCACCGTGGTCGACAAGTTCGCCCAAGCCGGCATGGTCACCCTGGGCAAACTCAATTGCGATGAATTCGCCATGGGCTCGGCCAATGAAAACTCCGCCTTCGGGCCGGTGCGCAATCCCTGGGATACCAGCGCGGTGCCGGGCGGCTCCTCGGGTGGTTCGGCGGCAGCCATCGCAGCGCGCCTGGCGCCAGCGGCCACTGCGACCGACACGGGCGGCTCGATTCGTCAGCCAGCCGCATTTTGCGGCGTCACCGGCATCAAGCCGACCTATGGCCGCGTATCGCGCTTTGGCATGATCGCCTTCGCTTCTTCGCTTGACCAGGGCGGACCGATGGCGCAGACGGCCGAAGACTGCGCGCTGATGCTCAACGAGATGGTTGGCTTTGACGCGCGTGACTCCACCAGCCTGACGGCGGAACAGGGCAATGTGCGCGAAGACTTCACGCGCGAGCTGGCCACGCCGCTCAAAGGTCTGCGTATCGGCCTGCCAAAGGAATACTTCGGCGAAGGCCTGGCGGCCGACGTGGAGCAGGCAGTGCGCGCTGCGCTGGATGAATTCGTCAAGCTGGGTGCCACCCTGGTCGACATCTCGCTGCCGAAAACAGCGCTCTCGATTCCCGTGTATTACATCATCGCGCCGGCCGAAGCGTCGTCCAACCTGTCGCGCTTTGATGGCGTGCGCTATGGTCACCGCGCCGCCGAATACACTAACTTGAACGACATGTACAAGAAGAGCCGGGCCGAGGGGTTTGGACCGGAAGTACAGCGCCGCATCATGGTTGGCACCTATGTGCTGTGCGAAGGGTATGTTGATGCGTACTACCGACAAGCGCAAAAGATCCGGCGCCTGATCGCCGACGATTTCAAGGCGGCCCTGGGCAACACCTGTGACGTCATCATGGGACCGGTGGCACCCACCGTGGCCTGGGACCTGGGCGCGAAAAGCGACGACCCGGTGGCCAACTACCTGGCCGACATCTTCACCCTGTCGACCAGCCTGGCTGGCTTGCCCGGCATGTCGGTGCCCTGCGGTTTCGGCCAGGGCGAGAAGAATGGCAAGCGTCCGGTCGGACTGCAAATCATCGGTAACTACTTTGCTGAAGCCAAGCTGCTGGGCATCGCCCACCAATATCAGCAAGTGACCGACTGGCACACGCGCGCGCCTGCGGGCATCTGAGAAAAGAAGAGAGAACCTTATGCAATGGGAAGTCGTCATCGGTATTGAGAACCACGTTCAACTCACGACCAACTCCAAGATTTTCAGCGGCAGCGATATCCGCTTCGGCGCCGAGCCAAATACCCAGGCCAGCCCCGTCGATCTGGCGCTGCCAGGCGTGCTGCCGGTCATGAACAAGGGCGCGGTCGAACGTGCGATCCGCTTTGGTCTGGCGGTCGGTGCGAAGATTGCGCCGACCTCGATTTTCGCGCGCAAGAACTATTTTTACCCGGACCTGCCGAAGGGCTACCAGATCAGCCAGTTCGAAGACCCGGTGGTCATCGGCGGCAAGGTCAACTTCGGCTTTGAAAAAGACGGCAAGTTCGAAACGCGCACCGTCAATCTGACGCGCGCCCACCTGGAAGAAGACGCAGGCAAGTCCCTGCACGAAGACTACGCGGGCATGAGCGGCATCGACTTGAATCGCGCTGGTACGCCGCTGCTGGAAATCGTGTCGGAGCCGGAAATGCGTAGCGCCGCCGAAGCGGTCGCCTACTGCAAGGCCCTGCACTCGCTGGTCGTGTGGCTGGGCGTTTGCGACGGCAATATGATGGAAGGCTCCTTCCGCTGCGATATCAACGTCTCCGTGCGTCCGGTCGGCCAGAAGGAATTTGGCACGCGCTGCGAAATCAAGAACCTGAACTCCTTCCGCTTTATTGAAGAAGCCGTGCACGCTGAAGTGAGGCGCCAGATTAATGAAATCGAAGAAGGAAAAGCAGTTGTTCAAGCGACGCGCTTGTATGACCCCGACAAAAAAGAGACCCGCCTGATGCGCGAAAAGGAAGACGCTCAGGATTATCGCTACTTCCCCGATCCTGACCTGCCGCCGTTGGTGATTGGCGCCGACTGGATCGCGCGTGTGCAGGCCGACATGCCGGAACTGCCAGGCGCCATGCGTGCGCGTTTTGCAAGTGACTATGCGCTGCCCGAATACGATACCTTGATTTTGACGGCATCGAAGCAGATGGCCGGCTACTTTGAAGCGGTGGTGGCCAAGGCCGGCAAGGAAAACGCCAAGGCTGCGGCCAACTGGTTGATGGGGGATGTCGCGTCGACCCTGAATCGTGAGAACGTTGACATTGCCGATTCGCCCGTGGAAGCGTCGCAACTGGCGGTGCTGTTAAAGCGTATCGCCGACGGCACCATCTCGAACAAGATCGCCAAGGAAGTGTTTGCAGCGATGTGGGAAGCCAAGTCGGCCGACGAGCATATTGTCGACGTGATTATCGACCAGAAGGGCTTGCGTCAGATTTCGGACAGCGGTGCGCTGGAGAAGATTGTGGACGAGGTGCTCGCTGCCAACGAGAAATCGGTGGAGCAGTACCGCGCTGGCAAGGAAGCAGCGCTCAATGCGCTGATTGGCCAGGCCATGAAGGCATCGAAAGGCAAAGCCAACCCGGCGCAGCTGACCGAACTGCTGAAGAAGAAGCTGGCCGCTGCATAAGGCACGCAACCCGTGAGCTCCGACTCCTACTGTCCTTGCGAAAGCGAGGACCCATGCTGAGCATATTGAGTATGGGTCCCCGCGTGCGCGAGGACGACGGTTTGATGCCAACACTGTGAGCTGTCCCCACTGGGTTTAGGGGCGTCTAAAAATACCGTGGTGCGTTTTCAAATCCCGTACCGGCTGCGATAAGCCGAAACAGCATCCTTATACTGCTGCAGCGCTGGATCCGCACCGGCGCTATTGAGATACCCAAACAGATCATCCAGATTGCCGATCGAGATGACAGGAATACCAAACTCTCGGCTCACTTCCTGCACCGCCGAACTGGCCGACAGCGCCCCATCCTTGCCCGAGCGTTCCATCCGGTCCAGCGCAATCAATACCGCACAAGGCTCGGCCCCTGCCGCGCGTATCATGTCGACCGACTCGCGCACCGAGGTCCCGGCCGAAATCACGTCGTCGATAATCACAACCTTCCCCTGCAGCTTGGCGCCCACGATAGTGCCGCCTTCACCATGGTCCTTGGCTTCCTTGCGATTGAACGCAAACGAGGTGTTGCGTCCCTTGCCAGCGAGCGCCACTGCCGTTGCCGAGGCCAGCGTAATACCCTTGTAGGCAGGCCCGAACAGCATGTCAAACTCCACGCCCGAGTCGAGCAGCGTCTGCGCGTAAAACTGTGCCAACTGCGCCAGCGTCGCGCCTTCATGAAACAGGCCTGCGTTGAAGAAGTAAGGCGAGAGGCGACCTGCCTTGGTGGTAAATTCACCAAAGCGCAGCACACCCGTGGACACCGAAAACGCGATAAACTGTTGTCGCAAATTGCTCACGTCATTCCCCATTGTTGAAAAGTGGCTGTATTTTACGCCACCCTCCTTCCCCGACCATGCCAAAAATTATTTCCGCCAATCTGAACGGTATCCGTTCCGCCCACAAAAAAGGCTTCTTCACCTGGATGGCCGCCCAGACCGCGGACTTCGTCTGTGTCCAGGAGCTCAAGGCCCAACTGCCTGATATGACCGACGAATTCCTCACGCCCGGCGGCTACCATGGCCATTTCCACTACGCGGAGAAAAAGGGCTATTCGGGCACCGGCATCTACAGCCGCAGCAAGCCGGACGCCGTGCGCACCGGCTTTGGCAGCCCGGAATTCGACGCCGAAGGCCGTTACGTGCGCTGCGATTTTGGCAATCTGTCCATCATCTCAGTCTACTGCCCGTCCGGCTCCTCCTCACCCGAGCGCCAGGAAGCCAAATTCCGCTTCATGGCCCTGTTCCTGCCGCATCTGCTCGAGCTGCGCGCCGAGGGCCGCGAGGTGGTCATTTGCGGCGACTGGAATATCGCGCACCAGGAAATCGATCTGAAGAACTTCAAGGGCAACAAGAAGAACTCCGGCTTCCTGCCTGAAGAACGCGCGTGGCTCACCCAGGTGTTTGACGAAGCAGGTTTCGTCGACGTCCACCGTGGCATCGACAAACGCCCGGAGCAGTACACCTGGTGGAGCAACCGTGGCCAAGCCTGGGCCAAGAACGTGGGATGGCGCATCGACTACCACGTGGCTACGCCAGGCATCGCTGCCAAGGCGCACACGGTGGCCATCTACAAGGATGAACGCTTCTCCGACCACGCGCCCCTGATCATCGACTACGCGGCCTGACGCGGCTTACAGCGTGCGCGCACTTTCAAAGTAGCGCCGCTCGCCCGTCAAAGGGTCATCGAAGGCGATGGCCCGGGCCAGCAGTTTGAGCGGCTGGGTAAAATCGTCGGCTTGCTCCGGCCGCGCCTCGGGATAGAAGGCGTCGTTCATGATGGGCGCACCAATGGAAGCCATGTGCACGCGCAGTTGGTGCTTACGCCCCGTGTGCGGATGTAGCCGATAGCGTGCGACGCCATCACACACCTCGATTACATCGATTAGGGTCTCGGAATTGGGTTCGCCGTCCGTTTCCTGCATGCGAAAAAAGGGCGTGCCTTCTTCCATCCGACTGCGATGAACAAAGGGGAAATCACGGTCCAGGGGCGCGGCCAGCGCTTCGTAGGTCTTGCTGACACTGCGCTTCTGGAACAGGGACTGGTAGGCACCGCGGCTCTCTTCTTTCATCGAAAAAATCACCACCCCTGCAGTTTCCCGGTCCAGCCGATGAACGGGAACGAGCTGCGCTTCGCCCAGCTTGTGCTTGAGCCGCACCAGCAGCGACTCGTGCAAGAAGCGCCCGCCCGGGGTGGTCGGCAGAAAGTGGGGCTTGTCGACGACGACCAGATGCGCGTCCTGGAACAGGATGATTTCATCAAAGGGGATGCGCGGTTCGTCAACAATCTCGCGGTAGTACCAAACACGCATTCCACGCTCAAGCACACTGTCCGGTGTCAGACGCTGGCCAGCTCCGTCAATCACTTCGCAGCGCGCCATGCGGTCGCGCCATACTGCCTCGCCTACATCGGGAAAGCGTGACACAAGATAGTCCAGGGCCGCGCCAGGGACCAGGTCATCGATCCACATGTAGCTGGGCGCGACACCATCCCGCACCGGCAAGGGCACTAGGGCATTGGCCTCGGCCTGCTTGCCCATCTAGTTGCGGAAAGGCGGTAACTGCGCCACCGTGGTGGCCCTGGCGCGCGCATAGAGCGGCAGCAGCACGTTCATATGGTCGTTGATCTGTTTGATGCGCTCAGTGCCGCCAGGGTGGGTCGAGAGCCAGGCTGGCGGTGCGCCCTTGTTCAAGGCGCCCATCTTCTGCCACAG
>JBJMVX010000194.1:0-5576 GCA_045810445.1 Massilia sp.
CCGCGCCAAGACCACTTTCGAAGCCCTCGCGCGCGACTTGGTGGAAGGTTATTTCCACGGCGTGTCGATCCAGGCCGACCGCGTGCGCGACCAGCTGTTTTCGGACCGTTTCCGCAGCCGCCTGCAAGGCTATCGCGCCATTGAAGTCATGCGGGGCCATGCCAACAAGGCACCGACCGATGATCCGCTGTCGATCATCCAGTACATCGACATGAAGACGTATCTGCCCGGCGACATCCTCACCAAGGTGGACCGCGCCAGCATGGCGCACGCGCTGGAAGTGCGTGTGCCGCTGCTGGACCACCAATTTGTCGAATGGGTGTCCGGCCTGCCCTCGTCGTCCAAGCTGCGTAATGGCGAAGGCAAGCATATCTTCAAAAAGGCGCTCAAGCCTTACTTGTCGGACGACATCCTGTATCGCAAAAAGATGGGATTCTCGATTCCGCTGGGCGCCTGGTTGCGCGGACCGCTGCGTGAATCGATGCGCCGTGCGGTGCTCAATCCGGCCCTGCTGGAGACCGGCATTTTCAACGAAAGCTATTTGAAACAGATGATAGACCAGCACCAGTCAGGCGCCCAGGACCACACCGTGTCCCTGTGGTCGGTCCTGATGTTCGAAGCATTCCTGCGCAAGAATGGCGCAGCGGCAGGGGGCATCTGATGCGCATCCTGCACGTGCTCGACCACTCGATCCCCCTGCACAGTGGTTATACCTTCCGCACCCGCTCCATCCTGCGCGAGCAGCAGGCCCTGGGCTGGGAGACCTTCCACGTCACCGGTTCCAAGCAGGGACCTACCGGCGCGGCCCAGGAATACGTCGATGGCCTGGACTTCTTCCGCACCACCAAAAGCACCAGCTGGTTGTCCAAGCTGCCGGTATTCAACCAGAAGGAAGTGATCGACGGGCTGACCGCGCGTCTGTCCGAGATCATCCCGCAGATCAAGCCCGATGTGCTGCACGCCCATTCGCCCAGCCTGAACGCCATCGCTGCGCTGCGGGCCGGTAAAAAATTCGGCATCCCTGTGGTCTACGAAGTGCGCGCCTTCTGGGAAGACGCGGCAGTCGACCATGGCACCGCCAAGGAAAACGGCTTGCGCTACAAGCTCACGCGCGCGCTGGAAACCTACGCACTCAAACATGCGAGCGCGGTTACCACCATCTGCGAAGGCCTGCGCCGCGACATCGTCGCGCGCGGCGTCGCCGCGGACAAGGTCACTGTCATTCCGAACGCAGTCGACATCGACAAGTTTGCCGTCGGCGGCGTGGCCGACCAGGACTTGAAACACAAACTTGGCCTGCAGGGCATGCGCCTGATTGGCTTCATCGGCTCCTTTTACGCCTACGAAGGCCTGGACGTGCTGCTGCGCGCCGTGCCGGCCATGCTGGCCAAGGCGCCAGACCTGCGCGTGCTGCTGGTCGGTGGCGGCCCGCAGGATGCGCAGCTGCGCCAGCAAGCCAAGGACCTGGGCATCGCCGACAAGGTGGTGTTTACCGGCCGCGTGCCGCACGAACAGGTGCAGCAGTACTACGACCTGCTCGACGTGCTGGTGTACCCGCGCCTGTCGATGCGCCTGACCGACCTGGTCACCCCCTTGAAGCCGCTCGAAGCCATGGCCCAGGGCCGGGTGCTGGCCGCGTCCGACGTCGGCGGCCATCTGGAGCTGATCAACCACGGCAAGACCGGCATCCTGTTCAAGGCCGACGATGCCGCCTCCCTGGCCAAGGAAGTTGGCGCACTGCTGGCCAACCAGGAGCAGTGGCCCGCGCTGCGCGCCAATGGCCGCCAGTTCGTGGAACAGGAACGCAACTGGCCGCTGTCGGTGGCGCGCTACAAAGCCATTTACGCGCGCCTGACCGGATTGCCGGTGGCCGGGACCCAGGGCCAATGAAAATCCTGACGTTCAGCACGCTGTACCCGAATGCACAAAAGCCCGGGCATGGCATTTTCGTGGAAACCCGGCTGCGTCACCTGCTGGCCACCGGCCAGCTCGAGGCGCGCGTGATTGCGCCCGTGCCCTGGTTTCCACTGCCGCACGCGCGCTTTGGCAATTACGCCGAGTATGCGAAGGTGCCGGCGCACGAGGAGCGCAGCGGCATTAGCGTGCAGCACCCGCGCTACCCCGTGCTGCCGAAAGTGGGCATGAATGTGGCGCCAGCCCTCCTCGCTGCCGGCGCACGCGCCAGCGTGGCGCGCATAATCGACGAAGGCTACGACTTTGACCTGATCGATGCCCATTATTTTTATCCCGATGGCGTGGCTGCAGCCATGCTGGGCAAGTACTTCAACAAGCCAGTGGTCATCACTGCCCGCGGCTCCGACCTGACGCTGTTTCCCAGCTATCGTCTGCCGCGACGCATGATACGTTGGGCGGCAAACCGCGCTGCTGGCATCATCACGGTCTGCAACGCCCTCAAGGATGAAGTGTGCGCACTGGGCGTAGACGCCGGCAAGGTGGTCTCGCTGCGCAACGGCGTCGACCTGCAGCTATTCCAGCCGGTGGAGCGCGACACTGTCCGCGCGCGCCTGGACATCGCCGGATTTACCCTGCTGGCCGTCGGTCACCTGGTGCCGGTCAAGGCCCAGCAACTGGCCGTGGCGGCACTGGCCCAGTTGCCCGATGTGCGCCTGCTCATTGCCGGCAATGGTCCGCAGCGCGCCATGCTCGAACAACTGGCAAGCAGCACCGGCGTTGCCGACCGTGTGCGCTTTTTGGGAGCTGTACCCCAGGCGACATTGCGCGACTACTACGGCGCGGCCGACGCGCTGGTGCTGCCGTCCGAGCGCGAAGGCTGGGCCAATGTCCTACTCGAGGCCATGGCATGCGGTACGCCCGTTATCGCCAGCCGCGTGTGGGGAACGCCCGAAGTGGTAGCGGCGCCGGAAGCGGGCTTGCTGATGGAAGAGCGCAGTGCCGACGGTCTGGCTGCCGCAGTGCGTGCCTTGCGCGCCAACTACCCTGACCGCGCGGCCACCCGCCGCTATGCCGAACGATTTAGCTGGGACGACACCAGCGCCGGCCAGCTTGCCCTGTTCCGGCAGGTCCTGGCACGACAAGGAGCGGCAGCGTATGCATGACACCGAGACACTGAGTGACCGTATCGAGCACTCGCTGCTGCGCAAGCTAGGCAACCTCGTCTCGCCCAAGGGCGAAGGCGCCGGCCGCGTCTGCGTGGTCAACTACCACCGCATCCTGGAAGCGAAAGATCCACTGCTTGAATCAGAGCCGGACGTGGCCACCTTCCGCTGGCAAATGAAGTTGCTGGCCACCTGCTTTAACGTCATACCCCTGCACGATGCGGTGCAGTTGATCGGCAGTGGCCGCATGCCGCCACGCGCAGTCTGCATTACCTTTGACGATGGCTATCGCTCGGTCCATGATCTGGCGCTGCCGATCCTGAAGGAATTCAAGCTGCCGGCCACGGTGTTTGTCACCAGCGGCTTTGTCGGCGGCGGCAATATGTGGAACGACCGCATCATCGAAGCGGTGCAAAACCTGCCCCAGAACCAGCTCGATCTGAGCGAAATGGGCCTGGGCGTGTACTCGCTCTCCACGCTGGCTGATCGCCAGCAAAGCGTGAGCCGCCTGACCGAAGCCTCCAAGTACCTGCCGCCCCAGGCTCGCTTCAACCTCATCAAGCGGCTCGAGATGATGGTCGGCGACGACCTTGACCATGGTTTGATGCTCACCCCGGAAATGGTGGTCAACCTGGACCGCGCCGGCATTGAGATCGGCGCGCACACCATCTCCCACCCGATTCTCACCAGCCTGGAAGACGCCATCTCGCGCGAAGAAATCGAAGGCGGCAAGAAGGAACTTGAAGCCATCATCGGCAAACCTGTGCGCCTGTTCGCCTACCCGAATGGCAAGGTGGGCAAGGACTATGATGAACGCCACACCCGCATGGCGCGCGAAGCTGGCTTTGTCGCCGCATTTACCACCAAGGTCGGCGCCGTCACCGGCGCCCAGGACCGCTTCCAGCTGCCCCGCAGCCGCCCGTGGGATCGCACACCGTTTCTGTTTGGCCTGCGCCTGCTGCGCTGGCTGGCATGGGACGAGCGCCATGCTGGCGGCAATGAAGATTACGACGCGCATACTCTCGCGCCCGATGGAACAAAAGTCATGAACACCCGTGTTTTACTCACCGCATTTCACTTCCCGCCGCAGGCGGCCAGCAGCGGTATCCAGCGTACCCTGAGCTTTTCGCGCCACCTGGGCCGCAATGGCTGGGACCCGATGGTCCTGTCGGCGGCGCCGCGCGCCTATAGCGTGCAGAATCCGTCGCAGTTGGCCAGCGTGCCAGCCCAGTTGATCGTGCGCCGCGCCTTTGCGCTCGACACCAAGCGTCACCTGGGTATCAAGGGCCGCTATCCAGAGGCGCTGGCACTGCCCGACCGCTGGATCTCGTGGTGGTTTGCCGCCGTGCCGGCTGGCCTGGCCATGATACGCCGCTACAAACCGCGCGTGATCTGGTCTACCTTCCCGATCGCCACCTCGCACCTGATTGCACTGGCCCTGCACCGCATCAGCGGCCTGCCGTGGGTAGCGGACTTTCGCGATCCGATGCTGCAAAGCTCCTACCCGGTCTCGCGCCCCCAGCGCGCCGTGTACGCGTGGATTGAGCGCGAGACCATCAACCGCTGTACTGCCGCCGTGTTCACCACCCACAGCGCGCGCGACTCCTACGTGGCGCGCTTCTCGCATCTGCCGGCGTCAAAGTTTTCAGTAATCGAAAACGGCTACGATGAAGATGGTTTCGGCGGCGCCGAGCCGGTGGCCGTGGTCCCGGGCGAGCGCCTGACGCTGGTGCACAGCGGGGTGCTGTACGACACCGGCCGCGATCCTTCGCCCTTCTTCGCTGCCCTCGCGGCATTGCGTGAAGCCGGCAAGATCAGCGCGACCTCGCTGCGCGTCGTGCTGCGCGCTCCCGGCGAGATGGAAGACATCAATGTACTGGTCAACAAATACGGCGTGAGCGATATCGTCACCGTGGAGCCGCCGGTACCCTACCGTGTCGCGCTCCAGGAGATGCTGGAGGCCGATGGCTTGATCGTGTTCCAGGGTACGCCCTTCAACACCCAGATCCCGGCCAAGATCTATGAATACTTCCGTGCCCGCAAACCAGTGCTCGGCCTGGTGGACACCAGCGGCGAGACGGCACGCGTGCTGCGCGCGGCAGGCTTTGACAGTATCGCCGCCATGAACAGCAGCGAGGCCATCGCCCCGGTGCTCGAACGCCTGCTCACGCAGATCCGCCAGGGCCAGGCCCACGTGGCCAGCGAAGAACTGATCGCCTCGTCCTCGCGCACCCATCGCGCCAGCCAGCTCGCGGCCATCCTTGACCAAGCCGCAGGCAGGAGCCGCACGTGAGCGATGCCCTGCGTTCCAAGACCGTTCGCGCCATTGGTCACCTGGGCTTGGGTGGTGCGCTCGGCAAGGTAATTTCCCTGGGCAGCACGCTGATCATGGCGCGCCTGCTCAGTCCTGCCGATTATGGTCTGATGGCCATGGCCATGGTGGTGATTGGCTTCGTTGGCTTTTTCAATGAGGTCGGCATCGGTTCGGCCATCGTGCAA
>JBJMVX010000195.1:0-10328 GCA_045810445.1 Massilia sp.
CACCCCAAACCGGGGACCCACACTGACGCCAGCGAACCACGGGACCCCGCATTCGCGAGGACGACGGTTTTACGCAGCCCCTCCGTACCGTGGGAACTGCACAAAAAAATGCCCGCTGTATAAGAGCGGGCAAAGTCCAAAACTAGGGATGTCCTGAAAGAGACAGCTCCACTATAGGCACTCCCCGCCAGCCCTTCCGTGCGCTGACACACACAAGTAAATAAATCCCCCAGGCAACAACTGTTTTCTTGATCCAAAACATCCTCGCTCAAGCGTCCTGGGCGATCCCATTTTCCGTGCGCCAGCGCGCCAGCAAAGCTTGCCGCTGCGCCGGGTAGCGCTCACCTTCGCTGGCCGCCGCAGCAATCCGGTCCAGCCGGAAATGGCGAAACTCCTGGCGCAGTACGCACCAGGCCGCCAGCATCCTGGCCCCCTCGAAAAAGCCCAGCGCAAACGGCCAGACCTGGCGTTCGGACTCCTTGCCCTTACCATCGCGGTAGCTCAATTGCAACACGTGGCCACGCCGGATCGCGTCCCGTACTGCCGGCATGTGCAATTCGGTCGCCGGGTTCGGCGCTTCCATGGGCACCCACAGACTGGTATCGGCCATGGTGTCACGCAGGTCGCGCGGGCTGGCAGTGGCAATCTTGGCAAGCGCATTGGCGGCCGCCTGCGCCAGTACCGCATCACCCTGCTGCCTTACCCAGCGCGCACCGAGCACCAGCGCTTCCAGCTCGTCCGTGTCAAACATCAGGGGCGGCAGGAATACGCCAGAGCGCAGCAGGTAACCCACGCCAGCCTCGCCTTCCACTGGCGCCCCAAGGCTCGCCAGGGTCTGGATATCGCGGTAGATGGTGCGCTCCGACACACCGAGGCGCTCGGCCAGCACGGCGGCCGTCACCGGTCGACGATGGCCGCGCAAGGCGTCCAGCAGCTGGAACAGCCGTCCGCTGCGGCTCACGACGCTGCCCGATTCGTTAAGCGCATGCGCGCGTCCTCCATGAAAAATGCCGTGACGCTAGGCGGCACGGCATCGTGAACATCAACAGGCGGGTGGCTTACACGACCGCGCCGTCGGTTTCGTCTTTTTCCTTGACCGGCTTGATCAAGTCTTCGCGCTTCACGCCCAGCCACATGGCAATGGCTGCTGCCACGAACACCGACGAGTAGATACCGAAGCAAATACCAATGGTCAGCGCGATGGCGAAGTAATGCAGCGTGCTGCCGCCGAAGAACAGCATCGAGAGCACCATCATCTGGGTACAGCCGTGGGTGATGATGGTACGGGAGATGGTGCTGGTAATGGCGCCGTTGATCACTTCTTCGACGCTGGACTTGCGCTGCTTGCGGAAGTTTTCGCGGATCCGGTCGAAAATAACCACCGATTCATTGACCGAGTAGCCGAGCACTGCCAGCACACCGGCCAACACCGCCAGCGAGAACTCCCACTGGAAGAAGGCGAAGAAGCCGAGAATGATGACCACGTCGTGCAAGTTGGCGACAATGGCCGACACCGCGTATTTCCATTCGAAGCGCAAGGCCAGGTAAGCCATCACCAGCACGATCACCATCAAGAGGGCATTGATGCCGCTCTGGGTCAGTTCATCGCCCACCTGGGGGCCGACAAATTCCTTGTTACGCAATTGCAGCACTTCCGCGCCGCTCGCATTGAAGCAACTGGTCTTGCTGACTTTCTGGCCCTTGTCATCGACCGATTCAACCGTCTTCGCTTCCCCCGCTTCGGCTTTGCACAGGGCATTGAACACCAGGTCGGAACTGGCCGCGCCAGCGGCTGCCTTGATGATCGGCAGGCGCAGCTTGACTTCCTGCGCATTGCCAAAGCTGGTCACTTCCGGCTCTTCATAGCCAAGCTTGGTCAGATCGGCGCGGATCTTTTCCTGGTTGGCGGGCCCCGGATACTTCAGTTCCATGGTGGTACCACCCTTGAACTCGACCGAGAAATGCAGGCCCTTGGTCGCCAGGAAGAACACGGCTGCGACAAAGGTCAGCGCCGAAATCGCGTTGAAAATCAACGCGTGGCGCATGAAGGGAATATCTTTCTTGATGCGGAAAAATTCCATCTTGAATCCTGTTGTAGTGAGTACTAGTTATTTCGTGACCGACAGGCCAGGAGTCCAGACGGTACCAATCGATACGCCAGCGAGTTTCTTCTTGCGGCCGTACCAGAGGTTGACCACACCGCGCGAAACAAACACGGCCGAGAACATCGAGGTCAGAATCCCCAGGCAGTGCACGATGGCAAAGCCGCGAATCGGGCCGCTACCAAACACGTAGAGGGCAATACCGACGATCAGGGTGGTGACGTTCGAGTCAAGAATGGTGGCCCAGGCGCGTTCAAAACCGGCGGCAATCGACGCTTGCGGCGAATTGCCGGATCGGAGTTCCTCGCGTATGCGCTCGTTGATCAGCACGTTGGCGTCAATTGCCATACCGAGCGCCAGCGCAATAGCGGCAATACCCGGCAGGGTCAGCGTCACTTGCATGACCGACAGGATGCCGAGCAGGAACAAGAGGTTGGAGGCCAGCGCCAGCATGCTGAAGAAACCAAACAGGTGGTAGTAGATGATCATGAAGATGGCAATCGCAGCAAAACCGTAGACCGTCGAATACAGGCCCTTGGAAATGTTTTCCGCGCCCAGTTGGGGCCCGATCACGCGCTCTTCCACAAATTCCATTGGTGCCGCCAGCGCGCCCGAGCGCAGCAGCAATGCCAGTTCGGCAGCTTTTTCGGAACTGCCCATGTTGGTGATGTTGAATTGGCTGCCCAGTTCGCTCTGGATGGTCGGTGCCGACAGCACGGAGTATTTGCCTTTTTCCTTGAGCAGGATGGCCATGGCCTTGCCCACGTGGTCACGCGTGGCATGGCGCATCTTGCTGCCGCCATCGCCATTCAAGGTCAGCTTCACTTCCGGCTGCTGGGTCTGGGGGTCGGTCGTGGCATTGGCACTGGAGATGTATTCACCCGAGAGGATGACGTCTTTCTGGATCACCAGCGGGCCATTCGGAGTGTTCGGGAACAGTTCCGAGCTAAATGGAATGGTCGAGGTCAATTCTGTGCCGCGCAGCACAGTGTCGTCCACCATGCGCAGTTCCAGCGTGGCCGTGCGGCCGATGATGTCCTTGGCGTGCGCCACATCCTGTACGCCTGGCAATTGCACAACGATGCGATCGGCACCCTGTTGCTGGACGATAGGCTCGGACACCGCCAGTTCATTGATTCGCTTGGACAGGGTGGCAATGTTCTGCTTGACGCCTTCGTCCACGGTGCGCTTGAGCGCTTCCGGTTTGAGCGCAACGACCAGTTTCAGGTCGCTGCCATCGGCCGCTTCGGTCCAGGCCAGCTCGTCGCCCATGTCGCGCAGCACGGTCTTGGCGCTGTCGCGCACGGCGGCGTCGCGGAATTTGATTTCCACCGTGTTGCCCACGCGCTCGATGCCCGAATGGTAGATTTTCTTGTCGCGGAACTGGCTGCGCAAGGTGGCTGGAATGCCCTTGATCTTGTTTTCCAGGGTCGCGGCCACGTCCACCTGCATCAGGAAGTGCACACCACCGCGCAAGTCCAGGCCCAGGTTCATCGGGCGCGCAAAAATGGCTTGCATCCAGCTTGGCGTGTTCTTGACCAGGTTGACGGTCACGATGTAGTCATCAACGTCGCCTGGCGGCGCATTCAAGGCCTTTTCCAGGGCCAGCTTGGCCTTGAACTGCTGGTCGGTATTGACGAAGCGCGCGCGCACCGATGCCGTGCTGCCCTCGCCTTCGACTGCAACGCCGTCCGTGGGAATGCCAGCCTTGCTCAGCACGTCCGCCACGCGGGCAGCGGTGTCGCGGTTGATCTTCAGTTGGGTCTTACTGGTTGTGACCTGCAGCGCCGGCGATTCGACGAAGTAGTTGGGCGCCGTGTACAGCGCGCCAAACAGCAGGGCAACAACGATCAGGACATATTTCCAGACGGGGTAGCGGTTCATAGTGTTCCAGCGTTCAGATTGAGCAGGCAGACGGCCTAGGGCCGCCCATCAGGCTTACAGCGATTTGAGCGTGCCGGTTGGCAGCGTCATGACAATCGCCTGTTTTTGAAAGACGACTTCGGTGTTGGTGGCGATCTCGACCGTCACATAGGTGTCCTTGACCTTGACCACGCGGCCCAGGATGCCGCTGCTGGTGACCACTTCGTCACCTTTTTTCAGGGCTTCGACCATTTGCTGCGCTTCTTTGGCCTTCTTCTGCTGCGGGCGAATCATGAAGAAGTACATGACGGCGAACATGATGGCGAAAATGGTCATGAAACCACCAGGAATGCCGCCCGCTTCAACGGCGGGTCCAGCGGCTTGGGCGTAGGCACTCGAAATAAACACAGGTACTCCAATATGAATTAGTTAAAAAATCAGCGCTGTATTCTAGCATCGCCAGATAGCGTGCGGCCATTTGCGCTATGTGGCAGCAACAAATGGGATTGCAAGTGTTGTCAGTAATTTAATTTTGATGCCGGCTACACGCCTCTGGCACGGTTGGCATTGAACTCCAGGCGGAAGGCGTGGAAACGGTCGGCATCGATGGCGTCGCGCACTTCGCTCATCAGTTTCAAGTAGTAATGCAGGTTGTGGATGGTATTCAGGCGCGCACCGAGGATTTCCTTGGAGCGGTGCAGATGGTGCAGGTAGGCGCGCGAGAAGTTCTTGCAGCAGTAGCAATCGCAGCTCTCGTCCAGCGGCCCCTGGTCATCCTTGTAGCGCGCGTTCTTGATCTTGACGTCGCCAAAGCGGGTAAACAACCAGCCATTGCGCGCATTGCGGGTTGGCATCACGCAGTCGAACATGTCGATGCCGTTGGCCACGCCAGCGACCAGGTCTTCCGGCGTGCCCACGCCCATCAGATAGTGCGGCTTGTTGGCCGGCAGGCGCGGGCCCACGTGCTCGAGCATGCGCATCATGTCTTCTTTCGGCTCGCCCACCGACAGGCCGCCAATGGCGATGCCGGGGAAGTTGATCTCTTCCAGGCCGGCAAGCGACTCGTCGCGCAGGTTTTCAAACATGCCGCCCTGGACGATGCCAAACAGGGCATTCGGGTTTTCGCCCTGGGTAAATTCATTCATCGAGCGCTGGGCCCAGCGCAGCGACATGCGCATCGAAGTGGCCGCTTCCTGGGCCGTGGCCGGGCGGCCATCGATTTCGTAGGGCGTGCATTCGTCGAACTGCATGACGATGTCGGAATTGAGCGCGCGCTGGATCTGCATCGAGATTTCCGGCGACAGGAACAGCTTGCTGCCGTCAATCGGCGAGGAAAACTTGACGCCCTCTTCCGTGATCTTGCGCATCGCGCCCAGGGAAAACACCTGGAAGCCGCCTGAATCGGTCAGGATAGGCTTGTCCCAGCCCATGAAACCGTGCAGGCCGCCAAACTTGTTGAGCACTTCCGTGCCCGGGCGCAGCCACAGGTGGAAGGTGTTGCCCAGGATGATTTGCGAGCCGACCGCCTTCAGTTCGTTCGGATCCATGGCCTTGACCGAACCGTAGGTCCCGACCGGCATGAAGATGGGGGTCTCGATGACGCCGTGGTTGAGCGTCAGGCGACCGCGGCGTGCGTGCGACAGGCCGCTGGTGTCGGTTTTCAGGAGTTCGAATTCGAGCATGTCAAAGGTTCTCGGTAGTGAGCAGCATGGCGTCGCCATAGCTGAAGAAGCGGTATTCGCTGGCGATGGCATGGGCGTAGGCCCGTTTGATGCGCTCGTAGCCGGCAAAGGCCGACACCAGCATCAGCAGGGTCGACTTGGGCAAATGGAAATTGGTGATCAGGCGGGTGACCGTCTTGAAGGTGTAGCCGGGCGTGATGAATAGGGCCGTGTCGGCGCTGCCAGCGACCAGTTCACCGCTTTGCGAGGCCGACTCCAGGGCGCGCAGGCTGGTGGTACCGACGGCAATGACGGCGCGGCCGGCAGCCTTGGCAGCGCGTACCGCGTCCACAGTTTCCTGGGGCACGGTGTACCACTCGGTGTGCATCTTGTGCTCTGACAGCACTTCCACCCGCACTGGCTGGAAGGTGCCTGCGCCCACGTGCAGGGTGACGTAGGCGAAGTTGATACCCTTCGCTTTCAGGTTTGCCAACAAGGCTTCGTCGAAGTGCAGGCCGGCCGTTGGTGCGGCGACTGCGCCGGGTTCGCGCGAATAGACTGTCTGGTAACGCGTTTCGTCGAAGGCGTCGGCATCGTGTTCAATATAGGGCGGCAGGGGCAGGCGGCCATGCGCTTCGATCAGGTCGAACACGTCGCCGTCGAAGGTAAGGGTGAAAAATTCGCCCGCGCGCTCGCCGGTGGTGACTGTGAAGGCGTCGGCCAGGCGGATCTTGTTGCCGGGCTTGGGCGACTTGGAGGCGCGCACCTGGGCCAGCACGGTGCGGCTGTCCAGCACGCGTTCGACCAGCACCTCGACATTGCCGCCGGTTTCCTTGACGCCGAAAAAGCGCGCCTTGAGCACGCGCGTGTCGTTCATGACCAGGAGGTCGCCAGGGACGAGCTGGTCGACGATGTCGGCGAAATGGCGGTCCACCAGGGCGTCGCCGTCTACATGCAATAGGCGCGAAGCGCTACGGTTGGGCAGCGGCAGCTGGGCGATCCGCTCGGGCGGCAGGTCGAAGTCGAAATCGGAAAGCGAGTACATTCTTTGTTCAGTAAAAAAAATGGTGAGCCTGCAGGTATCATCAGCACCCGAAAGACCACCTCCACTGTCCTTGCGAAAGCGAGGACCCATAGCACAGGTGATCTGAGGCGGCATGGGTCATCGCTTTCGCAAGGACAGTGCTGGTTCAGTCATCAAGCCTTACAATAGCGCTGACGCGCAAGGCAACCCTCTATTTTATCCTAGCGCAGCGACCCGCAGTCAATATGCCACCTTCCAAGCCAAAAGCCGCGCCGAAAACCAACGAAAGCAAGCTCGCCAAGCTGGGCCTGCGCACCGACATGGACCTGGTGCTGCACCTGCCCATGCGCTACGAGGATGAAACCCAGGTGGTCTCCATCCGCGAAGCCTGCCTGCGCGGCGGCCACGTATCCCAGGTCGAGGGGGTGGTCACCAAAAATGAAATCGCCTTCCGCCCCCGGCGCCAGTTGCTGGTCACGATTGCCGACGAGACGGGCGAGCTGCTGCTGCGCTTTATGAATTTCTACGGCAGCCAGGTCAAGCAACTGGCCGAGGGCACCCGCGTGCGCGCCCGCTCCGAACTCAAACACGGCTTTTTCGGCGCCGAGATGGTCCACCCCGGCTACAAGGTAATCAACGAGGGCGCCCCACTGCCCACCGAGCTGACCCCCGTCTACCCGTCCGGCGAAGGCCTCTCGCAAGCCATCCTGCGACGCGCCATTGCCGACGCCATGAAGCGGGTCGACTGGCGCGATACCCTGCCGCCTGCCCTGCTCACTTCCATGAGCCTGTCCAATTTCGAGCCGGCCGTGCGCCTGCTGCACTACCCGCCCCAGGAAATCGATGCCCATGCATTGGTCGACCGCTCGCACCCGGCCTGGGTGCGCATGAAATTCGACGAACTGCTGGCCCAACAGCTTTCGCTCAAACGCGCCCAGCGCGCCCGCCGCACCAAGGGCGCGCCTGTGCTCAAGGCGGTCGGCAGCCTGTCCGCCGCCTTCCTGGAACAATTACCGTTCAAGCTGACCGGGGCCCAGCAGCGCGTGCTCAAGGAGATTCGCGCCGACCTGAAAAATGGCTACCCGATGCAGCGCCTGCTGCAGGGAGACGTAGGCAGTGGCAAGACCGTGGTGGCTGCGCTGGCGGCGGCGCAAGCTATCGACAGCGGCTACCAGGCGGCCCTGATGGCGCCTACCGAAATCCTGGCGGACCAGCATTTTCGCAAGATCGCAGCGTGGATGGAGCCGCTGGGCGTGAAGGTGGCCTGGCTGACGGGCAGCCTGAAAAAGAAGGACAAACTGGCCGCCACCGCACTGGTGGAGTCGGGCGAGGCCCAGCTCATCATCGGCACCCACGCCCTGATCCAGGACACGGTGCAGTTTGCGAAACTGGGCCTGGTCATCGTCGACGAGCAGCACCGCTTTGGCGTGGGCCAGCGGCTCACGTTGCGCAACAAGGGCAGCAATGGCAAAACGCCCCACCAGTTGATGATGTCGGCCACGCCCATTCCGCGCACCCTCGCCATGACCTATTACGCCGACCTGGAAGTGTCCGTGATCGACGAGTTGCCGCCAGGGCGCAGCCCCATCGTCACGCGCGCCATCGACCAGAACCGGCGCGATGAAGTGATCGAGCGCGTGCACGCAGCCGCCCAGGAAGGCCGCCAGGTCTACTGGGTCTGTCCCTTGATCGAAGAATCCGAAGCCTTGCAACTGCAAACGGCTACCGACACCCACGCCATGCTGGCCGAAGCCTTGCCCGACCTGCAGGTGGGCCTGGTGCACGGACGCTTGAAGCCAGCCGAAAAACAGGAAGTGATGGATGCCTTCACGGCCAACGCAGTGCAGGTGCTGGTGGCCACCACGGTGATCGAGGTGGGCGTGGACGTGCCCAACGCTTCGCTGATGGTGATTGAACATGCCGAACGTTTCGGCCTGTCGCAGCTGCACCAGTTGCGTGGGCGCGTGGGCCGAGGTTCGGCCGCCAGCGTGTGCCTGCTGCTGTATCAAAGCCCCTTGGGGCAGATTGCCAAGCAGCGCCTGATGACCATGCGCGAGACGACGGACGGTTTTGAAATCGCGCGGCGCGACCTGGAGATACGCGGTCCTGGCGAATTTTTGGGCGCGCGCCAGTCAGGCCAGGCCATGCTGCGCTTCGCCGACCTGGAAACCGACCAGTGGCTGGTGGAACAGGCGCGCGACGTGGCCCACAACCTCATTCACGACGCGGTCGACGACGTCGTCGAAGCCCACCTGGCGCGCTGGCTGGGCGGGCGCGAGGAATTCTTAAAGGTCTAAGTCGTCGGCAGCGTAGCGCAGGCCGATCTGGCGTCGAATGTCATCGAGTACCCCCATCAGCGCGATGGTCTCGTCGTGCGTGATGCCAGGGCTTTCCAGCAGTCCGGCACGCAGGCAGCGGCCCGCCTCCATCGCTTCGTGCACATAACCGTTACCCAGATAGGGCGTGGGAATGGTGCGCGTGCCGTCGGCCGTGGTGACCGTGATCGAGCTGGCGCGGTGGAACATGGTATTCATGCGCACGTATCCTAGCTCGCCGGAGACGGTCAGTTCGGCCGGCGTGCGCGCCTTGAACGAGCAACTGCAAACCGACATGCCGCCGCCACTGTGCCGCATTGAAAACGCGGTCTGGATGTCGACACCGGTCTCGCCCATCTCGGCCTGAGCCACGACCGAGGCCACGGGACCGAGCAGCGCGGCGGCAATCGAGACCGGGTAGATGCCCAGGTCCAGCAGGGCGCCACCACCCAGATCCGGATTGTTGACGCGGTGTTCAGGGTCCCTGGTGGCGGTGAATCCGAAATCGGCCATCACCTGGTGCACCGGGCCGATCTCGCCCGACGCAATCACGCGCCGTACTTCTGCCAGGGCCGGCATGAAGCGGGTCCACATGGCTTCCATCAGAAACAGGCGCTTTTCGCGTGCCGTTGCCACCAGCAGTTCGGCCTCGCGCCGGTTCATGGTGAACGGTTTTTCGCACAATACCGCCTTGCCGCCGTGGAGCAGCATGCTGGCGTTCTCGAAGTGCATCGGATGCGGGGTGGCGATGTAGACGATGTCGATATCCGGGGCGTCAGCCAGTGCCTGGTAGCTGCCGTAGGCTTTGGCCGCACCGCATTCATCGGCAAAGGCCTGCGCGCCGTCCATGGTGCGCGAGCCCACTGCCGCCAGCACCGCGCCCGGTGTGTCGCGCAACCCGGTCGCAAAGGCGCGTGCGATTTTTCCCGTACCGAGTATGCCCCAGCGTACCGTTTCCATGCTCATGCTTTCCGTGTCTTGGGTCGAAATACGCTGGTGTCGGCATAAAACGCCGCGTCCTGATCTTCACACCAGCCGGGGACTCCCAGCACTGGCAAAGGCGTGAAGCAGGCGGTGTTGAGTTCTTCGCTGGCCAGTGCGGCTGCCAGGTGCTGATCGAGCCAGTCGCGGCGCGCCGGCTGGTCCAGCGCAAAGTAAGTGTCGTCCGCCAGCACCACCCGCGTATGCGCGGTGATTGCCTTGCGTGGGGCCACCAGCTTTTCCATCAGCGCGTGGCCAAACAGCCAAAGCTGCACATCGCGTTCGTAGACATCACGTTGGGTGAACAGCGCTTCTGTCCATTGGTGTTCGCGCAGGGCGGCGACGATGGCCTCGCCCGTGCCGCCCGCGCGCACCACCAGCA
>JBJMVX010000196.1:0-3583 GCA_045810445.1 Massilia sp.
GAGGGCGCCGATTTTTCAGCGCTCAAGAAGCTGGGCGTCGCCGCCGAGACTCGCATGTTGCGGGCAACCGGCGGCATCAATACCCATCGTGGCGCCATATTTAGCCTCGGTTTGCTGTGCGCGGCCGCCGGGCGCTTGCATGCCCTGGGATTGGCCCCCAGCGCTTCGAATTTGCGCAAGCAATTGCTCGCGGGTTGGGGTGAACAGCTGGCCGCGCATACGCATGCCGAGGGCGATCAGTCGCATGGATCGTGCGTGGCTACGGCGCACGGAGCGAGCGGCGCCCGTCACGAAGGCGCTCTGGGGCTGCCTTCAGTATTTGGAACCGGCCTGGGTACCATGCAATCGACACTGGCGGCAGGTCGCGGCCTGCGCCTTGCGCGCATCGACGCGCTGTTCGCCCTGATGGCGCAAGTGAGCGACACCAATGTCATTCATCGTGGTGGCATAGCTGGCGCGCAGATCGTGCGTCGCCATGCCCGCGACTTCATGGCAAATGGCGCTACCGCGGCGCCGCAGTGGGAGGCGCAAGCCCTCGCCTGCCACCAGCTTTTCATGGCCCAGAATCTATCGCCGGGCGGTGCTGCCGACCTGTTGGCGGCCAGTTGCTTTGTTCTGGCCTTTTGCGCATGAACCGGCGCTTGATGATTCTGTGTTCTGGCCAGGGCGGTCAACACGCTGGCATGTTCGATCTCGCCCGCAGCGATTCGCAAGGGGCCGCTGCGCTGGCACGCAGCGGTGTATCGATTGATGCGGACACCCTGTTTGACAATGAGCACGCCCAACCGGCAATCGTCGCTGCGGCACTTTCCACGTGGGCGACACTACGCGACCGCGTGCCCGTGCCATCGCTGGTGGCCGGATACAGCATTGGGGAACTTGCGGCGTACGGGGTCGCTGGCGCGCTGTCAATTGATGTCGCCGTGTCGCTGGCCCGACTGCGTGCGAATGCAATGGACGCCTGTGTTCTGCAGCCGCACGCGCTGGCAGCCATCGGGGGCTTGCCCATCAAGGCATTGGCTGCGTTGGCCAACGCTCATCACTTCGAACTATCTATCGTAACCGGCGGCGACAGTTGCATTGTTGGCGGCTTGCAGGCGCATGCAGCGTCGCTGGAACTGGCTGTGAACGCGGCGGCGGGCCGATTTCAACGACTCCCGGTCGCAGTCGCATCGCACACGGCTTTGATTGCGGAGGCCATCCCTCTTTTCGCAGCAGGTCTCGATGCGGCGCCATTTACGCCGCAGCTTTGCCCTGTGCTCTCTGGCGTCGCAGCCACGCCCATCGATGGAAAGGCCGCCGCAATCGATCACCTGTCCAGGCAACTGGCACATACCATTCAATGGGCCGATTGCATGGATACGGCAGCTGAAATGGGGATCAATGTGGCGCTTGAACTGGGACCCGGCGCTGCGCTCTCACGCATGCTCTCTGAACGTCATCCCGCCATCGCCTGCCGATCAGTCAGCGATTTTCGCAGCGTCGACGGTGTGATCAAGTGGCTGGAACGCGAGCTCGATTGAGCGACTAACCGCCTGTGACGGGCGGGAAGAACGCGACTTCCGCGCCATCCGCCAAGGCTGTATCGGCAGGACACATGCTGTGGTTGAAGGCCATGCGCAATGGCCGCTCGGTTGCCAAGGCACTGGCCCACACGCCGCCGCGTTGCTGCAGCAGCTCACGCAAAGCGCCCACGCTGCCTACACCCTCAGGAACATTCAAGGTTTCCTGTGCTGTGCCCAGCTCTTCGCGCACGCTGGCAAAAAAACGCAATGTGACTTTCATGACGACCTAATAGAGTAATTCGCTGAACGGGATAAAACGCACCATGTCGCCAACGGCAATTGCCTGACCCGGAGGATTGTCGACCAGGCCGTCGCCCCATACGGTGGATGTGAGTACGCCCGAGCCCTGATTCGCAAACAGGTCCAAGCCACCGGCATCGTTGATTTTCACACGCAAAAACTCGTTGCGGCGATCAGGCTTGCTCCAGTCAAAGTCGGAACGCAGCGCAAACGAGCGAGGCGCAAGCCGGCCGGTGACGCCCTGCAGTTTGAGAATAAAGGGCCGCACAAACAGCAAGAATGTGTTGAAGCTCGCTACCGGGTTGCCCGGCAATCCAAGGAAAAACGCCGAACCATCAGCGCGGTCAACTTCGCCAAAAGCGAGCGGTTTGCCTGGCTTGACGGCGACCTGCCACATATTCAGGCGCCCTAGCGCCTCCACTGCCGGCTTGACATGGTCTTCTTCGCCGACCGACACGCCGCCCGAAGTAATGATCAGATCATGCTCTCGCGCTGCTTCGCTCAGCGTGTTGCGCGTCGCCTCCAGCGTATCGGGCACGATGCCGAAATCGGTCAGTTCGCAACCGAGGTTTTCCAGTAGTGCGCGCAGCAGAAAGCGGTTCGAGTTGTAGATGGCGCCAGGTGGCAGTTGCCCTCCGGGCGCCTCGCCCGGCATGACCAATTCATCACCGGTAAAAAATACGGCTACGCGCAGCTTGCGGTACACCGGCAAACTGGCCAGGCCCACGGAGGCGGCCAAGCCAAGTTCTTGGCTACGCAAGCGCGTGCCTGCGTCGAGGATGACGGCGCCTGCGACGATGTCTTCGCCAGCACGCCGCAGCCATTCGCCCGGCACAGGAACGTGTTTAATCGTGACGCTGTCGGTGCCAGTCGCTTCGCACAGTTCCTGCATCACGACCGCATCGGCGCCGTCCGGTATCAAGGCACCGGTAAAAATCCGCGCAGCGGTTCCAGGCTCGAGGAAGTGGCCGGACTGGCCGGCCGCGATGCGCTGCGACACGCGCAAGGTGGCGCTGCCGCTGGCGCAATCAGCGGCGCGCACCGCATACCCATCCATCTGGGTATTGTCAGCCGATGGCACGTTGATGGTGGAGCTTTGCGCTTGTGCCAGCACCCGGCCGTTGGCCTTCAAGGTCGCTATCAGCTCTGTTGTCTGCAGTGGCCGCGCGGCAGCGAGCATCACGTCAAGCGCATCCTGCACGGCCATCATCGGTTTGGCGCCCGGTTTCATCGTCACAGTCCGGTATTGGATGCGATGTAGGCCTTCATCTTCGCGACGTCGGTCGTCATGACGACAAATTTTTGCGGCAGCGACTCGATATCTTCGAAACCAGCTGGGCGCTCGGCGTCCACGCCCAGCGCATCGAGTATGGTTTCATTGAATTTGGCTGCCAATGCCGTTTCCAGCACAATCATCGGCACGCCAGGCGCCATATACTTGCGTGCGACCTTGATGCCGTCTGCCGTGTGGGTATCGATGGTGATATCAAAATCGTCGGCCACGTCACGAATGGTGTCGAGTCGGTCCTTGTGGGTCGATTTGCCCGATGCGAAACCATATTCGGACACCAGCTTGAATTCGTCGCCATCGCTGCCCGGTTTTCCAGACAGGTCGAAACCACCCTGGGTTTCAACCTTGTGGAACAGCGCTTTCACGCGTGCCGCATCACGGCCGACCAGGTCATAGATGAAGCGCTCGAAATTGGACGCCTTGGAAATGTCCATCGAGGGGCTACTGGTATGGTAGGTTTCTGCGGACTTGCGCACGCGGTAGACAC
>JBJMVX010000197.1:0-12670 GCA_045810445.1 Massilia sp.
AAAGAAAAGCTGATCGATGACCTGATTGAAAAGATCAAGATCACCGGTACCGAGCGCGACGACATCTACACCATCACCTACAACAATCCCAACCCAAAACTGGGCAAGGACGTGGTGCAGTCCCTGCTGACCATTTTTGTGGAAGGCAGCTTCGGCGGCAAGAAGCAGGATTCGGAAAAAGCCGTGCAGTTCATCGATGACCAGATCAAGGCCTACGAAGAAAAACTGACCGCCGCTGAAAACGAGTTGAAAGATTTCAAGATCAAGAACATTGGCATGCTGCCGCGCGGCACCAGCGATTTTTCCGCCACCATGGCTGAAGTGAGCGACCGCCAGAACCAGGCCAAGCTGGAACTGGCCGAAGCCGTCCAGGCCCGCAACGCCATCCGACGCCAGATTGGCGGCGGCGACGTGCCGGGCAAACCATCGCTGATGGCCAATCCCGAACTCGATGGCCGCATCCAGGCTGTCACCAAAAACCTCGATGCCCTGCGCATGCAGTACACCGACGCCCACCCGGACATCATCGGCGCCAAGCGCCTGCTGGCCCAGTTGGAAGAAAAGAAACGCGAAGAAGCACGCAACCGTCCTGCCAGTAACGATCCAGGCGCCAATTACAGCCCCATGCTGCAGCAACTGAAAGTGTCGCTGTCGGACGCGGAAGCCAAGGTTGCTGCCCTGAGTGCGCGGGTCGAAGAATTCAACACCCGTGCTGCCCGCCTGAAAGCCCAGAGCACCCAGGCGCCCGAAGTCGAAGCCCAGTTGTCGCAACTTAACCGCGACTATGCGGTCAACAAGGAAAACCACCAGAAGCTGCTGGAACGGCGCGAGCAGGCCAAGCTCTCGGGCGACCTCAGCTCTGCCACCGACATGCTGACCTTTCGCGTCATCGATCCACCGACCGTGCCCCTGACCCCGGCCGGCCCGAACCGTCCACGCTTGTTCTCGCTGGTGTTCGTGCTGGCCCTGGCGATTGGCCTCGGTTCGGCGCTGCTGATGAGCCAGTTCCGTCCGACCTTCCTCAGCCAGGCAGCGCTGCGCGAAGTGACCGGCCTGCCTATCCTGGGCAGCATTGCCATGAACTGGACGGCGGACCAGAAGGCACGCCAGAAAAAACGCCTGTATGCGCTGGGCGCATCGGTTTTCATGCTGTTTAGTGCGTACGGCGCCGTCATGGCGCTGATACTGATCAGGCCTATGGTCTGATTGATCGGGGGAATATAGTGAGCATCATCGAAAAAGCAGCAAACCGGATGGACCAGAAGCGCGAGGCGAATGCTGCCGCAGCGGCCACTGCCGTCCCGGCCGTCGACACACCTGTCGCCGCACCCGCGCCCGTCGCAGCAGCCCCCCTTGCTGCGCCTGCCCCAGCGGTCGCAGCAGCCCCAGCGGCGCCTGTCGCAGCTGCGGCGCCTGCCGCGCCAGCAGAATCCCCGGCAGCGCGCCTGAACACCAAAAAAGTTGAACTCGACCTGGCCCATATGCGCGACTCCGGCATGGTCACCGCTGCCGGCGGACGCACCACCCTGGTGGAAGACTTCCGCATCATCAAGCGTCCCCTGCTCAAGCGTGCCTTTGCCGAACGCAAGCCGGGCGAGAAACCAGGCAACCTGATCATGATCACCAGCTCGCTGCCTGGCGAAGGCAAGACTTACTGCGCCATCAACCTGGCCATGAGTATCGCCATGGAACTGGACCACACCGTGCTGCTGGTCGACGCCGACGTGGCCCGTCCTTCCGTGCTGCGCGTGCTTGGCCTGCCAGCCCAGCGCGGCCTGATGGACATGCTGCTCGACGACAAAATCGACATGTCGGACGTGATGCTGCGTACCAACGTCGACACCCTGACCATCCTGCCAGCCGGTAGCAGCAATGCGCGCGCCACCGAACTGCTGGCCAGCCAGACCATGAGCAGCTTTGTGGCCGAGATTGCCAACCGCTATCCCGACCGTATCGTCATTTTTGATTCGCCGCCCCTGCTGCTCACCAGCGAAGCCCACGTGCTGGCCAACCACATGGGGCAAATCGTGCTCGTGGTGGAGTCGGAAACGACGACCCAGCACGCCGTCAAGGAATCGCTGCGCCAGCTTGAAGGCTGCAGCAACGTCAATCTCATCTATAACAAGACGCGTGAATTCCCTGGCGTTGAAGAGACCTATGACTATCATTACAACTAGTCTGGCAAGTGCTGTGCGGCAGGCGTGGAAACGCCCGCTGGTACTGCCGCTGGGACTGGCGGCGCTTTTGTGCGCGCCTGCCGCCCATGCCGACTGGAAGTTCGTGCCCACCCTGGACCTGCGCGAAACCTATAGCGACAACGTGGCCCTGCGCGGCGCCGGCGAAGAAAAAAGCCAGTTCGTCACCGAGATCACGCCCGGCTTTCGCCTGCACCACCTCGGCCCGCGCCTGACGCTTAACGCCGAATACCAGCTGCAATATTTTGCGCCCCTGGACCACGAGGTCAGCGGTACCAACCGCAGCGCGCGCCACCTGCACGCGGACGCCAAGGCCAAGCTGATCCCGGATCTGCTGTTTGTGGACGCCTTTGCCGCCAAGGCCCAGCAAAACGTCTCGCCCTTCGGCCAGGTCAATACCGACAACAACTATGCCTCGGCCAACCAGACCGAGGTGACCAGCTGGCGCATCAGCCCGTATATGAAGCACCGATTCGGCAGCACCGCCACCACCGAAGTGCGCTACACCCACGACTCGGTGGACGCTGGGCGCAGCGGGCTGGGCAACAGCAGCGGCAACTCCCTGCTGCTCAAGGCCGACAGCGGCCCCGGCTTTCGCACCATTGGCTGGGGCGTGCAGGCAAGCGAGCAGAAAATCCACGACCGCCTGGCCAATGACAGCACGGTCGAAATGGCCAATGCCAATCTGCGTTACAAGGTGCTGCCGACCCTGAACCTGACGGCCGGCCTGAATTACGACAATTACGACTACCAGGCCCTGGGCGGCGCCAATGGCGGCAAGGGCTGGAATGCCGGTTTCACCTGGACCCCCAGCCTGCGCACCAGCCTGACCACCAGCCTGGGCCACCGCTATTACGGTCCAAGCCGCATGCTCACGGGCATGCACCGCAGCCGCCATACCGTGTGGAGTCTGAACTACGACGATTCGGTCACCAGCACCCGCGCCAACTTTCTGCTGCCAGCTACGGTGGACACGGCTGCCCTGCTCGACGCGCTGTTCCAGGCCAATTACCCGGACCCGGTCGAGCGCGCCCGCGCCGTGCAGGACTACATCCGCAACGCCGGCCTGCCGCCTTCGCTGGCCAACAACGTCAATTACTTCAGCAACCGTTACAGCCTGCAAAAGCAGTTGCGCGGCAGTGTCATGTTCCGCGAAGGCCGCACTGGCGCCATCTTCAGCATCTACCGCGTCACCCGCGATGCCCTGTCGATCCGCGAAACCGACTCTCCGCTGCTGGGCAACAACTTGAACACCATCAATGACAACACCCGCCAGCAAGGTTTCAACGTGAGCTGGGATTACAAGCTGACAGCGCGCACCAACCTGAATCTGATCAGCGACATCATCGACAATGAATCTCTCTCGACCGGCAACAAGTCGCGTTCGAGCGCCGTGCGCTTTGCCGCGCGCCACCAGTTGCGCGCCAAGCTGGCGGCCTCGCTGGAACTGCGCCACGTCAAAGGCAACACCTCGCTGCTGGGCGGTCGTCCGTACACCGAAAATGCGGTGGCAGCATCAATCAACATGCAGCTCTAGCGGAGTCCACGCGCGATGTATGAATCTTATTACGGGCTCAGCGCCAAGCCATTCCGGCTGCGCCCCGACCCCCACTTTTTCTACGGTAGCAAGGGCCACAAGCGGGCCATGGCTTACCTCGAGTACGGCCTGTCCCAGGGCGAAGGCTTCATCGTCATTACCGGAGAAGTCGGTGCCGGCAAGACCACGCTGGTGCGCAACCTGTTCAACAATCTGCCGTCGGAGCAGATCGTTGCAGCCCATATCGTCAACACCCACCTCGATTCGGACGATACCTTGCGGATGGTGGTGTCGGCCTTCGGCCTGCCCTACGAAAACGTCAGCAAGGCCGACCTGCTGACCCGCCTCGAACAATTCCTGCGCGCCTCGGACCAGCAAGGCAAACGCGCCCTGCTGGTGGTCGACGAAGCCCAGAACCTCAAGCCGGGCACGGTCGAAGAACTGCGCATGTTGTCGAACTTCCAAACCGATGACAAATGCCTGCTGCAAACCTTCCTGGTCGGCCAGCCGGAATTTCGCGCCACCTTGCACAGCCCCGGCATGCAGCAATTGCGCCAGCGCGTCATTGCCAGCTACCACCTCGGTCCCATGGACGAGCCGGAAACCAAGCTCTACATCGAGCACCGGCTCGCCACGGTAGGCTGGAAGGGCGATCCGTCCTTCTCCAACCCGGCCCACGCTGCCATTTATGCCTATACCGGCGGCATCCCGCGCAAGGTCAACACCCTGTGCGACCGCTTGCTGCTGATGGGTTTTCTGGAAGAGATCCACGCCTTCGCGGAAGAGCATGTCGCCGAAGTCATTCGCGACATCAACCAGGAATTCGAACTGCCCACGGCCCAGCCAGCGCTCAACGGGGCAAGCGCCCCGGAAGCGCCGGCCAGCCATCATGCCGAGGACACCAGCCCCCTGCTCGATGAACGCATGATGCGTCTCGAGAAATCGGTGGTCTCGGTGCTCAACATTCTGAAAAAAATCGTGGCCACACCGGCCGGGGCGAACACGCCTCTCAACCATAACAACGAATAATGATCTTAGCTCCTGCCCGACCCCGCGCCCCTGGTGCGGCTGTTCGCAATGCCATGACCTGCGACGTGGAAGACTACTTCCAGGTTTCCGCCTTCGCCCCCCATATCGACCGCGCCAGCTGGCCCACGCGCGAATGCCGGGTGGAAGCCAATATCGACCGCATCCTTTCCCTGATGGACGAGGCCAAGGTGCACGGCACGTTCTTCACCCTGGGCTGGATTGCCGAACGCTATCCAGCAATGGTCAAGCGCATTGTGGCCGGCGGCCATGAGCTGGCCAGCCACGGCTATGGCCATTTGCGCGCGTCCGACCAGGACCTGGCGCAGTTCACCGAAGACATCACGAGCAGCAAGAAGCTGCTCGAAGACTTGACCGGCGAGCAGGTACGCGGCTATCGCGCACCGAGCTTTTCGATCGGCACGGCCAATCTGTGGGCGCTGGACGCCCTGCTGGCTGCGGGTTACCGCTACAGCTCGAGCATCTACCCGATTGCCCACGACCATTACGGCATGCCAAACGCGCCGCGGTTCGCCTTCTACCCGAACGGCGCCGATGGCCTGCTGGAAGTGCCCATCACCACCGTACGCATGGGTTCGCGCAACCTGCCTGCGGGCGGCGGCGGCTACTTCCGCCTGCTGCCCTACGCCCTGTCACGCTGGATGATGCGCAAGGTGAACGAGCAGGATCAGGAATCGGCGATTTTCTATTTCCACCCCTGGGAACTCGACCCTGGCCAACCGCGTCCGGACGGCGTGGACCTCAAGTCGCGCTTTCGCCACTATGTGAACCTGGACCGCATGGAAGGGCGCATCAAGGCCCTGACGCGCGACTTTGCCTGGGACCGCATGGACCGCATTTTCGTGGACCGCACATGAGCGCGGTGATCGAGAACCCTGGCCAAGTCGCCACTGCCAGCACCGGCGCCTTGACGCTGCATTTGCTGCAGCCGGCCGACTACGCGCGCTGGGACGCATTTGTCGACGCCTGCCCTGAAGCGACCTTTTTCCACAAGGCCGGCTGGCAAACCATCATCGCGCGCGTGTACGGACACCGGACCTGGTTCTACTATGTGCAGCAGGACGGCCAGATCGTTGGCGTGCTGCCGCTGGCGCAAATCAAGAGCCGCATGTTTGGCCACTCGCTTAGCTCCCTGCCGTTTTGCGTGCTCGGTGGCGTCGTCGCGACCGTCGACGCAGCCCGTCCCCTGCTCGACGCGGCAGCGGACAAACTGGCGCGCGAGCTCAATGTGGGCCACCTCGAATACCGCAACCTGGTCCCGGCGCATGCGGGCGACCCAGCCTGGCACCAGAAGGAGTTGTACGTCACCTTCCGCAAGGAGATCAGCGCCGACGACGAGGAAAACCTCAACGCCATTCCGCGCAAGCAGCGCGCCATGGTGCGCAAGGGGATCAAGCTGGGCCTCACCGCCCAGATCGACCAGGGCGTCGATCGCTTCTTCACCTGCTACGCCACCAGCGTGCATCGCTTGGGCACCCCGGTTTTTCCGAAGTCCTACTTCAAAGTGATTAAGGAAGTATTCGGCGAGGCTTGCGAAATCCGCGTCATCGTCAAGGAGCAGCAGCTCATTGCCGCCGTCATGAGTTTTTACTGGCGCGACGAAGTACTGCCCTATTACGGTGGCGGCATGCCGGCCGCGCGCGAAGTGGCGGGCAATGACTTCATGTACTGGAATTTGATGCAGGCAGCGGCTGCGCGCGGTGTGCGCATCTTCGATTTTGGCCGCAGCAAGCTTGGCACCGGCGCCTTCGACTTCAAGAAGAACTGGGGCTTCCTGCCCACGCCCCTGGCCTATGAATACCGCCTGTACGCGTCGACCGAACTGCCCGACAACAATCCCCTGAATCCCAAGTACCAGCTGTTCATCAAGCTGTGGAAGAAGATGCCGATCGCGCTGGCCAATGTCCTTGGTCCGTACATCGTCAGGAACCTGGGCTAAGCACGTGGAAAATCTATTATTGCTGATCCACCGGATTCCCTACCCGCCCAACAAGGGCGACAAGATCCGCTCCTACCACCTGCTCAAGCACCTGGCGCAGCACTACCGCGTGCACCTGGCCACCTTCGTCGACGATGAGGACGACTGGCAGCATGTCCCGACCGTCAAGGCGCTGTGCGCCAGCAGCCATTTTGCCCGGCTCGACCCGCTCAAAGGACGCGTGCGCAGCCTGGGCGCGCTGCTTAAGGGCCGCGCACTCTCGTTCGACTATTACCGCAACGCCGGCATGCAGGACTGGGTCGACCAGACCATGGCCGGCCAACAGGTAGACCGCGTGCTGGTGTTCTCCTCGCCCATGGCGCAATACGCCGAAGCCTACCCCAAGGCGCGCCGCGTGGTGGACTTTTGCGACATCGATTCGGACAAGTGGCGCCAGTACGCGGCCCAAAAGAGCTGGCCCATGAGCTGGGTGTACAAGCGCGAAGCGGACACCTTGCTGGCCTACGAGCGCCATGTCGCGGCCACCACCAACGCGTCCCTGTTCGTATCCGCCCCCGAAGCAGATCTGTTCCGCACCCTGGCGCCAGAGAGCGACGCCAAGATCGGCTACTTCAACAATGGCGTGGACACCGATTATTTTTCGTCTGACCGCGCATGCGAGCGGCCCTACGAAGACGGCGTACGCGCGCTGGTCTTTACCGGCGCGATGGATTACTGGCCCAATATCGACGCGGTGCAGTGGTTTGCCGCCGAGGTGTTCCCGCAACTGCTGGCGGCCAACCCGGACCTGCGCTTTTACATCGTGGGCGCGCGCCCCACGCCAGCCGTGCTGGCCCTGGCGAGCCAGCCGGGCGTCGTCGTTACCGGCACCGTGCCCGATGTGCGCCCCTATATCCAGTACGCCGAGATCTGCGTGGCCCCACTGCGCATCGCGCGCGGCATCCAGAACAAGGTGCTCGAAGCGATGGCCATGGCCAAGCCCGTGGTGGTCTCGCCCCAGGCGCTCGAAGGCATCAACGCCATCCCCGGCACCGAACTGTTGCTGGCCGACGGCGCCGACGCCTTTGGCGCCACCTTGACTGGCCTGCTGGCCCAACCCAACGCCAACCTGGGTGCCGCTGCACGCGCCAAGGTCATCGCCCAGTACAGCTGGCCGAGCAACCTGGCACGCATCGAAGCGAGACTGGAATGCAATTGAACGACAACCCTGCGCTGGCGCGCGGCGACGCCGCCCCGGCCCTGTCCGCGACCAGTATCCTGCTGCTGGTATTGGCTTTTTGCGCACCCTTCCTGTTCTACTTTGGCACCGCGCGCTCCATCGTCGACATCTGGAACAGTTCCGAGACCTTCGCCCACGGCTACATCATCGCGCCCATCAGCCTGTGGTTGATCTGGCGCCGGCGCGCCAACTTCCGCGCGCTGCCCCCAACGCCATGGTGGGGCGCACTGGCCCTGCTCATGCTGGTGGGCGCGGGCTGGATGCTGGCACGCCTGGGTGAGGTGCAGGTCGTCATGCAATACGCCTTCGTGGCCATGTTCCCGGTCATCGCGCTGGCCATGTTCGGGCGCCGCCTGGCCTGGTCGCTGGCCTTCCCGCTGCTGTTTCTGATGTTCGCCGTGCCGTTCGGCGAAATCTTCATCGCTCCCCTGATCGAATTTACCGCCAACTTCACCGTGTGGGCCGTGCAGGCCACCGGCATCCCGGTGCTGCGCAATGGCACCCGTTTCGAACTGCCCACCGGCAGCTGGTCGGTCGTGGAAGCCTGCAGCGGCGTGCGCTATCTGATTTCCTCGGTCACCATTGGCTGCCTGTACGCCTACCTGACCTATCGCTCCACGCTGCGCCGTACCGTCTTCATCATCATGGCGATCATCGCGCCGGTGATCGCCAATGGTCTGCGCGCCTACATGATCGTGATGATCGGCCACACCAGCAACATGGAGCTCGCCACCGGAGTCGACCACCTGATCTATGGCTGGATTTTCTTCGGCCTGGTGATGTTCCTCATGTTTTGGATCGGCAGCTACTGGCGCGAAGACACCGACACCGAGGAAGCCGTGCCCGTGGCCAGCGAGGCCGCCAATGCCGCCGCCACGGCCGCCCGTCCTGCCCAGCTGCGCAATATGCTGCTGGCGATCGTCGCCATCTGCGCCCTGTGGCCGGCCTTTGCCGCTTTCAATGACAAGGCCACCTACAACCCGCGCCCGGTACAACTGACCACCATCCCCGTCACCTGGCCGACCGCGCCCGCGTTCTCCACCTGGGTGCCCAGTTACGCGGCACCGGATGCCGGCTTTAACGGCGTCTATCAACAGGATGGCATGCGCCCGGTGGCGCTGACGGTGCTGTACTACCGCAACCAGACCCGCAACAAGGCCCTGATCAGTTCCACCAATCGCCTGGCCGGCGAAAAAGACGTCTACCACCAGAACTTTGGCGAACTGCGTACCGAAGCCTTGAAGGACCGCAGCCTGACGCTACGCGAATCGATCGTGCAGGGCCCGTCGGGCAATCTGCTGGTGTGGCACTGGAATTCGGTCGGCGGCAAGGCCATCGTCAACGCCTACGCCGGCAAGCTGCGCCAGGCCGGCCTGAAACTGATGTTCGAAGGCGACGATGGCGCCGCCATCATGCTCTCGGCACCGTATGGCGAACATCAGGAAGAGGCGCGCAAGGCCCTGCATGCCTTCCTGGAAGCGAATCTGTCGGTTATCGAATCGCAGCTGGCCAGCACCAGGAGTCATTGAGATGGCCTTGGCAGCACACCGAGCGGCGCCGCCCATTGCGCGGGCCAGCCTGGTCGTTCATCTGATCTACCGGCTCGATATCGGCGGCCTGGAGACCTTGCTGGTAGATTGCGTGAACCGCATGCCGGCATCCAAATACCGGCATGCGATCGTGTGCCTGACCGGCTACACCGATTTCGCCAACAAGATCACCCAGCCTGGCGTGGAGCTCTACGCACTGGACAAGGCCCCTGGTCTGGGACTGGGCACCCACCTGGCCCTGTTCAAACTGCTGCGCCGCCTGCGCCCGGCCATCCTGCACACCTATAATCTGTCGGCCATCGAATACAGCGTGACGGCAGCGCTGGCCGGCGTGCCGATTCGCGTACATGCCGAGCATGGCCGCGACGCTGGGGACCCGCAGGGCCTGAACAAGAAGCACAACCTGCTGCGGCGCCTGATGGCGCCCTTCATCGACCGCTATATTCCCGTTTCCGGCGACTTGCAGCGCTGGCTGGGTAGCGTGGTTGGCATCCCGGCCGCCAAGACCCTGTTGATCAACAATGGCGTGGACACCACCCATTTCCACCCAGGCGCAGCGCCGGCCGGCCAGTTCGTGGTGGGCACCGTGGGCCGGGTCCAGGATGTCAAGAACCAGGCAGGCCTGATCGACGCCTTCATTGACCTGCGCGCGCAACTGCCGCAGCTGGCAGAAAACATGCGCCTGGTGATCGTCGGCGACGGCCCCCTGCGCGCCCAGTTGGAAAGCCAGGTGGCCGAAGCAGGCCTGGACCAGGTCATCACCCTGGCCGGCGCACGCAGCGACATCGCTGAACTGATGCGCGGCTTTTCCGTGTTTGCGTTATCCTCGATTGCTGAAGGTACGCCCGTCACCCTGCTCGAAGCCATGTCCTGCGCCCTGCCGGTCGTGTCGACCGCCGTGGGCGGCATTCCGGAGCTGGTGCAAGATGGCGTCACGGGCCTGCTGGCGCCGGCCGGCGACGACACGGCATTGGCCACGGCACTGGCACGCTACGCCGGCGATCCACAACTGGCGGCGCGCCACGGTGCAGCCGGACGCGAACGCATCGAAACCCATTACAGCGTCAGCGCGATGGTGGCGGCCTATGTCGCCCTGTACGACGGTCTGCGCATCACCAAATTGAATTTGAAAGAAACGGTCACACCATGTGCGGAATAGTCGGAATGTTTGATTTGAAGGGCGGGCGCGAGATCGATCGCGCCATGCTCGATCGCATGAACGAAACCCAGTTTCACCGCGGCCCGGTCGAAGGCGGCCTGCATCTGGAAACTGGCCTCGGTTTTGGCCATCGGCGCCTGTCCATCATTGACCTCTCGTCCGGCCAGCAGCCCCTTTTCAATGAAGACCACACCGTGGTGGTCGTATTCAACGGCGAAATCTACAACTTCCAGGCCTTAATGGCCGAACTGTCGTCGCTGGGCCACGTGTTTCGCACCCATTGCGACACCGAAGTCATTGTCCACGCTTGGGAACAATGGGGCGAAGCGTGCGTTGCGCGCCTGCGCGGCATGTTCGCCTTCACCATCTGGGACCGCAACGCGCAAACCCTGTTCATGGCGCGCGACCGCCTGGGCATCAAGCCCATGCATTACGCCATCCTCCCGGAAGGCATGCTGGTGTTCGGCTCAGAACTCAAATCCCTGCTCTGCCACCCTACCCTCTCGCGCGAGATTGACCCGCGCGCAGTCGAAGACTATTTCGCCTACGGCTATGTACCTGAGCCGCGCACCATCTTCAGCCACGCCTTCAAGCTGGCTCCTGGCCACACCTTGACCCTGAAAGTGGGCCAGCCGGTGCCGGCACCGAAGCAGTACTGGGATGTGCCGTTCAAACCGCATGGTCCGATGGGCGAGAAGGAAATGGAAGAAGAACTGGTCGAGCGCCTGCGCGAGGCGGTGGCCAGCCACATGATCGCCGACGTGCCGCTGGGCGCCTTCCTCTCGGGCGGCGTCGATTCGAGCGCCGTGGTGGCCATGATGGCCGGTCTGACCAAGGAGCCGGTCAACACCTGTTCGATTGCCTTCAATGACAAGGCCTTCGACGAATCCGAATACGCCAGCCAGGTGGCGGCCCAGTACAAGACCGACCACCACCGCGAAACCGTGGACACCGATGACTACGGGCTGATCGACACCTTGGCGGCCCTGTACGACGAGCCGTATGCCGACAGTTCGGCCATCCCCACTTACCGCGTCTGCCAGCTGGCCCGCAAGCGCGTGACCGTGGCGCTGTCCGGTGACGGCGGCGACGAGAATTTTGCCGGCTACCGCCGCCATCGTTTTGCCATGGGCGAGGAAAAAGTGCGCGGCATGCTGCCACTGACGGTGCGCAAGCCCTTGTTCGGCTTTCTCGGCAAAACCTATCCCAAGGCCGACTGGGCGCCACGCATGTTCCGCGCCAAGACCACTTTCGAAGCCCTCGCGCGCGACTTGGTGGAAGGTTATTTCCACGGCGTGTCGATCCAGGCCGACCGCGTGCGCGACCAGCTGTTTTCGGACCGTTTCCGCAGCCGCCTGCAAGGCTATCGCGCCATTGAAGTCATGCGCGGGCATGCCAACAAGGCGCCCACCGACGATCCGCTGTCGATCATCCAGTACATCGACATGAAGACGTATCTGCCGGGCGACATCCTCACCAAGGTGGACCGCGCCAGCATGGCGCACGCGCTGGAAGTGCGGGTGCCGCTGCTGGACCACCAGTTTGTCGAATGGGTGTCCGGCCTGCCCTCGTCGTCCAAGCTGCGCAATGGCGAAGGCAAGCATATCTTCAAGAAGGCGCTCAAGCCTTACCTGTCGGACGACATCCTGTATCGCAAAAAGATGGGATTCTCGATTCCGCTGGGCGCCTGGTTGCGCGGACCGCTGCGTGAATCGATGCGCCGCGCGGTGCTCAATCCGGCCCTGCTGGAGACCGGCATTTTCAACGAAAGCTATTTGAAACAGATGATAGACCAGCACCAGTCAGGCGCCCAGGACCACACCGTGTCCCTGTGGTCGGTATTGATGTTCGAAGCATTCCTGCGCAAGAATGGCGCAGCGGCAGGGGGCATCTGATGCGCATCCTGCACGTGCTCGACCACTCGATCCCCCTGCACAGTGGTTATACCTTCCGCACCCGCTCCATCCTGCGCGAGCAGCAGGCCCTGGGTTGGGAGACCTTCCACGTCACCGGTTCCAAGCAGG
>JBJMVX010000198.1:0-44846 GCA_045810445.1 Massilia sp.
CTCGGGAATATTCGACAAAAATATGGCGCTCACCGCCACCACGCTGACCGCGCCGCCACCGATCAGGCTCAGGCCGATCACGATGGATTCTGGTATGCCATCGAGCAGTGAGCCTACGGCAATGGCCATGCCGCTGCCGCTGTCGCCGCTTTCCGACGCTTGCTTGTCCGAGCGCTTGCGGTGCCGGGCACCGTAGCGCGCAAGTGCAAGATTCACTGCCGTGTAGACAGCCGCGCCGCCCAAAAAACCAATTGCCGTCGCGTTGAAACCGCCGCGCCGAAATGCTTCCTCCATCAAGCCCAGGGACAGTGCGGAAATGAGCACGCCGCTGCCGAAAGCCATCACGGCGGCAATGGCGCGCTGGGGGAGGTCGATGAAAAAGCCGACAAGGGCGCCCAGCACAAGGGCCGAGCCCGCCACCAGGCCCCAGATTCCAGCTGCAAGCCAAGTTTGCATAGCCACTTTCTGTGAACGGTGCTAACCCGCGCGGCGCGAGCGCGGTACGGCCAGCCCTAGCTGGCGGCGAAACTGGCGCGTATCGTGTGCCCGCCCGTCTCCTGACATTCCCCTTCGCCGCCACCGGACATCCTGCGCGAGGGCGCGACCAAGTGAAATCTGCAGCGCATGTGGTCCGCGCCGGCATCGAGCGAGGCGACCACCTTGCCCGAATACCGCGTGATGAATACCGTCGTCGGGTACGGCCCCATCGGTCCCGGTCCCCAGTACGGCCAGTCATGCCAGCCATGGCGCCAACTCATCCAGAGCGGGTCGAGCGTGTTGGCACTGGTTTCTTGCGTAATCTGGAAGAATCGACCTTGATAGCGTTTGCCGTCGAAGGTGGCGTTCATCGTGCCGGAAATGCCGCCGTCGTTGCTGGTCCACTGAAAGCTCACTGGCTGCGCTGCCGCGCCTGGTCCTGTGACCTGGCCCGTGCCCACGCCGGTGCTGGTGCAGGCGCTGATGAAAACGAGTGCGATTGCCCCTGCAGCGCGAAAGATGGATGTGATGCGCATGGAAAGCTCCCCCGATAGTCTCAGGTGCAGTGTCTACTTCGAGCTCCCCCGCTGTTTGATCGACGCCAAAGTGCAAAGGGGAACTCGATAGCATGGCCGACCTACGAGTAGCTGCTTTCCCGCATCGCCTGTGGTGTCATGTTGAACCAGCGCCAGCAACTGCGGATGAAGGAACTCTGTTCCGCGTAGCCGAGCATGGCGGCCAGCTCGGCCAGCGGCATGGCTGACTGCAAGAGGTAGGCTTCGGCCCTGGTCCGGCGCACCCGGTCGATGATGTCCTCAAATACCAGGCCATGTTCCTTCAGGCGCCGCTGCAGTGTGCGTTCATGCATGCCCATCTGCTGGGCAATGCGCACCAGGCTGCTGCCGCCATCGCCCAGGTGACGGCTGACCATGGTTTCTACCCGTTGTGGCAAGTCCAGCGGGAGGCGCTGCACGAGATGGCTGTCACGGCACGCGGCGCTCTCTTGCCGCTGCGCGTGGTCCGATGGCATGGGCAATTGCATCAACCATCCTGGAAACGAGAGCGCATTGACAGGCTGCTCCAGCCGCACTGTGCTGCGCAGCGCGCCTTCATAGTCGGCCAGCGAGAGCGCGCTGCCGTGCCGAAAGCTGATCTGCCAATCGTGGGCTTGGCCGCCACTCACACTCAGGAAAAACTGCTCGGCCACGCCCAGGCACAGTTCAATCGCCTGTCGGCGAAACGCGCTCGTGCCTACGTCGAAGTCGAACACGCAGCGCCAGAAGGTAGGGCGCGCGGGATCATCTTCCAGTGTCATCCGCAATCCTGGACAGTGGTAGGCCATATTGCGTTCCAAGGCAGCGAGCGCGTGGCCCAGGGTCGGGCAGCGCTGGGCGAGGAGAGCCACGGCGCCCAAGACCTGAAGGTCCTGGCGGCGAGCCAGGCGCAGCGCAAAATCGGGCAGGTTCAAGCTGGCCGCCGTGTCATTGAGCAGTGACATGACCTGCTTCAGGCACAACAGGGAATCGGGGGCTGCCAGCGCCTCGATGCCGATGCCAACTTTTCCCAGCAGGGCAGCGCCATCGCCACCGTGCTCGCGCACCAGGGCCGCGTAACCGCTCAGGGCGCGCGCACGGATCAGCATAGTCGTTGGCTTGGCAGGAAGGACAGGCATGGTGTCACGGCGTGGAAAGGTGAAGCCGCAGTGTCGTGCTGCTGGTTGCTCCTTGTCAACAGATTGTGCGGACGCGCCAGGCGATTGTCTTCAAATGACAATTGAATGTCACCCAGAGACAAGACGTCGCCTAGCTGATTTGAGAATGTTGACATGTCAACTAATTATCAATTTTGACATCCGGCACGCCGGTCCCGGCGTGCCGTCCTCGTCCTTCATCTACTAGGAGCAAGGTCAATGAGTCAATATGTTTTCCGGTCGGGATCGCGCGTTCCGCTACTGCTGGGTCTAGCGCTCCTCTGCGCGCTGCCGGCCCAGGCATCGCAACTGGTGCCCCAGAATCTCAAGCAAATGATTGCGGTGTCGGACCTGATTGTCACCGGCGAAGTGAGCAAGCTGAGCGATGGTATTGCCAACGGCGTGCCGTACACCGAGGTCACGCTGAAAGTCAAAGGCAGCGTCAAGCGCGAGCTGGCCGCCAACAGCACTTACAGCTTTCGCCAGTACGGCTTGATGAAGCCGCGCAAGTTGCCCGACGGGCGCTACCTTTTGCCCAGCAAGATAGAAGGCATGCCGACCTGGAGCCTGGGCGAACACGTGACCACCTTCTTCAATAAGCCGGCCAGCCACACGGGCTTGAGAACGCCGGTCGGGCTGGCCCAGGGCAAGCTCACCGCTGGCGGGGCCAAGAGTGCCAACAGTTTCAACAACCGGGGCTTGTTCAATGGCGTGCAGGTCGATCCCAGCGTGCTTAGCGCAGACGAGGCCGCCATGTTGGCCAGCCGCGGCGGGGCTGTGCAAACCGGGGTGCTGCTCGGCCTGGTCAAGCGCGCGGTCAAGGAAGAATGGATTGCACGGGGAGTAATGCGTTGAAAACACTAAACAAATTTTCGCTGGCCGCCGGCTTGTTCTTGCTGGCCACCTTGGCACGCGCAGGCGGCCCGCTGATGCTCACGGACGACCCAAAAAATCCGCAACCGCTGCGCTGGGATACCAGCCACGGCCCCATACAGGTGTACACCGACATCGGCAACTACGTCTACCGCAACGACGGTTCTGTCTTCATGGACAGTGCCGCCGCCGACAAGATCACCGCTTTCGCCCTGGCACAATGGAGCAATGTGCCGACCTCGACCTGGAAGGCAGTGACTGACCCGTCCAAGTTCAAAAAATTCAGCGACGTGCCCAGCATCGGTGTGGACGTCAAGGATGGCGCCACGGCGCAAAAGGTCTACGGCCAGCCCAATGAAGGCGGCATCTACGTCATTTACGACCAGGAAGGTCTGGTAATCGAAGAGTACTTCGGCGCGCCGCGCGACCAGGTGCTCGGCATTGCCTTTGCTGAAATCGCGGAAGACCGCGATGGCGACGGCTACCCGGAAACCATCGTCAAGGCCACCGCAGTCATGAACGGCTGGGTGGTCACGCATGAGCCACAGGACCCGGCCCAGCCCTGGCTGCCACCGCCTGACATTGGCGGTCATCGCATCGCCGGCGTCTTCACCCATGAGTTCGGCCACGCCATCAATATGTCGCACTCCCAGGTCAACGGGCAGATGGCGTATTTCAGCGAGCCGGGCTACTTTGAAGTCGCGCCTGGCGTGCCCGGTTGCGTGCCGACCATGCACTCCTGGAACAGTGCCGACCCTAGCGCGCGCAAGATCGATCCGCGCTACATCGAAACCATGTTCCCCTTCATCAATCCGGACACCGTCAGCGATGAGGGCAAAAATCCTGGCCTGGAAATGAGCTCGGTCGACCGCCCCGACGATATTGCGGCCATCTCGGACCTGTATCCGACACCGGCATACTTGAAGACACGCGGTTCGATCAGTGGCACGCTGTTTCTCAAGGACGGGGTCACGCCTTATGGCGGCATCAACATCATCGCCCGCAACGTCAACGACCCGCTTGGCGACGCGATTTCCGCCATGACGGGCGACAAAACCCAGGGCAGGGTGGGCCCCGACGGGCGCTACCGCATCAACAACCTGAAACCTGGCCAGCGCTACAAGCTCTATACCGAGGAAATTGTCGCTGGCGGCTACCCGACCACGCCTACCTCGCTTGTGTCGGAGGCTGAGTACTGGAACGTGGGCGACCAGGCCAATGCCGCCAAGGACACACCGTGCATGGCCAGTGCCGTGCTGGCTGAAGCGGGCGTCAATAAAACCGCCAACTTCTATTTCAATGGCTATGCGGACGGCGTGCAGTACACCCCGGTGGTCTACGGTTACCTGAGCTCCATGTCCAAGAATGGCGAACGGGCAGCCGGCGTGATCGACTCGATCCCGTTCGTCTGGGACAAGAAAAAGGGGGTGCAAATGTCGCCAGACGGCGTGGTTGGCGTGAACATGAGCATCACGCGCGATGGCCGCAACATGATCGTGCAGGCCGACCTGGACGGTAATGTGGTTGGCACCGACTGGGAAGGCTTGCCGTACAAAACCAATTCAGCGGCCATCTGGGATACCAAAACCGGTGCCCTGACGGGTCTTGGCAACCTGAACGGCGACACCTGCGGCGGCTCCAGCCAGATCGGGTTTTCAAGCAGCTACGGCTGGGCCCTGGACGGCACCGGCAAGACGGCAGTGGGCACCGCCTATGTCGACCGCAATGGTGACGGCACCTGCGAGGGCGGCTGGTCCGACGCCGACGGTGGCAACGCCGGAGGCGGAGAAATCATACCCTTTATCTGGAGCGCCCAGCGCGGCATGCGTCCATTGAGCCTGAAAGGCATCGACCTCAAGGCCGAGCCTTGGCACCGCGCCCACGCCATCTCGGGCAATGGCCGTGTGGTCCTGGGCAACAGCAACTTCATGAAGGCCTACGCCTGGATTGACGAAGGCAAACCGATAGACCTGTACAAGATCATCGGCGCGATTGACGGCTATGCCATGACGCCGGACGCCAGCCGGGTGGCCCTGGAGACGGAAAAAAGCGGCCTGGTGTTCTGGAACGCAAACAAGGGCACGGGCACCGGTGCCTTTAGCAAGCCACGCACCTTGCAGTGGTGTGTCGACTTCCCGCTGCTTGGACTGGACGTGAGCTGTGAGAGTGAGGGCGCAGCCGCCATCCAGGCGCAGTTCGGCCCCATTCCGGTGAGCGCATCGGACTTTAGCGACGATGGCAAGGTGCTCATCGCCCAGGCTGGCACCTGGTACAGCGGCATCCACGGCATGCTGTGGCTGGAAGAGCTGGGCTGGATCAAGCTGAGCGACTTCTTCCGCACCCAGGGCGTGGCCGAAGCCTACCGTTATGGCCTGGACGCGACAGGTTCCATCAACGGCAAGGGCAATGAAATGGTGGGCGGCATCCCCGGCTACCCGCTGACCTGGTACGTGGACATGAAGAAGGCCTTTGTCTGCAAGCACGGCAAGTCGGAGGAAACCGACTTCCCGACGCAGTTCGTGGCTGAAGTCAAGCAAGGCGCCCGCATGGGTCGTTGCGAACACCTGTAAGCCACTACCGCGCAGCGTGACGGCCAGCCGAACTCAGGCTGGCCGTTCGCGCTCATGCATGCATGGACAGCCAAGGTGCTCCACGTTAGACTCATCCATGCACCTGCAAGACTAAAGACACGGAAAGTGCTGTGATCGAACATACCCATCTCAATAGCCTGATCGCGCAGTTGGTCAAGACCCTGGCGGTACGCGGCTTTGACACGCCTGCCTTGCTGCGCCAGGCTGGCATGGACCCGGCTCAACTGGACAAGGCCGACGTGCGCATTCCCTGCGCCCAGGTTGACCGCCTGTGGCAGGCGGCCATGGCAGCCAGTGGCGAAGACTGGACCATCATTCTCGACACCGCCAGGCGCTACGACAGCGGCACCTTGCACGTGCTCGGTTTCGGCCTGCAGGCATGCGCCAACCTGATCGAGGCGAGCGAACGCCTGGCCCGTGCCTGTGTCATCTTCAACACGGCGCTGGCGGCAAGGTGCACCAGCGCCGATGGCGAATTCCAGATCGCCTTCGAGTATCAGTACGCTGGCTCCGCTGGCGCCAAGGACATCGTGACGGCCGCGATTTTGCTGCACATCTGGCGCAGCCTGCTCCATCCCGGCCTGGCGCCGCTCGGCGTCGATTTCGCCAACGTGGGCTCGCCGGCCGATCCGGCCATGCACGCCGCCCTGGAAGCCTTTTTCGGGTGCCCGGTGCGCTTCCGGCAAAAGCGCAACTGCATGCGGCTGGCCCTCGCCAGCGCGCAGCAAGCCCTGCCAAACGCCAATGCCATGCTGGCCGCACGCGGCGACGCGATTGTCGATGCCTACCTGGGCGAAATGCAGCGCGCCGCCATCGGTCACGCAGTGGCGCGCTGCATTGCGGCAGGCGTCTTGCAAAAGGAAGAAGTAGCGCGCAGCCTGAACATGAGCCCGCGCACCTTGCAGCGGCGCCTGCACATGAACCAGCTCAGTTTTGCCCAGCTGCTCACCGATACGCGGCGCAGCCTGGCATGCAGTTATCTGAGGTCGGGCCGCTTTGCAGTCAAGGAAGTGGCCTACATGCTGGGTTACTCCGATCCTGCCAACTTCAGCCGCGCGTTTCGCAGCTGGTATGGGCAAAGTCCGGAGGCATACCGCGCGGCTGATCACCAGGCACAGAACAGCACAGCGTGAGATTGCCTCAGTCTTCCTTCTCGCCGTCGAGCAGTCTGCGCAGGCTGTCAAATTCGATGGGCTTGACCAGGTGCTCGTCAAAGCCGGCCTCACGCGCCCGCAGGCGGTCGTCGTCCTGGCCCCAGCCGGTCGCGGCAATCAGGCGCATGCCGGCGCCCCACGGGGCGGCGCGAATGTGCTTGGCTACGGTATAGCCGTTCATGTCGGGAAGGCCGATATCGAGCAGGACCACGCTTGGCAAGAAATGCGCCGCCAGCTCCAGCGCTTGCTGCCCACTGTACGCCGTACGTACGGTATGTCCTTGCAGTTCCAGGGCCATGCACAAGGTGTCGGCGGCATCCATATTGTCGTCCACGACGAGGATGCGGGCGCCGGCCTCGGTGACTGTCGCTGGCTGCGCGGACGGCTGCTCGGGCATGGCCGCGTGCAGCGGCAAGGTGACGGTAAACACGCTGCCGCGGCCCATGCCTTCGCTGTCGGCGCGAATCTGGCCGCCATGGAGTTCCACCAGCCCGCGCACCAGCGCCAGGCCGATTCCCAGGCCGCCTTGCGCGCGCTCGAGTGCCGGCGTCAGCTGGGAAAACATGGTGAACACGGACGTCAGGGCCTCCAGCGGAATGCCTATGCCTGTGTCGGCGATAGCAATGCTGGCCTCGCCGGCATGGGTGCCCACCACAATGCTGATGTCGCCGCCGTCGGGCGTGTACTTGGCCGCATTGGTGAGCAAATTGACGATCACCTGTGTGAGGCGGGTGTCGTCTGCGTTAACCTGGACGGGACCTGGCGGAAGTCGCACCTGCAGACGATGGTGTGCGGCCGCGATCGTGGCGCTGGTGTCGGCGACTGCCGCGCGCACAATGGCGATGAGGTCACATGGCTCGCAGCGCAGCTGAAGCCGCCCCTGGGTAATGCGCGAGACGTCCATCAAATCGTCGACCAGATGGGTCAATTGCCGGGTCTGGCGTTCGATAATCTCCAGGCCCCAGATGGGCGCGCCGCCCTGGACCTGTTTCAGGCGCAATACTTCAAGCACATTGCGTAGTGGGGCCAGGGGATTGCGCAACTCGTGGGCCAGCGTGGCGAGAAATTCATCCTTGCGCCTGTGCTCGAGCGAGAGCTGCGCGTTGACTTCCTTCAGGCGCGCTTCGGCACCAAGGCGGGCGTCGAGCGAGGCTTCCGCGCTCTGTCGTTCCTTGAGCAATTCGCGTTCATAGGCACGCCGGTCACTGGTGACCATGAAGCCCCACTCATCGACTTCGTCCGCATCCCGTTGGCGTCGCAGGATATTGATCAGCACCGGCAGGCGCTCGCGCGCGCTGGTGAGCAGTTCAAGCTGCACTTCCGCCACCGAGCCCTGGATCGCCAACAAGGGTCCGCAGTGGGTCTGGAAAAACAGGCGTCCGCCTATGCTCAGCAGGTCCTGCACGCGCTTGGCACGGACCAGCTCATCCTCACGGTAGCCCAGCCATTTGCACAGGGTGGCGTTGGCGCGCCGGATGGTGCCATCGGTGCTCGCCACCAACAGCGCGCACGGTGCATGCTCGAAGTAGTCCGCGTCGTCGATGGTCTTCCCTGTGCCGGCTACGGCCATGGCCTATCCGATCGTGGTCGCGAGAAACGCATCAATGGCGCGCGAACTTTCGGTTGGTGCGCTCATGTGAGGGCAATGGCCCACGTTCTGGATGATCTGGAGCGTGCTCTTGGGGAGGTTGCGCTGCATGTATTCGCCCACGGCGACCGGCGCGATCATGTCGTCGCTGCATTGCAGAATCAGGGTGGGCGTGCTGCACTTGGCCAGGTCGGCGCGGTGGTCGGACAAAAAGGTGACCCTGGCGAAATGCTTGGCGATGTCCGGATCGGTGCGGCAAAAGCTGTTGGTCAGTTCTTCGCTCAAGTGCGGCTGGTTGGGTACGCCCATGATGGCCGGTGCCATATTGCCGGACCAGCCAAGGTAATTGCTTTCCATCGTGTCGAGTAATTCCTCGATATCGTCGCGCGAAAAGCCGCCCACGTAGTCGCCTTCATTGATGTACGACGGCGAGGGACCGACCATCACCTGGGATAGGAAACGCTCGGGCGCCTTGTTCGCTGCCAGCAGCCCGATGATGGCACTGACGGAATGGCCGACGAAGATGACGGGGCCGTTCGCATTCTCGGCAATGACCTCGAGCAGGTCGTCGGCATAGCCGTGCAGACTGGCGTACTTGCTCCTGTCGTAGGCGCTCAGGTCGGAATTACCACTGCCGACCAGGTCAAAGGTGATCACGCGATAACGGTCGCGGTAGTTCGGCGCCATAAAGCGCCACATGTTCTGGTCGCAGCCAAAGCCGTGCGCCAGCACCATGGTGGTGGGACCGTCGCCGGTGACCTGGACATTGTTGCGTCGATTGATCGTCATGGTGCTCGCAGAATAAGGGTGGCCGGCAAAAGGAAGCGTAGCATTTTAGCATTGCCTCAAAAGAAGAGCGTTCGCTTGCCGGCAAGCGTGCGCACCTATTTCGCGCCAATTTGCTCGCTGGTCTGGTCTGCCTGCGCACTGAGCAGTGTCATGAGGGCAGTGGTGTCGAGTGGCTTGACAAAGTACTCGTGAAACCCTGCTGCCATCGAGATTTCCCGGTCCTCCTTGCGCCCATAACCGGTGACCGCAATGAACAAGGCGTCCTGCAGACCGGCTACGCGCTTGAGCCGACCGACCAGCTCATTGCCATTGATGTCGGGCAGGCCTATGTCGAGCAGGCAGACTTGCGGCGTGGTGGCGGCAGCGAGCACCAGCGCTTCGCTGCCGGTATGGGCCACCACCGTGGTGTGGCCGGCAGCTTCGAGGAACATGGCCAGCGTGGCAGCGGCATCGGCATTGTCATCGACCACCAGACAGCGTTTCCCAGGCAGTGCAGGGGCGCGCGGCTCGTTCGTCGCTGACGGCGCCGAACCGCTCAGCACCTCGCTGCGCGCCAGCACGATGGTAAAGCTACTGCCCAGGCCAGGGCCGCCACTCTGGGCGCGCACGGTGCCGCCATGCAGCAGCACCAGCGTCTTGACCAGCGCCAGTCCCAGGCCCAATCCGCCTTGCGAACGGTCTGAATCGCGTTGTCCCTGGGCGAATAGCTCGAATACCCGATCGACCAGTTCGGGCGGCATGCCGATGCCGTTGTCGCTGATGGTGAGCGTCACGTTGACCGGGTCGGCGGTCAATGCCACGACGATCCGCCCGCCCTCGGGCGTGTATTTGGCGGCATTGTTGATGACGTTGCTGCAGATTTGCACCAGGCGCTTGCGGTCACCCTCGACGTTGCAGGCATGCTCGGGCAACTGAACGTCCAGGCTTTGCAGCTTGCGTGTGGCCAGCGGCGCGACCTGCTCGATGGCGTCGGCCACGACCGTGCGCAGGTCGACCAATTCACGCTCGAGCTTCACCAGGCCCCGTGTCACGCGCGACACGTCGAGCAGGTCGTCAACCAGGCGCGTCATGTGGGCGACCTGGCGCACGATAATGGCGGCGGTGCGCGCCACGGTCTGGTCTTGCGGCTGTGAGCGCTGCAGCAACTGGGCACCGGCACTGATGGGGGCTAGCGGATTGCGCAATTCGTGGGCCAGCATGGCCAAAAATTCGTCCTTGCGCTGGTCTGCCGCCAGCAGGTGGGCCTGGGCCGCATCGCGTTCCCTTTCCTTGGCCTCCAGAGCAACGGCCATTTCGTCGAGGGAGCGCGCCAGCTGGCTGATTTCCTCTTTGCCATAGCGAATGCCGGTGCGGGTGGACAGGCTGCCCGAGGCAATCAGGTCAGCCGTTTCAGCCAACATGCGCACGCGCCGCAGCACCAGGACGTTGCCGCCGAACCAGGCCGCCAGGGCTGCCATGAGCACGGTGACCAACAGGCCGATCATGGCCAGCCATTGCCCGTGCACGGCGTCGGCCAGGATGGCATCGCGCGGCACCCCGATCAGCACCGTGTAGTCAGACAGCGCATTCTTGCCGACGCGGGCCGATGCGTACAGACGCTCGACCCCGTCTGGGTCGGTCAGCATGGCCGGCGCCGCCCGGGTGGCCGCCAGCAGCGCGGCCGAGCCTTCCATTTTTTTGCCAAACCACAGGGCCGGGGCAGGGCGGCGCGAAATGACCGTGCCTTCGCCGTCCAGTGTCCACAGCAGCGAACCGGCGGGCAATTTGATATCGGTGACAAAACGGTCCAGATTGCTCAGGTCGATGGCGGCAAACAGGACGCCGTTGACTGTGTCGCCGCGCAGAACCGGATAGGTCAGGTTGACGGTGTGCTTGCGCACGACACGCCCAAACACATAATTGCCGGCGATGAAACGGCGCTCGGCCACTGCCCTGCGAAAATGGGGGCGGTCGCCCAGATTGACCTTGCCATTCATGGGGACGGCGCTGCATTTGACGTTGCCATCGGGTTCGATCAGGCCGAAATTGACGAAGTCATCGTTCTTGGCCAGGATGCTCGCCAGGAGGTTGTCGCAGCCAGCAGCTGGGCCGTACATGGCCGGCACGCTGGTCAGGTCGCGCAAAATCTGGCGCGCTCCTTCGAGCGACTGGGCTTCGTTGGCGGCGGCCAGGTTGGCCAGGCGCTGCAGGTTGGCCTGGGCGCCGCTCATGGCATGCTGGCGCTCGCGCACGCCCGCTGCAATGGTCAAGGCCACCAGCGGCAGCATGGCCAGTGCCACCAGCAATAACAGGCGCCAGCGCAGGCTGTCGAAGTGGATGGCGGCCATGGGCGTGCGCGTCCCTCTAGCTTAAGCCAGGGCTCGCAGGCGCGTGTGGCGCGCCAGCATTTCGTTGCCAAATGCCAGCAGTGCGGCGACACCACGCTTGAGCGTGGCTTCATCGTCGGCAATGTAGCCCAGGCGTATCCAGCCGGGACAGCCGAGCGCATCACCTGGCATCAGCGCGACCTGGTAGCGGGCCAGCAATTCTTCTGCAAAGGCAACCGTATCGCAGCCCAGGGCGCGCACGTCGCACCACAAATACGGCCCCGAGGCCGGACTGGCCATGCGCATCCAGCTGGCCGACGCCAGCAGCGCGCACATCAGGTCGCGCCGCGTGCGGTAGTCCTCGACCATGGCGTGCGGTTCGCCCGAGGCAAACGCGGCGCCAATGGCTGCCTGGGTCAGGGCCGATGGCGCTGCCGTGATCGGCCCCTGCAAGGTTTCCATCGCGCTGACGACTTCGGCTGGCGCCACCGCAAAGCCTGCGCGCCAGCCCATCATGGCGTAGCTCTGGGAGGCGGAAAACAGGGTGACCACCTTGAGCGCGCGCCAGTCGCACAGGCTCGCCAGGCTGGTGTGGCGACCGCCGAAGAGCAGCTTTTCGTAGCTTTCGTCAACGATGGCGGCGCTTCCTGTGCGGCCCAGCCAGTCGGCCAGCACGGCAAGTTCCTGCGCATCGAACACCTTGCCGCTCGGGTTGTGGGGATTGTTCAGGATGCACACCCGTACGCGCGGCAAGGCTGCCACGAAGGCCTGCGTGACGCGCTCGGGCAGGTCGACCAGGACCACCTCCAGTTGCAGCAGGTGGGCAGTGGCCAGGTAGGCCGGCCAGTAAGGGCGCATGACCAGCACCTTGTCGCCAGGGTCGGTCAGGACGGACAGGGCTTCATACAGCGCCTGCTTGGCGCCATTGGTGGCGATGATGTGCTCGGCCTGGGCGTCAATACGGTTTTCTGCGCGGACCTTGTGCGCCAGGGCGCTGCGCAGGGACAGGGCGCCGCCGACGGCGGTATAGGGCAGGCGGGCCTCGCTGGCCATGGCGGCCACGCAAAGGCGCACCGCTTCAGGGGCCGCAAAATGGGAGATGGCAATCGAAAAATCAATGACGTGCTCGCCGCGCGCCTGCATGGCTTCGACCCGGCCATGCATGGCCGTGGTTGCCAAGGGCATCGCTTTCGCCATTCTGTTCGATATCGTCATCCTGTGGATCCTCGCTCACTGGGCGCGCACCGGTCTGGCCTGCCCTGCCTGTTATCGGGTTTAATTCTAGCAACTTTTTTCCGGTGGGGGCGCGCGCTCGTGGTACGGCTCCTCATGCAATGGTTGACGCTAGGCCACTGAACAGGGCAAGATCGGCGCGTGCGGCGCACGGCCGCCCCGATTGCCATCACATAGGAACGTTCGCATGAAATCTCCCTGGACCTTCGCTGGCGCATTGGCCATGCTCACTGTTATGCACCACGCTAGTGCCGATTCTGGCGAGCAGCAATTTCGCGCGCTCTACAAGGAACTGGTGGAAACCAATACCACGCTCTCGAGCGGCAGTTGTACGCTAGCTGCCGAGCGCATTGCCACGCGTTTGAAGGCGGCCGGCTTTGCGGCGGCCGACTTGCACCCATTTGCCGACCCCGCCCATCCCAAGGAAGGCGGCCTGGTGGCCATCCTGCCGGGGAGTGATCCCTCTGCCAAGGCCATCCTGCTGCTGGCCCATATCGATGTGGTCGAAGCCAAGCGCGAAGACTGGGTTCGCGATCCGTTCACGCTGATCGAGGAAGACGGCAAGTTCTACGCGCGCGGCGCCGTGGACGACAAGGCCCAGGCGGCGATCTGGGCCGATACCCTGATCCGCTACAAGCAGGAAGGCTACCGTCCCCGCCATACGCTCAAAATGGCGCTCACCTGCGGCGAAGAGACTGCCGGTGCATTCAATGGCGCGCAGTGGCTCAGCGTCAATCGGCGCGAGTTGATCGACGCCGGCTACGCCTTGAACGAAGGCGCTGGCGGCGAAACGAACGCCGCTGGCCAGCGCGTGGTCATGGATGTGCAGGCAGGCGAAAAGGTCGCGCAGAATTTCCGCCTGGAGGTGACCAATCCCGGCGGCCACAGCTCGCGGCCCCAGCCAGACAATGCGATCTACCGCCTGGCCGCTGCCTTGAAACAGGTCGAGGCTTACCATTTTCCTGTGCAATTGGCCGACGGCAGCCGTGGTTATTTCCAGGGCATGGCCAAGATCCAGGCTGCTGCTGGCCAACAGGACGTGGCAGCGGCGATGCTGGCAGTGGTGAACAATCCTGCGAATGCCCAGGCCGTCAAGCTGCTCTCAGAGCGCGACAGCAGTTGGGGCGCCATGCTGCGCACCACCTGCGTGGCCACCATGCTGGAAGCGGGACACGCGACGAACGCGCTGCCGCAGCGGGCGCGCGCCAATATCAATTGCCGCATTTTCCCCGGCGTGAGTCAAGAAGAGGTGCGCACGGCGCTGGTCAAGGCCATCGCCGACCCGGCGGTGAAGGTCGAGACCCTGGAACTTCGCGGCCCGAACTCGGCCCCGCCACCCTTGACGCGCGCCTTCATGGAGCCGGTGGAAAAGCTGACTGAAAAGATGTGGCCCGGCGTGCCCGTGCTGCCACTGCTGCAGTCCGGCGCCACCGATGGCCAGTTCCTCAATGGTGTCGGCATTCCGACCTATGGCGTGAGCGGCATTTTCCTGACGCCGGACCTGGGCCATATCCATGGCCTCAATGAATACATCAGCGTGCAGTCCTTGATGGAAGGCCGTGAGTTTCTTTACCAGCTGGTGAAGATCTATGCGGCGCAGCAGTGATCGGCTGCGCGCGCCGCAGGCTTAGCTCATTTCCACTTCGTCAGCGGAGGTTGCCAGCACGGGGCGGTTACGTCCTTCATGCTTGGCCCGGTATAGCGCGTTGTCAGCCAGTTTGATGAGCAGGTCCATCGAATTGTCCGGCCCTGGTATCAGCGAAGCGACGCCGATGCTGATGGTGACGATGCCAAATGACGAGCGGGCGTGCGGCAGCCGCTTGGCGGCCAGCTTGTCGCACATGGCTTGCGCGAAGCCGAGGGCGGCAACGGACGAGGCGCCCGGCTGCAGCAGGGCGAATTCCTCGCCGCCATAACGTGCGGCGACGTCACCGGGACGGCGCGCCTGGGCGGAAATGACTTCGGCCACTTCACGCAGGCACTGGTCGCCATCCTGGTGGCCATACTCGTCGTTGTACAGCTTGAAGTGATCCACGTCCAACATGGCCAGCGACACCACATCGCCGCTGCGCAAGGCGCGCGCCCAGGCGTCGGCCAGGCCGGCATCGAAGCCGCGCCGGTTGGTCAGGCCGGTCAGCCCGTCGGTGAGCGACAGTTCCGCCAGCTTCGCGTTGCTTTCAGCTAGTTCGCGCGTGCGTTTGGCCACCGTGGCTTCCAGCGAACGCTTGTGCTGATTGAGGGCCCGCACGCGCAGGCGATAGGCCAGGGCCAGCAAGGTGATGCCCAGCGCTGCCGCCAGGACCCGGAACCACCAGGTTTTCCAGTAGGGCGGCAAGACCGTCACCGCCAGGCTCACGCCTTGCTCATTCCAGGTCCCCATATTGTTGGCAGCCTTGACCTTGAAGCGATACTGGCCGGGATCCAGGTTGGTATAGGTGGCGCTGCGGTGAGCGGCATCGGCAGCAACCCAGGTGCGGTCGAAGCCCTCCAGCTGGTAGGCGTAGTTGTTGCTGCCCGGGTCGGCAAAATCAAGCGCGGCGAACTCGATGGAAAAGACCGACTGGTCGGCCGGCAGCACCAGTTTGCGAGGCGCCGTCACGGCCCCCTGCAACTCCACGCCAGGCGGCCGGGGCAGTATGGCCAGCGAGCGGTTTACGACGCTGATATCGGTAATGGCCACCGGCGGCGGGGTGCTGCGCGAGGCGGTCAGTTCCGGCTGCACCTTGATGATGCCAGCCGTTCCGGCGAAATACAGCTTGCCATCGTCTGCGGTGTAGCTGGCGCCCACGCGGTAAGTGTCGAGCAAGCCTTCAGCGGCGGTATGCCGACTCACCTGGCCCGTTGCAGGGTCCAGGCGGATCAAGGTGTCGGCCGTCGTGAACCAGACCTTGCCCTCGCGGTCGCTTTGCACGGCGAAAATCTTTTCCGTGCCGGCGGCGGGGTAGGCCCGAAAACTGATTTTGCCATCCGGTCCGGTGAGCACTTCATTGATGCCCTTGGTGGTACCGACCCACACGCGTCCCGCGCGATCCTCGTGTACGGTGGTCACGAAGTTCGATGCCAGGCTGGCTTTGTTGCCGTCCTCATGCAGGAAGTATTGAAACTTGCCGCTACCGAGGTCCAGCATATCGACGCCATCGGCGTATTCCGAGCCCATCCAGACGCGCCCATGATGGTCTTCCAGCGCCCAGTTGGCGCGCTGCATGTGGCGCCCGTTCGGGTCTTTCGGGTCAGGCTGGTAAAAGCTGTGTTCGCCGCTGGCCGGGTCGTAGTGGATCACGCGGCCATTGGTGCTGATCCACAATTTGCCGTCCGGTCCGGGCGTGATGGAGTTGACCGACATATTGCCGCCATTGGTGTCCGGGAAAACAACGGGGACGACGGTACTGGTCGGCGTGTCGAGCCGGCTCAGCCCGTTGATACTGCCGATCCACAAAGGCCCGCCAGGCTTCTGGTACAGACTGTAGACCGTGTTCGAGGTTAGCGTGGCGGTGCTGCCCGGCTCAGCGCGGTAATAATTGTCGACGTTGCCCGTCACGGGGTCGAGCAGGGCCATGCCGGTCAAGCCACCGAGCCAGATGCGACCGTCGGGACCGGCCGCAATCGAGGTGGTCGTGTTGTTGGGTTGCCGCTTATCGAAAGGCAATTCGGGCGGGACGATGCGGGTAAAGCCCTTGTTGCTGGGATTGGCCACCAGCACGCCGGCATTGTACGAACCCACCCACAACATGCCTGAGCGGTCCTGCATCACGGACTGGTAGCTTAGCGTTGGCAAGCCGTAGGGATCGTTGGGGCGGTACAGGTAGTTAAGCGGTTCGTCGCTGCCGCCTGGCCAGCGCAGCACGCCATCGGTCATGGTGACGGCCCACATGCCGCCATCGCTGGCCGGGAAAAAATTGTTGATCTGTCCGGTGGGCGAGGGTACGTGGATGCGCTCGCTCCAGTCGCTGCCATCCTGCCAGCGATACACGCCGCGCTTGGTGCCTATCCAGAGCCGGTTCTTGCTGTCCATCTGCAGGGCCGCGACCTGGTTGACCAGCGGTTCGGCCACGGCCCCTGACACGACCTGGAAATGCTTGAAGCTGGTGCTGCCCGCTGCAAGATAGTCCAGCCCCGCTGGCCAGGTGGCGACCCACAGACCGCGCTTGCTATCGAGCGCCATGGCTTCCACGCTGTCGGAGGTGATGCTGTCCGGGATGGCCTTGTCCGATTTGTAGACCACGAACTTGCCGGTGGCTGGATCGAAATGCTGGAGGCCGCCCCAGGTACCGAGCCAGATGCCGTCCAGACCGTCTGAGGCGATCTTGCGTATGACCTGGTGCTTGCCCGGTTTTGGCGAGGAAACGTAACGCGTGAAATTGTTGGTTTCCGGGTTGAAGCGCGCCAGGCCATGGGCGGTGCCAGCCCAGATGCGGCCTGCCTTGTCTTCAAACAGGGCATTCACGCGTTCGGCCGGCAGGCTGGTTTCGTCGTTGGGATCGTTGACGAACTTGAGCACGCGGCCGCCGTCGTAGCGGTACAGGCCACCACCAAGGGCGCCCAGCCAGACAAAGCCCTGGCTGTCCTGCAGCATGGACACGAGGGTCGGGTCGCCGGTGACCAGATTGGGCGGGCGCGTAAAGCGCATGTGGGAGGCCGACTGCGCGCTGGCCAAGGACGTCAGGACGCACAGGCTGGCCAACAAGGCCAGCTTGCGCAAGACTGCAGCCGCGCCGCTGCGCGGGAAAATCGTTCGGTTCATGGCGCCTTTGTCTGGTGCGACCACTTGCATCGTTGAAGTGCTGCGTTGCCGGACTAAAGCCGGCGATCGTCGTGTGGCCTGGACATTTCAACCTATCATATAGGTTTAGCTGCTCCAGGCCAACTTCCTGGCTTCGTATCGTGCTTGCCACGCCACGGGGTGGCGCTTGCGATCAATTGCAATTGAATAAGCCGTACGTCTTTACACCATATCGGTCGCCGCCAGGAAGGCCGCTACCATGGCTTCGAGGCCGATGCGGTCTTCCTCACTGAAACGGTTCACGCTGGGGCTGTCGATGTCGAACACGCCGTACAGGCGGCCATCCTTGATCAGGGGAATGACGATTTCCGCGTTCGAGTTGGCATCGCAGGCAATGTGGCCGGCAAAGGCATGCACATCGGCCACGACAATGGTGCGGCGTTCGCGCGCGGCGGCGCCGCACACACCACGGCTCAAGGGAATGCGGGCGCAGGCGACTTTGCCCTGGAAAGGGCCGACCAGCAATTCCTCACCGGTCCCGAGTTTGTCAGGGCGCATCAGGTAGAAGCCTGCCCAGTTCAGATCGGCGACCGATTCAAACACGAAGGCAGAAAACTGGGCGGCGTTGGCGGTCAAATCGCGCTCGCCATCGAGAATGCTGCTGACCTGACGGCTCAACATCGGGTAATCGGGCGTGCTGCTCGCTGGCATTGCTATGTGCATGGCATATTCCTGAAGCTGGTGGCGGACAAGTCCGTTAGTATAGTAGAGCTTCAGTGCGCAGGCGAGCGCTGACTAGGCAGGAACCCCAAGGATGACGCTGGAGGCCTTGAACAGCGCCAGGCAGGGCACGCCAATGGCCAAGCCCAGGTCCATCGCGCTGTCCTTGGTGACCACGACAGCGAGCGTGGCGCCGCCTTCAATTTCGATCACGACTTCGGTATTGACAGCGCCCGGCTGCAGCCGCACCACGCTGCCGCTCAGGCGATTGCGGGCAGAAAATCGGGCCTCGCCTTCGTCCGTCACCAGCATGATGGACGAGGCCTTGATGAGTGCGAATGCTTCCACGCCGAGCGCCAAGCCCAGTTCTTCGCTGCTGCCGTGGGTGACGATGGCGGTAATTGTGTGTCCGCCCGTCACGGTCAACTCCACTTCGTCATTCACGGCGCCGTTGTTCAACTTGCTGACCTTGCCGAAGAAATGATTGCGTGCGCTGGTTTTCATGCCCATCCTCTGGATCAACAGCATATCGTCGCCGATGCCCTTGGCCTGGCGCCCGAGCTGGTCGATGAACTTGCGGTGTTCCGCTTCAATTAACTGAAAGTTGGCCAGCAATTGGGCGCCGCGGCTAGTCAGGCGACTGCCGCCACCACCCTTGCCGCCGGAGACGCGCTCAAGCAAGGGCTCGCCGGCGAGATTGTTCATATGGTCGATCGCATCCCAGGCTGCCTTGTAACTGATTGCCAGCAGTTTGGCCGCCTGTGTAATGGACCCACATTCGGCGACCTTGGCCAGCAAAGCCATGCGGCCCGGTCCACCCATGCTGGTGCCGCCTACCGTCAGCCATACCGAACCGTCGACTGCAATATCGCTGTCTTTTTTTTGCATCACGGCGCCTCGGTGCTCGATCTGGCGGCGACCTTGCCGTCGGCCAGATGGACCACGTCGCCCCCTAGTGCGCGCACGTCGCTCTCGTCGTGGGTGATGAGGATCATTGGCATCGCCAACTCTTGGAGTACGTCGCGTAGTTCATCGCGCAAGCTTGCACGCAGGGCGGTGTCAAGCGCGGCAAACGGTTCATCGAGCAGCAGGGCGCGCGGCTTGCCGACCAAGGCGCGCGCCAGGGCCGTGCGTTGACGCTGGCCGCCAGATAACTGGTCGGGGAATTGGTGCGCCACCTGTTCAAGCTGGAAGGCCTGCAGCCAGCGCGTCAAGTCCGGGTGTTCCACGTTGGTACCGGGATTGCGCCAGCCCGTCGACAAGCCGAACGCGATGTTCTGCCGCACGTTCAAATGCGGGAACAGCGCATAGTCCTGGAACACGTACGCCAGGCGGCGCGCTTGCGGGCTGGTGTTGATGCCCTGTGCGCTGTCGAAGAGTGTTTCGCCGCGTACGCGGATATGGCCCTGGTCCGGTGTCAGCAGGCCTGCAATCGCCTTCAAGGTCAGGCTTTTGCCGGCGCCTGAAGGCCCCGCGATGACCAGGCGCGCGCTGGCGCTGGCGATGTTCACGTCAAGACGAAAGCTGCGTTTTCCCGAGCGGATGGTCTTGTGTATGGCAATGTCGAATTGGTCCTGGCTCATCGCGGGCTCTCTATGCGGCGCGGCATCAATTGATTCGCACTGAGCAGTACGACCAGACACACGATGGAGGTGATCGCCACCAGCAGGTTGGCCGTATCGTCCTGGCCAGCCTGCACCGCTTCGTAGACGGCAATCGACAAGGTTTGGGTTTTGCCGGCGATGCTGCCCGCGACCATGAGCGTGGCCCCAAATTCCCCAAGTGCCCGCGCGAACGCCAACAGCAGGCCTGCCAGGATGCCACGCCAGGCCAGTGGCAAGGTGACGCGAAAGAAGACGGCCATCTCGGAAACACCGAGCACGCGCGCGGCTTGTTCGAGCTGCTGGTCCACGCCTTCAAACGCGGCGCGCGCAGGTTTGTACACGAGCGGGAAGGCGACAATGGCTGCAGCAATCACGGCGCCCTGCCAGGTGAAAATCAGGTTGATGCCAAAGCTGTTTTGCAGCCATGCGCCTATCCAGCCATGTTTGCCGATTACCACCAACAAGTAGTAGCCCAGCACAGTCGGCGGCAGGACCATGGGCAAGGTCAGCACGGCGTCAATCAGGTCGCGACCCGGAAAGCGCCAGCGCGCCAGCGCATACCCCACCGCAATACCGGCGAACAGGTCAATGAAGGTAGCCCAGAGCGCCACCTTGAGCGATAGCGCGAGGGCGATCCAGGCCGCATCCATTGTGGTAGGCAAAGTTGGTCAGGGCTTGCTGAAGCCGAACTTGGCGAGAATCGCTTGGCCAGCTGGCGAGAGGACAAACGCGATGAATTGCTTGGCTTCCTCGGGATTGGTGCTCGCTGCCGTCAGGGATATGGGGTAGGTGATGCGAACGTCCAGCGGTACCGTGTAGGCGAGTTTGACCTTGTCCTTGAACAGCGCCGCGTCGGTGGCATACACGAAGCCCGCCTCGACCTCGCCGCGTGACACATAGTCCAGCGACTGGCGCACGTTCTGGGTGCTGATCATCTTGGGTTCGACCACGTTCCACAAGCCGGCGCTCTCGAGCGCGTGCTTGGCGTAGCGGCCTGCCGGCACGCTGGCGGGCGCACCAATGGCGACCTTCTTGACGCTGGCCTGACCCAGGTGCGCAAGGGAGGCGATGGCAACTGTTGACGCTTTCGGAACCACCACAACCAGCGTATTGCTGACAAAGTCGTGGCGCGCGCCAGGCTTGAGCAGGGCTAGCTTGGCGGCGCTGTCCATGGTTTCCTGGTCGGCCGATGCAAATACGTCCACCGGCGCGCCCTTGGCGATCTGCTGCAACAAGGCGCCCGAAGCGCCAAAATTCAGGGAAATCTTGGTGGTGGGATGGGCGGCCTCGAAAGTTTGCGCGATTTCCTTGAACGCGTCGGTCAGGCTGGCCGCTGCCGACACTGTCACTTCGCCGGCCGACGCGTAGGCTGCACAAAGCGTGAGGGATAGTGCGGTGATGGTGCGGACGAATCCAGACATGCATGCTCCGATGGCAAGAAGGGAAGTGCGTAATATAGCACCTTATATGACGCTTGGCCGGCCTCGGCCACGGGTGGCCACCAGGCTTGCCGAGCATGCTAGTATGACAAATTGACAACCATGTCTGCCACCATGCGCCATTTTCTTCGTGCCCGTTTCGCTTCCCTGTTGTTTCTCGCCTTGTTCTCGCCACTTGCCAATGCAGCGTCGGGACTGGGCCAGGACCCTGTCACCTGCACCAAGGAGCAGCGTGCCATCAAGGAGGAGGGCTACGTAACGCTGGGGGGCATTGAACAATGGGTGACGGTGAAGGGCGACGATTGCCGCAATCCCGTGATCCTGTTCATCCACGGCGGACCTGGCAATCCCAATACCCCGTTTGCGCATCCGCCGTATGAAGCGTGGGAGAAGGACTTCACGCTCGTGCAATGGGATCAGCGCGGCGCCGGAAAAACCTTCGCCCGGAATCCATCGACGGCGGACGGGAGACTGACGCTCGACGGCATGGCGCGCGATGGCAACGAACTCGCGGCCTATCTGCTAACGCACTTGCACGTTAAAAAAGTGATCTTGTTCGGCGGCTCCTGGGGATCGGTGCTGAGTGTGCACATGGCCAAATCACGCCCTGAACTGTTTGGCGCTTACCTGGGCACCGGACAACTGGTCAAATCGCCCGAGAACGGCATCGCCGGATATCGCGCTTTGCTCGCACTGGCGCGCGAGGCTGGGGATTCGCCTACCGTCGCAGCGTTGGAAGGCCTGGGCGAGCCTCCATGGACCAATCCGCGCGCCTTCGGCATCATGCGGCGCGCCTCGCGCGTCTACGAAGCGAAAACCACCACCGCCTCGCCGAAAACATGGTGGACGCTAGCACCGGACTACGCAACGCCCGAAGCGCAGGCTGCTTATGAAGCCGGCGAAGACTACTCGTTCCTGCAGTTTGTGGGCATGAAGGGCGATGGCATGCTGGCAAGCGTCGACGTGACCAAGTTGGGCTACGACTTCCCGATGCCGGTGTTTATGGTGCAGGGAGCACAGGACTTGATTACCGTACCGGAGATATCGAAGCGCTATTTCGACGCGATTCATTCACCGCACAAGGAGTACTTCCTGTTGCCGAAGGTTGGCCACGATCCCAACCCCGACATGATCGCCAGCCAGTTCGCTATTCTCAAGAATAAAATCGCACCGATGTTGCGTTAGGCAAGGCGGGGCAGTGCGGCCCTCAGCATTGCCCAGGCCAGTACCATCAGGAGCGCAGCCACGCCAAACACGGTGTGGATGTCGGTGGCGGCAAACAAGACAGCCATGAACGATGCACCGGTGATCAGGCCAAGATTGCGCGCCAAGCCCAGCAGGCCCGCCACAACTCCCCGCTGCTCCGAACCGGCGTGCGCCATGATCGCGACATTGTTCGCCGCCTGGAACAGGGCGTAACTGGCGGTCATGCAAGTGATCGGTAGCAAATAGCCCACGATTCCATAGCCCTGCGGCATGAAAGCCAGCGTCAAGGCGCTGGCGGCGATCCCCGCCAGCGCGAGCAGGCAGGCACGCCGGCTGCCCAGTCGGTCGCCCAGCAGGCCTGCCGGCACCCCTGACAGGGCCGCCACCATGGGACCGGCCGCTAACACAAGTCCCGCTGCTGCCGTGCCCAGACCCAGGCTGCGGGTCAGGTAAAACGGCCCCACGACCAGCGTTGTCATCATCACGCAAGCGACCAGCACACTGGCCAAAAGGCAGGCGCTCAAGGCTCGGTTGCGCAGCAGCGCTACATGGATCAGCGGTGCGGCGCTGCGCATTTGCACGACTGCGAATAGGCCGCCGCAGGCGATGGCAAGCAACAGCAGCAGCGTGTTCATGGTGCCAATGTGGCCGCGGCCTACCGTCATCGCCAGCGTGTAGCTCGCCAGCGCCAGTGCCAGCAGGCCACTGCCAAGGTGATCAAAGCGCGCCGGCAGCGTTTCATTGGCGCGATCTTGTGGCATGTAGCATTGCACCAGCAAGAGATTGATCAGCCCAAAGGGCAGGTTGATCAGGAAAATGGCGGGCCAGCCAAAATGACTGAGCAGGAAACCGCCAAGTGATGGGCCCAGCATGGTGCCGATTGCCGACATGGTGCCCATCACGCCCATCGATTGCGCGCCGCGCGTCGGCGACGCCATTTGCGATGCGAATGCCATCGCCAGCGCCGTCATGAGGGCCGCGCCCGTTCCTTGCAGAGCACGTGCGGCGACCAGCAGCGGCAGCGTAGTCGCAAGGCTGCACAGGAGTGACGCGCCTGTAAACAGCACGATGCCGCACGACAGCAGACGGCGGCGGCCGAACACGTCGCCCAGCCTGCCGGCGCTGACAATGAGCGTTGTGGTGGCAAGCAGGTAGGCCAGCACTATCCACTGGGTTTGCTGGAAGCTGGCGTCGAAGACTGTCTGCAGGCTGGGGAGCGCGAAATTGGCGATGCTGGTATCAAGCGAGGCCATCAGCGTGGATAGCACGAGACCGGCCATCGGCCACGTCCTGGAGACTGGTGTCAATGCGTGCATGGTCAAACTCCTGTGTAGGGATGGATGGGACTGCCTGCATGGTAGGTCGCAACGAGGCATGGCGGAAGGCGCAGCATTTGCATTGAATACATGCGCCTAACGCCATGTCATGGGCATTCATGCTAGGATTCCGGCATGACAAAACCTGACCTCAACCTGCTGTTGACACTGGATGTGCTGCTGGCCGAAGGCAACGTTGCGCGGGCGGCTGAGCGGCTGCGCCTTAGCCCGTCGGCGATGAGCCGCTCTCTGGCGCGCCTGCGTGCCACCACGGGCGACCCCTTGCTGGTGCGGGCAGGGCGGGGCCTGGTGCCTACCCCGCGTGCACTGGCCTTGCGCGAGCGCGTGAGCTTGCTGGTGGAGGAGGCTGAAGCTGTGCTGCGGCCAGCCGAGCGTTTGCAACTGGCGCAACTGGTGCGCAGTTTTACCTTGCGCACCAGCGATGGCTTTGTTGAAAATTTCGGCGCTGCTCTTCTGGAGCGTGTGGCGGAGGAAGCGCCCGGTGTGCGTTTGCGTTTCGTGCCCAAGCAGGACAAGGCAAGCGTGCTGCTGCGCGACGGCGAAGTCGATCTTGAAACTGGCGTGGTGGGCAAATTGACGGGGCCGGAAATCCATACGCTTGCGCTGTTGCGCGACAGCTTTGTTGGCGTCGTGCGTGCGGGGCATCCGCTGGCCAAAGGCAAGATGACGGCCGCGCGCTATGCGGCGGGACGGCACATCATGGTGTCGCGCAAGGGCGACGTGAGCGGCCCGGTTGACGAGGCTCTCGCAACGGTGGAATTGGCGCGCGATGTGGCAACCGTGGTTAGTGGCTTTTCGGCGGCATTGGCCCTGGCGCGCGATACCGATTTGATTTCCACGGTGCCGGAGCGGCACACCGGCAAGCTACGCAGCGGCATGTTCACCTTTGCGCTGCCGGTGCCTGTGCCGGCATTCACCGTATCGATGTTGTGGCATCCGCGCCTGCATGCCGATCCTGCCCATCGTTGGTTGCGCGGCGTGGTGCGTGCAATCTGCAGCTAACGCCTGCGGCTCAAGCCAGGGCAGTGCTCTCTTCTTCAACCGTGAACAAATGGGGCAAGGTGTGCGAGATGCGCGTGATGTAGCGCCCTTCGCTATCATCGAGCATGCAAGGCTGGTCTTGCGCCAGGCTGTGCAGGACAGTGCGTGGGTCATGCTGCCAATACACCACGTGGGTGTCCTGATTGCCTTCGCGTACCTGCATCAGCGCCAATTCAAAGCGCGACACGGACACGAGCAAGTCGTCGGCGTCATCGGCCAGAGAATCGAGAAAAGCCAGCGGCTGGTATTCGCGGAAGGGCGACACATTGTGGCTGCCGATGAAATCTTGCAGCGCAGCTTCAAACCGTCCCTGTTGGCGCAGCAGGGCCACCGTCAGCACGCAGGTGCGTTCGAGCACGTACACGCGCCACAAATAGATATTGCCGCGTGCCTCGGCCAGGTCTGGTGATTGCGCGACCTGGCGGAAATAGTCATCGTCTTCGCTGCGCACCTGGTAGTTGGCACGCAGCAGTCCGAGCAGAATACGTTGGTGGGCGGCGAGGTCCATGGTCTTAGCTTTGGAAACGTTGGCGCAACTGCGCCAGTTCGGCGCCGATAGCATGCTGGCCAAGACCAGGCACTGCCTCGGGCATGAATTCGTACACCACTACCTCGGCCTTGGTTGCGACACGATGAATGGCGTCATAAGCCAGATCCGCGGTGCGCGGGCGCGTCAGGCGCGAATGGACATCGAGCATGAAGCCATTTTTGACGACGCCACAGGCTACGTGCAGTTCGCGCACCGCGTCGCCGTTCAATTCGTCCATAAAGGCGGCAATGTTCAAGCCGTGGTTGTGCTCGTCGCATTCGAGATTGTAGACATCAAGAATCAAGCCACAGCCGGTGCGCGCGGTAAGCGCGTTGAGAAAGCCCGCATCGCTGTAGCCAGAGGGCGAGTCTGGAATCACGTGCACTATATTTTCAAGTAAAAAAGGCAGGCCATACCGTGCCTGGATGGCGGACACGCGCTCCGAAATGAGGTCGAGCGCCTGTTCTGTTTTCGGCATGGCCAGCATGATGCCAAGATGTTCGCCATCGACCTTGGTATAGCCCAGATGCTCGCTGTGCCAGGCCACTTTGACCTGGTCCAGCAATTCATCCAGCAAGCGCAAATAGGTAGGCGCCCAACCATCATGCGAACCAATCGACAAGGTGACACCATGGACAATGATCTGCACATATTTGTCGATGTTCTTCAGTTCGTTGATGATCTCCGTGCTCAGTACGATCTCATCGCCACGCACCTCAGCAATCGTCTCCGGCGTCACTTCGATGTAGTCGACGTGCGGAAGGATTTGCTCGAGCAGGGCAGGGTCGCGCCCTTCGTAGCTCACGCCCATCGCAATGGGTGGGCGTGCGGCTCGGGGCTGTGGTGTCGTTTGCGGGAACACGGGGGCGCCTTTGTTGGTTAGCCGATGCGTTGGATGATCCCACCCTGGATGTTGGGAATGTCGTGCAGCTCGCGCCCAATGGCAGGGTCGCCGCGCAGGAAGCTCAGGTCAAAGCCTGTCAGCCCGCAGTTGCAGCCGCCCTTGACGATGTGCTTGACGGCGACGTCGAGCGCCTTGTGCAGATCTTCCATGGTGACGCGGCCTTCCTGCACAACGATTTTGACGTGGTGATTGCTGGCTTGAACAACTGTCGTATTCATGTCTATCCCTTTCGTGGCCACATACGGGCCTGTAAGAAATCCAGGCAAGGCCTGGCGTTCCGATGCCGGTCCGGAACTCAAGAGGCGGCGTCTCGAACCGGAAAGGAGAGGTCGCCTGTTTGCTTGCGCTGCATCTGCCGCTTGCTTGCGGATGATGTGTTGCGTGTTTATCAGTATGGTTCTTTTTGCACGCGATACTCTCTCCGATTGTCACAATCGCAGATTCACAACGCAAATTTTTAGAAATAGTTTTAGCGGTCGTGTTTGCATTTCACCAGTCCGCATAAGGCCTGCTTTGAAATGCGCAATCTAAAATTCCAGCCGGAAACGAACGGGTTTGCATGATTGCAATCGAGTGTTGAATCGCGCACATACGGCAGTGGGCGTTTGTAGCAGACTCAGCAGACACGTACGGTCGCAGTCTGGCCGTCTCAACCTTATCTTATGGAGCACGACGCAATGTCCAGGAAGACATCGGATCAAGACACGCCCACCACTACGACCGGCCACGGCGGCGAATGGCATCAACAGGCGACGGACAACACACTCTCCACCAATCAAGGCTTGCCGATCGCGGATAATCAGAATTCGCTGCGTGCCAATGAGCGCGGGCCGACGCTGCTGGAAGACTTTATCCTGCGCGAGAAGATCACCCACTTCGACCACGAGCGCATTCCCGAGCGCATCGTGCACGCGCGTGGCACCGGCGTCCATGGCTTCTTCGAGTTGACCGAATCGTTGGCAGCCTATACGCGCGCCAAGGTGCTCACCGAAGTGGGCGAGCAGACGCCGGTGTTTGCCCGCTTCTCGACCGTTGCAGGGGGCGCGGGCTCGATCGACACGCCGCGCGATGTGCGAGGCTTTGCGGTCAAGCTGTATACAAAGGAAGGCAACTGGGATCTGGTGGGCAATAACATTCCGGTCTTCTTCATCCAGGACGCGATGAAATTCCCGGACCTGGTGCATGCCGTGAAAATGGAACCGGATCGCGGCTTTCCGCAAGCAGCCACGGCCCACGACACCTTCTGGGATTTCATTTCCCTCACCCCAGAATCGATGCACATGATTATGTGGGCCATGTCGGACCGCACCTTGCCGCGCTCGCTGCGGATGATGGAAGGCTTTGGCATCCACACGTTCCGCCTGCTCAACGACAAGGATGAATCGACCTTCGTCAAATTCCATTGGCGGCCGAAACTGGGCTTGCAATCGACGGTGTGGGATGAAACGGTCAAGATTGCCGGTGCCGATCCCGACTACCACCGCCGCGATATGTTTGAAGCCATCAGCGCCGGCCAGTTTCCCGAATGGGAGCTGGCGGTGCAGTTGTTCACCCAGGAGCAGGCTGACAAGCTGCCCTTCGACCATCTGGATGCGACCAAGCTCATTCCCGAGGAACTGATACCGCTGAAGGTGATTGGCCGCATGGTGCTCAACCGCTGGCCCAACAACTTCTTTGCCGAGACCGAGCAAGTTGCCTTCTGCCCATCGCACATCGTGCCGGGCATGGATTTTTCGAATGATCCCTTGCTGCAGGGACGCCTGTTTTCCTACCTGGACACCCAGCTCTCGCGCTTAGGCTCGCCCAACTTCCACCAGATTCCCGTCAACGCGCCCAAGTGCCCCTTCGCCAATCACCAGCGCGACGGTCACATGCAAATGAGCCAGCCGACGGGGCGGGTGGCGTATGAGCCCAACTCGCTATCGGCCGATGGCCCGCGCGAGCGCGCGTCCGGCTTTCGCAGTGCGTCGACGCCAGAGAATGGCACCAAGAGCCGCATCCGCGCCGCGTCCTTCAGTGACCACTACAGCCAGGCACGCCAGTTCTACAAGAGCCAGACGGCGTACGAACAGGGCCATATCGCCGCGGCCCTTGTATTTGAGCTCTCGAAGGTCGAACATCCGCACATCCGTGCTGCCGTGGTTGGCCATATTGCCCATATTGATGGCGATCTCGCCAAGCGGGTAGCCGGTGGCCTGGGCATGGGGCTGCTGCCTGCCTTGCCACCGGCGGCCCAGCCAACCCAGGACCTGCCGCCGTCGCCAGCGCTGCAGATCATTGGCAAGATGAAGGCCACGCTGGAAGGGCGCGCCGTCGGCATCCTGCTGGCCGACGGGTCCGACCGCCACGTGGTCGATGCGCTGGTGGCGGCTGTGACCAAGGCTGGCGCCAGCCACAAGGTCATCGCGCCGCATGTGGGTGAGGTGACACTGTCCGACAAGTCGCGGATGAAGGTGGACGGCCAACTGGCTGGTACCCCATCGGTGCTGTTTGATGCAGTGGCAATTGTCCTTAGCAGTGACGCGGGTGCGGCCCTGTGCAAGGAGGCCGCCGCAGTGGACTTCACCCGTGACGCGTTTGGCCACCTGAAGGCCATTGCTGCCGACGCCGGCGCGCAAGCCTTGCTGGACAAGGCTGGTGTGGTGAAGGACAAGGGCATTGTTACGGCAGCGGATGCGGGCAAATTTGTCGCAGCGGCCGCAACGCGACAGTGGGACCGTGAAAAGTTGGTGCGCGCGCCTGTGTAACTAACGATGGCCTGGGTGGCGTGCTTGAATTAGGCGACATGAATGTTAATCCTGGGATATATTTGTAACCTTTGTTCATAGCCCGAATTGCGATCGCATGTCCACGCCACCCAGCACCACCACGTTTGATGACAATCGCTTGCGTCTGTTCGTAGCCAGTGTCACTGACTACGCCATTTATATGTTGTCGCCAGAGGGCATTGTCAAAAGCTGGAATGCGGGCGCCCAGCGCTTCAAGGGCTACCGTGGCGAGGAGATCATTGGCAAGCATTTTTCAGCTTTTTATACCGACGAAGACCGCGCCAATGGCAAGCCTGCGCGGGCGCTCGAGACGGCCCGGACGCAAGGGCGCTTCGAAGATGAAGGCTGGCGCGTGCGCAAGGACGGCAGCCATTTCTGGGCCAGCGTGGTCATCGACGCGATCCGGGAACCTTCCGGCGAATTGATCGGCTTTGCCAAGATCACACGCGACATCACCGACCGCAAACGCACGGCCGAAGCGCTGCATGCAAGCGAGGAGCGTTTTCGCCTGCTGGTTCAGGGCGTCACCGATTACGCCATCTACATGCTCTCGCCGGTCGGCGAAATCACCAACTGGAATGCCGGTGCGCGCCGCATCAAGGGATACGAGCAAAGCGAAGTCATAGGCAGCCATTTTTCGCGCTTTTACACGCCCGAGGATGCCGGTGCCGGCCTGCCTGCCAAGGCCCTGGCCACCGCCCAGCGCGACGGCCGCTTTGAAGGCGAGGGCTGGCGCGTGCGCAAGGACGGCACGCGTTTCTGGGCCCACGTGGTGATCGATCCGATCTATAGCCAGATGGGTGATTTGGTCGGTTTCGCCAAGGTCACGCGCGACATCACGGAGCGCCAGCAGTCTGCCCTGAGCCTTGAGAAGGCCAAGGAGGCCTTGTTCCAGTCCCAGAAGCTCGAAGCCATTGGCAAGCTGACCGGGGGCGTCGCCCACGATTTCAACAATTTACTGAGCGTGATTGCCAATGGCGCCGCCATTTTGCGCCTGCGTTTGGACAAACCCGACGATGGCAAGATACTTGACGCCATTGAGCGGGCCGCCGCGCGCGGCGCCACCTTGACCCAGCAACTGCTCACGTTTGCACGCCAGCAGCCACTCAAGCAGGACGTCCATTCGCTCAACGAAGTCATTACCTCATTCGAGGCCGTTCTGCGACGGGCCGTGCGCGGCACCGTCAAGTTCGACATCGAACTGGCGAGCAAACTGCCCAAGACCATGGTCGATGCAGCGCAGGTGGAAGCGGCCATGCTCAATCTGATCGTCAACGCACGCGACGCCACGCCAGACGGCGGCCGCATCGTCTTGAGCACCGCTCAATGCGAATTGGCGGCGGGCCAAGTAGGTGCGCTGGCTGCCGGTCCTTATGTCAAATTGATGGTGCGCGATACGGGCACCGGCATGGAATCGGACGTGGCCAAACGTGCCATCGAACCGTTCTTCACCACCAAGGCGGTGGGGATGGGAACGGGGCTGGGCTTGAGCCACGTGTATGGCATGGTGCAGCAATCGGGTGGCGATTTGGCGATCGACACGGCGCCCGATGCCGGTACCTGCATGACCTTGTATTTTCCCGCCTTGCAGGACCAAAGCGAGGCACAGCTGCCGACCGAGAAGCGCGACAAGGCGCTGGTGGTGGACGATCAGGAAGACGTGCTGGCCATGGCGCTGGAACTGTTTCAGGCCTTGGGCTACGAAGTCCTGTCAGCCAATAACGGCGCCGAGGCCCTGGAGATTTTGCGCCGTACGCCAGACATTAGCGTCCTGTTTTCGGACGTGGTCATGCCAGGCATGAGCGGTATCGAACTGGGACACGAAGCACGGCGCCTCTCGCCAGACTTGAAGATCATCCTCGCGTCTGGCTATGCCGCGCCGGCGCTGAAGGCGGCGAACGTGGAAATCGACGACTTCCAGCTGCTACCCAAACCCTATTCGGTGGCGCAAATCCTGCGCCACCTGCGCTGATCAGATATGCAGTGCGTGTCCCAGGGCGCGCAAGGCCGCTTCCTGAATAGCCTCACCGAGTGTCGGATGGGCGTGGATGGTGCCTGCAATGTCTTCCAGGCGCGCGCCCATTTCAATCGACTGTGAAAACGCTGCGCTCAGCTCCGACACGCTGCGCCCCACCGCCTGCCAGCCGACGATCAGGTGATTGTCGCGCCGTGCCACGACACGCACAAAGCCATCTTTTGACTCGAGCGTCATGGAACGGCCATTGGCGCTGAACGGGAATAGGGCGTCGATGCAATCCAGACCAGCCGCTTTCGCTTCCTGCGGCGTCATCCCGACCACCACCAGCTCCGGATCGGTAAAGCACACGGCAGGAATGGCGGACGTCGTGAAATGGCGCTTCTTGCCGGAGATGATGTCGGCCACCATCTCGCCCTGCGCCATGGCGCGGTGTGCCAGCATGGGCTCGCCCGTCACGTCGCCAATGGCCCACACGTCGCGCATCGAGGTGCGGCACTGGTCGTCGACCTTGATGAAATGACCGGCCATGTCCAGCATGAGGCCTTCCAGGCCAAAGCCGCCCGTGCGTGGCCGGCGGCCAACGGCGACGAGCACCTTGTCCGCTGCCAGTTCATATTCATCGCCTTGCGGGCCGCGTACGCGGACCGCATCGGCGCCGGCATTCATGCCCAGCACAGAGCAGCCCAGGTGCATGTCCACGCCCAGGCCTTTGAGCGAATTGGCCACTGCCTTGGTCAAGTCGACGTCATAGGCTGGCAGCACGCTGTTCTGCGCTTCCACCACGCTGACATGGGCGCCCAGCTTGCGGTAAGCAATACCAAGTTCGAGGCCAATGTAGCCGGCGCCGACCACCACCATGCGCTTCGGTACCGACGATGGCGACAGCGCTTCGGTGGCGCTGATGACGTTCCCGCCAAAGGGCATGAAGGGAAGCTCAGTCGTGTAGGAACCGGTCGCGATGAGCAGGTGCTTGCAGCCGATGCGCTGGGGCGCTTCACCTTCGCGCACGATTTCAACGGTTTTTCCATCGACGATGTTGGCGTGGCCCTTGATCACATGGACGCCATGCTTTTTCAGCAGGCCGGCCACGCCGCCGGTCATGCGGCTGACGATGCCATCCTTCCAGCGTGTGGTTTGTTCCAGGTCGATGCTCGACGAGGGAACCGAAATGCCGAGGGCCGAACCGTCGGCGAAATGGGTCGTCTTTTCGAATTCGTCGGCAGCGTGTATCAGTGCCTTGGATGGAATGCAGCCGACATTGAGACAGGTGCCGCCCAGTTGGCCGCTTTCGATCAGCGTGGTAGGGATGCCCAGTTGGCCGGCGCGAATGGCGGCCACATAGCCGCCAGGCCCGCCACCGATGACGAGTAGTGTAGTTGTATGTGCGTTCATGGTTATTCGATAAACAGCATGGCGGGACACTCGAGCAGTGCGCGTATGGCCTGGATGAATTCGGCCGCGTGCATGCCGTCGACCACCCGGTGGTCGAACGACGAGGACAGGTTCATCATCTTGCGCGCCACCATGCCGCCATTGCGGATCATGGGCCGCTCGACGATCTTGTTGACGCCGATGATGGCCACTTCCGGATGGTTGATGACGGGCGTGGTGACGATGCCGCCCAGGGCGCCGAGGCTGGAAATGGTGATGGTCGAGCCAGAGAGCTCGTCGCGGCCAGCCTTGCCATCGCGCGCGGCCTGGGCCAGGCGCGCCACTTCAGCGGCGCTGGACCACAGGTCGCGTGCCTCGGCGTGGCGCATCACCGTGACCATCAAGCCGGCGTCGGTCTGGGTGGCCACGCCCAGATGCACCGCACCAAATTGCGTGACGACGCCAGCGTCATCATCAAAACGGGCGTTCATCTGCGGGAACTGGCGCAAGGCCAGAACCACGGCGCGCATCAGCAAAGGCAGCACCGTCAGGCGACCGCGCTCCTTGCCCCATTGTTCGTTCAGGCGTGCGCGCAAGGCTTCCAGTTCGGTGACGTCGACTTCCTCCACGTAAGAGAAGTGGGGGATGCGGCGCTTGGACTCCTGCATTTTCTGCGCGATCTTGCGGCGCAGGCCAACCAGCTGGGTGCTGTTCTCCTCATGGCGTTCGGCGTAGGCGCTGCTGCGCGCGCTGGTGGTCTGGCCGCCGCTGCGTGCTGCAAACGCGTCCAGGTCTTCCTGCATGATGCGTCCTGCCGGACCGCTGCCATGAACGAATTGCAGTTCAATGCCCAGGTCCCAGGCACGGCGCCGTACAGCGGGCGATGCGATCGGCTTTTCGCCGGCTTCGCGCGCGGCGCCCGCGCGTGGCGCAGGTGCTGCCTTGGCGGGCGCGGGCTTTGGCGCTTCGGCGACAGGTGCGGCAGCTTTTACCGGTGCTGGTGCCGCGGCCACGGGGGCCGGGGCAGCAGGCGCTGGTGCAGGTGCAGCACCTGGACGGACATTGCCAGCGCCTTCCACTTCAATTTGAATCAGGTCCGAGCCCACCGCCATCACCTGGCCAGCCACGCCGCCCAGGGTCAGCACAGTGCCATGCACGGGCGACGGAATCTCGATGGTCGCTTTTTCGGTCATGACGTCGGCCAGGATCATGTCCTCGGTGACCTTGTCGCCTACCTTCACGTACCACATGACCAACTCAACTTCGGCAATCCCTTCACCGATGTCTGGCATCTTGATGACATGTACACCCATTTATGCCTCCACCGTACGTTTGAATGCCGCAGCGACCCGCTCGGGTCCCGGGAAATAAGCCCATTCCTGGGCGTGGGGGTAGGGCGTGTCCCAACCGGTGACGCGCTCGATAGGCGCTTCCAGGTGGTAGAAACAGTGTTCCTGCACCAGCGACACCAGTTCGGCGCCAAAGCCGCAGGTGCGGGTCGCTTCATGCACCACCACGCAGCGGCCTGTCTTCTTGACCGATTCCAGGATGGTGGGCAGATCGAGCGGCCACAGGCTGCGCAGGTCGATGATTTCGGCGTCGATGCCGCTTTCGCGGGCAGCCGCTTCGCATACCCACACCATGGTGCCGTAAGCGAGCACGGTCAACTGACTGCCAGGTCGGAAAATGGTGGCTACATCGAGCGGCACCGTGTAGTAGCCTTCCGGGACTTCGCCCATCGGGTTCTGCGACCAGGGCACGACAGGCTTGTCGTGGTGGCCGTCGAAGGGGCCGTTATAGAGTCGCTTGGGCTCCAGGAAAATGACCGGATCATCGTTCTCGATGGCCGAAATGAGCAAACCTTTGGCGTCGTAGGGATTCGATGGCATCACCGTGCGCAGGCCGCACACGTGGGCGAATACCGCCTCCGGGCTCTGGCTGTGGGTCTGGCCACCGTAGATGCCGCCGCCGCAGGGCGTGCGAATGGTAATCGGCGCCGTGAAGTCGCCGGCCGAGCGATAACGCAGACGGGCTGCTTCCGACACAATCTGGTCGTAAGCCGGGTAGATATAGTCGGCGAACTGGATTTCGATGCAGGGGCGCAGGCCGTAAGCGCCCATGCCGATGGCAACGCCGACGATACCGCCTTCGGAGATTGGGGTATCGAACACGCGCGACTTGCCGTATTTTTTCTGCAGTCCTTCGGTGCAGCGGAACACGCCACCGAAATAGCCGACGTCCTGGCCAAAGACCACCACGTCGTCGTTTTGTTCAAGCATGACGTCCATGGCCGAGCGCAAGGCCTGGATCATGGTCATCGGTGTTTTCTTGCCATTGTCTTGGTTCGCCATCGTCAAATTCCCAGCTGTTGGCGCTGCGCGCGCAGGTGTTCAGGCATGTCCTTGTAGATCCCTTCGAACATTTCGGCAGGACTGAAGACGTGGCCGCTGGCCATGCTGCCAAAGGTCTCGGCTTCTTTCTGGGCCGCGAGCACTTCCGCTTCCAGCGCCTTTTGGGTGTCTTCGTGCTCCTGTTCGGACCACGCGCCAACGCCAATGAGGTACTGCTTCAGGCGCGCGATCGGGTCGCCCAGCGGGAAGCGTGCGGCGTCGTCGCCAGGACGGTATTTGGAAGGATCGTCCGAGGTCGAGTGGGGACCGGCGCGGTAGGTGACCCATTCGATCAGGGTGGGGCCCAGATTGCGGCGTGCGCGTTCGGCGGCCCAGGTCGAGGCGGCATACACCGCCAGGAAATCGTTACCGTCCACGCGCAGCGAAGCGATGCCGCAACCGACGCCGCGCGCGGCGAAGGTCGTGTCTTCACCGCCTGCGATGGCCTGGAAGGTGGAGATGGCCCACTGGTTGTTAACCACGTTGAGGATAACTGGCGCGCGGTACACGTGGGCGAAGGTCAAGGCGGTGTCGAAGTCCGCTTCGGCGGTGGCGCCGTCGCCGATCCAGGCCGAGGCGATTTTCGTGTCGCCCTTGATGGCCGAGGCCATGGCCCAGCCCACTGCCTGGATGTACTGTGTGGCGAGGTTGCCCGAGATGGAAAAGAAGCCGGCCTTCTTGACCGAGTACATGACCGGTAGCTGGCGGCCCTTGAGTGGATCGCCTTCGTTCGACATCAGCTGGCAGATCATGTCCACCATCGGATAGTCGCGCACCATCAGGATGCTTTGCTGGCGATAGGTGGGAAAGCACATATCGTCAAGGCGCAGGGCCAGTGCCTGCGCGGTGCCGATGGCTTCTTCGCCCAGGCTTTGCATATAGAAGGACATTTTCTTTTGCCGCTGCGCGAGCAGCATGCGCGCGTCGAAAATGCGGGTCTTCATCATCGCGCGCAAACCCTGGCGGACGGTGTCGACGGGGATCTCGGGCACCCATGGCCCAACGGCCTTGCCATGCTCGTCGAGGACACTGACCAATGAATACGCCATGTCGCGCGTATCCATGGGCAGCACATCGACGGCGGGCTTGCGCACTGTGCCGGCGGGCGACAGACGCAGGTAGGAAAAATCGGTGGCGCAGCCTGGACGGCCCGTCGGTTCGGGCACGTGCAGACGAAGTGGTTCGTCCTTGCTCATTCGCTTCCTTCTTGCGCGATGGTGACGCGCGTGTGATGGTGGGCTTGGTTGGCGCATGGCGGGTAGCCACTGCCAAGTACGGCATGAGTTGATGTTTTTCCGGCAGCGCAGCGTACCATATTTATGGACGCCGGGAAATCGCCGCACAGAGGAGAATCGCGATGCTGCGGCGCGTCATGAATATGGAAACTTGGTACACTGCAAGACGCGAAGAAATTTCTGCGCTTGAAATCTCGCTAGAGATCTTCGGCAGTACGGATTCACTGGTGGGACCTTGTGATCAATGTAGGCTCGTTCGGAATGAGGCTGATGGACTCGTTAGCTCAAAAAAAATGTCTGCACGAAATCGAACGCTTATGGCGCCTGGAGCCGTCGGACAAACGTCCGGAGATGGTGTGGATCGGCGAGCATGAGGCCGTCGCCCCGGATAGCGACACCGCGCATTCGGATGTGCGACATGCGTGGTTAATGGATGATTACGGGGTGCACCGGCGTGAAGCGCATGATTTTGTCCGGTTCCTTGCGATCCATGGTGACAAGCCGTGGGCAACCGGCATGACAAAACCACGATCGACTGGCGTGTTTCATACACGAAACGGTGATGGCCATATCATCGGCATGGCATCTTTCGCCCCGATAATGGGCTCGGAACTCGTTTACCTGGAATATATTTGGGGCGGAAGGAATGGACGTGGATCGCGAGTGCGTGTCGTTCCCCAAAAGCAGGGACTCGAATATGTCGAAAACGTTTGGATATCGTAGTGGGGTTGGCGATACTCCCGGGATATTCGTGGTGGCTCTGAAGATTTGATACACTCGCCTCCTTTTCATAAAGGCTTCCAGATGCACGGACTTCCCGAGTTGCGCTCCAGCGCACTACGATGTCTGCTCCTGACCGATCCAGTGCAAAAAGTTGGGGCCGTGGCGTCAATGGCTAGCGCTTATGCAGCCGGAGAACTGCAGGTCGACCCGATCGGACCATTATCGGTGCCTGAAACGCATTCTGTTCCCGGCCGTCCGGTGCGTCCAGAACTGGTGCCACCGCGCCTGGTAGGGCGTCGTTCGATGGTGACCGTGGAAGGGCGTGCGATGCTGATCCATTCGCTCGCGCACATCGAGTTCAATGCCATGAACCTGGCACTTGACGCGCTATGGCGTTTTCAAGATATGCCCACTGAATACTATACGGACTGGTTACGCGTGGCTTCGGAAGAGGCTTTGCATTTCAGTTTGCTGACCGCGCACCTCCAGGTACAAGGCCACGTGTATGGCGATTTTCCGGCCCACGACAGCCTGTGGGAGATGGTCGAGAAAACCAAGGGCGATATCCTCGCGCGCATGGCGCTGGTACCACGCACGCTGGAAGCGCGCGGGCTGGACGCCATTCCACCGCTGCGCGCGAAAGTGGCGCAGGCCGGCGACATGGCTGCTGCCGCAATCCTTGACCGCATCCTGCAGGACGAAATCGGCCACGTCGAAATCGGCAACCGCTGGTACAACTATCTGTGCGATCAAGGTGGGCTCGAGCCACGCGCGACCTATGCCGAACTGGCCCTGCGTTTCGAAGCGCCGGTATTGAAAGGCCCCTTCAATCTGATCGCAAGGCGCAAGGCAGGATTTACCGACGCCGAACTGGAAGGACTCGCATGAGCGCTCCCTGGGATTACCCGCAGCCTTTTGTGCTATCGCTGCGCCCGCAGGCAGAGGACATCGATGGCCTTGACCACACCAACAACGCTGTCTACGTGCGCTGGTGCGAACAAATCGGCTGGGCCCATTCTGTGGCGCTGGGATTGGGGCTCGAGGATTATCGGCGGCTCGATCGGGCCATGGCGATCCGGCGCGGCGAATACGACTATCTGCTGCCGACGCTCAAGAACGAAGCATTGACGCTGGCAACCTGGTTGGTCGGCGGCGACGGCAAACTGGTGATGGAGCGGCGCTTTCAGTTGATCCGCGATGCCGACCAGGTGACTGTGCTGCGCGGCCGCTGGGAGCTGGTGTGTATTGAAATTAGCAGTGGCAAGGCGCGCCGCATGCCGCCGGAATTTTTGGCCGCGTATCTTCCGCCGGTGGTTGCTTGATGCGGCCATTTGCGTGGATTACTTTGATCGTGCTTGCGCAGCCGCTGCCAGCTTCCAGCGTTGAACTGAGCGGCATGTTCGACGTGCGCGCGCAAGTTGACAACGGTGAACGCAGCTGGACTCAGTCAGGACTTGGCAAGACGCGCTTTGGTGGCGACAGTGGCAGCCTGCGTCTCGGCCAGGGCGTCCTGGCTGCGGAAACCGAATTGACCAATGCCGTGTCGGGATACGTGGTGTTGAACGCCAGCGACGACAGACGCCACCTGGTGGACTTGCAGGAAAGCTGGCTTGGCTGGAACCCGGTACCGCACGGCCCCTGGAAGTGGCGTGCGAAGGCCGGTATCTTCTTCCCGACCCTGAACCAGGAAATCGATTACGACCGCCTGAACTGGACGCCGACTCGCACCGTGTCGGCATCGGCCATCAATAGTTGGGTGGGCGAGGAATTGAAGGCCAAGGGACTGGAGCTGAGCGTGACCCACCGTGGCCGTGACAGCGGCTCACCCCACGATATGGGCGTGACCCTGGCTGCGTTCAACGGCAATGATCCGGCTGGCAGCTTTCTGGCTTGGCGCGGCTGGGGAGTCGGCGACCGCATCACGGGCGCCAGCGAAGGCATTGAGCTGGCTGACCTGCCGGTGTACCGGCCCGATGGCGCCATCAACAAGCAGGCGCGCGAGATTCACCTGTTTCGCGAACTCGATCAGCGTGTCGGCTATTACGTGGGCCTCAATTACTCCTACGGTGGGGTGGTGGACCTCGCAGCGCTGCATTACGATAATCGCGGCGATCCGCTGGTGGTCAAGCATGGGCAGTACAGCTGGGCCACCAAATTTGACCATATTGGCGTGCGCGTACGGGCGGCGTCGGGATGGGAGTGGATGGCGCAGTATATGGCGGGTTCCACTGCAATGGGGCAGCGCGCCGTGGTATTGGACTACCGCGCCTGGTATGCGCTGGCGAGCCACCGTGTCGGGCCTGGCCTGATGACGGTGCGTTACGACCGCTTTCTAAATCGCGACCGCGACCAGACGCCGCTTGATCCCAATGGCGAACGTGGGCAATCGGTGGCACTGGCCTATGTGCTTGGCCTCAGTTCTACGGTCAGCCTGGTGAGCGAAGTGTTGGTCGTAAAGAGCACAAGGGACGCGCGCATCTTGATTGGCGAGGCGCCCCACCAGGCCAGCAACAGCATCACCAGCTCACTGCGCTGGCAGTTCTGACGGCAGGTCTTGCGGGCGGTCGATATCGGCCAATACGCCCGGATCATCAAGCTCGCATACGACGATGTGCTCGTGGTGCCCCGTCAGTATGCTGCGCGCGCCCTGGTCGCCGGCGAGCGCCAGGAGTTCCTCTAGCCAGCATCTGGCAAAAGCGACAGGGTGCCCTCGGCGTCCCTGATACGACGGAGCGGCAAGCAGCGCGCCTCCTTGAAGAACTGCGAGGACCGAGCGGTAGCTTTCGGCAGCAATGAAGGGCATATCGGCCAAGGCCACCAGCCAACCATCGGCATGGCGGCTCGCGGCCACGCCCGCCGCCAATGTGTGCCCCATGCCGCTGGCCGCATCGGGACATTCAACAATCTGGCAGCCTTGTTCCGCTAACAGCTTCGCAAGCTCGGTATTACCTGGACGGATGACAGCCACCACCTGGTCGCAGGCGGCGCGCAAATGTCTGGCCGATGCGACGGCAATGGGCGTGCCATCGGCTAGTTGATGCAGCAGCTTGTCGCTGCCGAAGCGCGTGCCTGCGCCTGCCGCCAACAGCACGCCCGTGGTCATGGACAGGTGGCGGCGTTGGTTGTCGGCGCGATCTGGCGTGTGCGCTGGATGGCGCCATTGCGTACTGCAGTCATCTCGGCCAGGATGGCCACCGCAATTTCTGGTGGCGTGCGGCTTCCAATGGGCAGGCCAACCGGCCCGTGCAGGCTGTCCACCTCGGCCTTCGACAGGTCGAAGTGCTGCAGCAAGCGCTCGCGCCGTCTTTCATTGTTGACCATGGAGCCCAGGGCGCCGACGTAGAATGCCGGCGACTTCAGCGCCTCCAGCAAGGCCAGGTCATCGAGTTTCGGATCGTGGGTCAGGGCCACCACCGCAGTATGCGGGTCAGGATTGAGATCGGTGACGGCATCATCGGGCATGGTGGTCACCAGCGTGGCGCCAGCGGTTTGCCAGACCGACGCATATTCTTCGCGCGGGTCGCACACAATGACCTTGTAGCCCAGCGCCTGTGCCATGGGCGCCAGGTAGGTCGATATCTGGCCTGCACCTATCAAGAGCAGGCGCCATGCAGGTCCGTGCGGTGTGGTGAGGCTCTCGCCATCCCAACTCAGTGAGTCATCCACCGAGCCTGCCGCAATGCTGCTGCCGGCTTGTCCGACACGCACGGTGCGCAAGGCCAGTTGGCCCTGTTGCAGCCGCTTTGCCAGGCCAGCGAGCGCCGCGGCGTCAGGACAAGGCTCGATCAGGAGCTCCATCGTGCCACCACATGGCAGGCCAAAGCGCTGCGCTTCGGCCTGGGTCACGCCGTACTTGACCAGGAAGGGCAGGGTGCCGTCAAAGCCACCCTGCCGGACCTGTTCGATCAGGTCGGCCTCAATGCAGCCGCCCGAGACCGAGCCCTGGACCATGCCATCGTCGCGCAAGGCCATCCAGGAGCCAGCCGGGCGCGGCGCCGAACCCCAGGTGCGGGCCACGGTGATGAGCGCGAAGCGCCGCCCCTCACCAGCCCAGCGGCACACCGCCTCGAGCACTTGTTGGTCGGTCGCCAGCATGCTTAGGCCTTCAGCATGTCGGTTGCAATCGGCAGCTTGCGAATGCGCTTGCCGGTAGCAGCAGCCAAGGCATTGGCCACTGCCGGGGCCAGTGGCGGCACGCCAGGTTCACCCACGCCAGTCGGATTGGCAGTCGACGGGACGATATACACTTCGACCTTTGGCATGTCGGCGATGCGAATCGGCTGGTAGTCATGGAAGTTCGACTGGTCGACTTTGCCCTCAGTGAGCGTGATGGCGCCATTGAGCGCTGCCGACATGGCGTAGCCAATCGAGCTTTCCATCTGCGCCTTGATCACGTCCGGATTGATGGCCGTGCCGCAGTCGACTGCGCATACCACGCGGTCGACATGGAAGCTGCCGTCATCTTTGACCGTCACCTCGGCTACCTGCGCGACGTAGGTCGCAAAAGCTTCGTGGACGGCGATGCCGCGCCCGCGCCGCTCACCCTTCTTGCCTGGAATGAGCTTGGTGAACCAGCCCGATTTGTCGGCCGCCAGCTTAAGCACTTCCGCATGGCGCGGATGATGTTCAAGCATCGTCAGTCGCCAGGCGACAGGGTCCTTGCCAGCTGCCTGCGCCAGTTCGTCCATGAAGGTTTCGGTCGAAAACGCGGTGTGCGTGGAGCCGACAGAGCGCCACCACAGGACCGGCACGCCGATATTGGTGGGCGTGTGCAGGTCCACGTGCAGGTTGGGAATTGCGTACGGCAGATTCGATGCGCCTTCCACCGACACCCCGTCGATGCCGTCCTTGACGAAGGCCGCGAAGGGCGAACCAGCCATGATGGATTGCCCCACCAAGCGGTGGTGCCAGCCGACGATATTGCCCTTGCCATCCAGCCCCGCCATCAGGCGATGGTGGAACATGGGGCGGTAATATCCGGCCTGCATGTCGTCTTCGCGCAGCCACACCAGCTTGACCGGCGCACGGCCCTTGATGGCCTTGACGATATTTCCTGCTTCAAGCACGTAGTCGGAATCCTTGTTGGCGCGGCGGCCGAAACTGCCGCCGGCATACAGTGTGTGGATGGTGACTTTTTCCGGCGCCAGGCCAAACAGATTGGCCAGCATGGCCTGGTCCAGCGTATGCATTTGCTCGCCGTTCCACACTTCGCATACGCCGTCGCCCAGGCGAATGACGCAGTTCAGTGGTTCCATGGCTGCGTGGGCCAGGTAGGGGAAGTCGTAGGAGACGTCAAAGGTACGCGCCGCGCCGGCAATGGCCTTGTCGGCGTCGCCGTTGGAGACGGCCTTGGTGCCGGCGGTCTTGGCCAGTTCCTGGTACTGCTGCTGGATCTGGTCCGAGCTCATTTTAAAGGCGGCGCTTTCGTCCCATTCCACGCTCAGGGCTTCACGGCCTTTTTTGGCGCTCCAGGTGTCCTTGGCCAGCACGGCGACCCCAGTCGGAATCTGCACCACGTCGACCACGCCTTTGACGGCCTTGGCCTTGCTGGCGTCAAAAGACTTGACCTTGCCGCCAAACCGGGGTGGATGGGCCACGACGGCGGTCAGCATGCCGGGCAGGTGGATATCCTGCGTGAACACCGCTTTGCCATTGGTTTTGTCGACGCTGTCCTTGCGCTGGATACGCGCGCCAATGAGCTTGAAGTCCTTGGCGTCCTTGAGTTTGACGTCAGTTGGCGCCTTTTGTTCGGCAGCGGCGTGTGCCAGCTGGCCGAAGGTGGCTTTGCGGCCCGACGCCTGGTGCATTACCACGCCGTTAGCGACGGTAATTTCTGCCGGCGGAACCTTCCATTGGTCCGAAGCTGCGGCGACGAGCATCATGCGCGCCGAGGCGCCAGCCTTGCGCAGCTGCTCCCACGAATTGGACATGGCGCTGCTGCCGCCCGTGCCTTGCATTGGGCCCCATGCCAGGTTGTTGTAGCGCTTTGCGTCCGCCGGCGCGCTTTCGACCCGCACGCGCGACCAGTCGGCGTCGAGTTCCTCGGCAACGATGGTGGCAAGACCGGTGTAGGTCCCCTGGCCCATTTCCAGGTGCTTGGAGATGACGGTGATGATGTTGTCGTCACCAATGCGCAGGAAGGCATTCGGTTCAAAATTCATGGCCGGTGCCGCCGGGGCGCCCTTGAGGACCGCAGCTGCCGCTGAAGGCAGATAGATGGCCAGTGTGAGTCCCGCAGCCCCATTGAGGAAGCGGCGGCGGCTTTCGTTTTCGATACGTGTGGTGGTCATGGTGTCCCCTGGCTCAGGCAAGCGATTTGGCTGCTTCGTGGATGGCAGCGCGGATGCGCACATAGGTAGCGCAGCGGCAGACATTGCCGCCCATGGCCTGGTCGATATCGGCGTCCGTCGGCTTGTGATTGTGCTGGAGCAGGGCCTTGGCGCTCATGATCTGACCGGACTGGCAGTAACCGCACTGCACCACGTCCAGTTTTTGCCATGCAGCCTGGACGGCCTTGCCGACGCGGTCCTGGGACGCGCCTTCAATGGTGACGACCTTTTTGCCGACTGCCGCCGAGACGGGCGTGCTGCAGGAACGCACCGGTTCCCCATTCAGTTGCACGGTACAGGCGCCGCACAGGCCCATGCCGCAGCCGAATTTGGTACCCGTCATTTGCAGTGTATCTCGCAGTACCCACAGCAGCGGGGTATCGGGTTCAGCGTCGGCGTGGGTAGCCTTGCCATTGATATTCAGAGTGATCATGGATGCGTCCAATCAGCGTGGGGAAGGTGAACTATTGTCACTTCGGAAGCCTTTTAAGCGATAGTCCATTTCCATGAGTTTCTTGCCTAATTCTCTGGCAAACTGCAGCAACGGGCCATCGGGGCCCGGTCCGGGGTACCATAGCAAAAAACACGGCGGGAGGGCGATTTGAATCAGCAAGTAGCGGCGTTTGCCAGGGAAACAGAGGCGATGGAGGCGGTCCGGGCCTCGCTGAGCGCGAGCATTTCGCGTTGGGCAGCGGGTAATGAGGACGCCTTTGTGGGCCCGATCGGCGCCCTGCGCCTGTTCCAGCGCACCGCGCCGTCCGACCCGGTATGCTGCATGTACGATCCAAGCGTGACCTTGATCGTACGGGGTCGCAAGCGCGTGATCCTGGGCGAGGACGTTTTCCTGTATGACGCGGGAGAACTGCTGATCGCCTCGGTGGATTTGCCGGCCATCGGTGAAATCGTCGAAGCCAATCCGGAGCGGCCGTTTCAAGCTCTGACCCTCAAGCTCGACCAGCGGGTGATGAGTGAACTGGTGCTGGAAGGCCGCTTGCAGCCACCGCGCACCGAACCGACGGGACGCGGCATGACAGTGGGGCAGGCGGGCTTACCGCTGTTTCAGGCGTTTCAGCGCTTGATCGACCTGTTTGACACGCCTGAAGCGATTCCCGTGCTGGCGCCCCTGATTCAGCGCGAAATTTTGTATCGCTTGATGGTCAGTGAGCAGGGGAGCCGCCTGTGGCAGATCGCGTCAATGGGGAGCCAGGGGCAGCGCGTGGCGCGGGCGATTGACTGGCTCAAGGCCCATGCGACCGAGCCATTGCGGGTGGATGAACTGGCGGCGTCGGTTCAGATGAGCACCTCGACCTTCCACCATCATTTTCGCGCGTTGACGGCCATGAGCCCTTTGCAGTTTCAAAAGTCGCTGCGTTTGCACGAAGCGCGGCGCTTGATGTTGACCGAGCAGATGGAGGCGTCGACTGCGGCGTTTCGCGTGGGGTATGAAAGCCCTTCACAGTTTGGACGCGAGTACCATCGCTTGTTTGGTGCGCCGCCACTGCGGGATATTGCCAGTTTGCGCGGTGCCGGCAGGGTTTGATGCGGTTCGGTAGCGAGCCTCCATAAGGCTGGCGTTAGAACTTTCCAACGCTGCAGTGTGCGTCACCCCTCACTGTCCTTGCGAAAAGCGAGGACCCATGCCACGTTGGCGCATCAAGTGCACCTAACTCTAAGTTAGCGTGTTATCGGTCCTCGCTTTCGCAAGGACAGTGAAGTAGTGACGCCAGGTCTAGTGGGTGGAAACGCTTTCGCTTACTTGAATGCGTAATTGATGCTGGCGTAGAAACGGCGTCCGCGTGGGTCGGTATAGGTCGGGTCGTAGCCAGAAATGAAGTAGTACGCCTGGTTCGA
>JBJMVX010000199.1:0-3216 GCA_045810445.1 Massilia sp.
CTGGCCGTACGCATTCGCTGCTTGCCTGCCATGGGCCGTGCTCGTACCAGCGATGGCAATTGGCCGCCAAGCGCAGTCCACCGCTCCTGACGCGCAGCAGAAGAGCTGGCAGCGCTACCTGTGGATGTGGGCGCTGGCGCCCTGCCTGTTCTTCACGGCCTCGCGCAACATCATCTGGACCTATTTCTTGCCGGGCATGCCGGCACTGGCGATGCTGGCTGCAGCGTGGCTGGCGCGCGACAGCAGTCCGACCAGGGTGGACCGGCTCCTCGCAGGCGGCCTTCTGTTCGCGCTGCTCGCTTTTGGCGCCGCGCTCAGCGTCATGCAAGTGCAGCAAAGCTTCAGGTCTGCCAAGCCAGTGATCGCCGCGGTCGACAGGCTACATGCCGATCGCGCGACGCTGGTCTTTGTCGGCCACGGCATCTACACCCCAGCCTTTTATTCGCAGGGGCGCGCCGTGCAATTGCGCGACACAGCACAACTCGATGCGGTTCTCAACGATGCGCCTGCCGGCAAGGCGCCACGCTTCGTTGCCCTGTACGGCTCCCAATGGCGCGAACTGAGCGCGCCGCTACAGGCCCGCCTGCGGCCTGAAGGCCGCTTCGGAACCTACGATCTCTATACGGTACTACCATGAATACTGTCCAACTTTCTTCCGAAATCACCTGGAACACAGGTGTCTCCACGACCCGGCCCGGTCTGGCATATCTGCGTGAAACGCTCAAGTTTGCCGTGCGCGCTGCCTTTCATACGCAGGCAACACGCGCCTGGCTGGCCTACTGGAATTCCTCACCCTTCCTGACCCAACTGGCCAGAAGTCAGCCGGCGGTTCTGAAAAAAATCTATCGACCTTATCTGTTCCGTCAGCTCGATTGCCAGCAGCGCCTCGCTGTACTCACGTCCCACTACGATTTCATTGTGGCGCGCAAGCTGGGAAAACAGGTGGTGCGCGCAACGCACGCGCCGCTGGTCCTGCACGCGTTTTCCGGAAAATCGGATCGGCCATATCGGCTGGAACTGGTCGCCCTCACCTGCATGGAAAGGGAGGGCGAACTGGTCCTGCAACTGTGCGACGAGGACACCATTATTTTTTCTGTGGCCTTCACCTTCCATGGGGTCGGCCAGCAGGTCCAGCTTGCGGTCGGTTGCCTGCAAGGCGGGCGCGCCGCGGATGCGCGCGAACGGATTCGTGTTGTCACGCGCGACTGTCACGGCCTGCGGCCACAAACCTTGTTGATGCGGGTACTGCAGCAGCTGGCGTTGGCGTTTGGCTGCGAACAGCTGCAACTGGTCGGCAATGACAACCGCGTGATGCTGCAGCAACTGCGCAAGGGGCGTGTGCTGGCCGACTACGACAGCAGCTGGCAAGAGCTAGGCGCGCTGCGCCAGGCCGATGGCAATTTTACGCTGGCGTGCGCAAAACCGGCACCGCCAGATCTGGCGGAGATCGCCTCGCATAAACGTTCGGAGGCAAAGAAGCGCTACCAACTACTGGCCAGCGTCGCCGACCAAACCTGCCTGGCCCTCGCCTGATTGGCCGCTCTGGCCCAGGCGCAGTAGGGTGATTCGATGCCGAGCGAGCATCTCGCGATAGGCGTCGCTGCGCAGGAAAGCGTACTCGATCTGGCGGGCCTGTGACAAACCATCGTTGCCATGGGCCGCTGGATGGCACATCAGCAAATCGCCATCGCCCGCCTGCGCAAGCCATTGATCGAAGCGGTCGCGATATGCAGCCGCTGACCCACTGAAGTTGTACACACCCAGCAGGCGGCGATTTTGGCGCAGCTGGGCCCGCTGCGCGAGCTTGCGCAAGGCCCTGCCGCCGAGCATGCCTATCACCTGCGGCTTGAGTGCGAAGCCCTGTAAGGTCGGCGGTGGCAAGCTGCTGCGTATCCACGGTAGGCGCAGAGGATAGCGGCGCAGCAGTTCTGCCACCAGGGCGCTGCGGATGACGGGCAACTGGTGCACATGCTGGTGGCCATCCACGAAATCGGGCGCGGCGCCGGCTGCGTCTTCGAAGGCATCAAGCTGGCGTTTCAGCTCGGCTGTAATGGCGGGCGCACGCAAGCGTCCGCCATAGGCTGCCAAGATGAGTTTCGGCAGGCTGCGGGGCGAGGCCCCGGCCCAAGGCTCGGTCAGGTCGATATGCAGACCGACATCGCCCCAACCGCGCAAAGCCGCTAGCAGCGCGCTGGCGCCGCTGCGCCAGGCCGGCCCATCGACCAGGCAGCCAACAGCCGTTACCCGCCCTGCACTGCCCAGTTCCAGGGCCGCATCATTCACACCGGCGTGCATGCCGAAGTCATCAATGCAAACGACCAGCGAACGCGGCCCACTCATTGGAAGGTCCAGACGCGGTTGATCTGAAAGGTCATGAACACCACCAGCGCGCTGGCCACTACTTGGGCAAGAAAATAGTGCATGCCCAGCACACTACTGCCAATCCATACAACAAGCCAGTTGACCAGCGCGCCCCCTGCAGCAACCGCCAAAAAGCGCGGCAAAGCGTGGCCATGTCCCGCCGCGCCTGCGAACGTGAAGCGCCAGTTGCCAAGATAAGCGGCCAGCGCACCGCAGATGGCACCGAAGGCGGCAGCGAACGGCGGAGCCCAGCCGAAGCGCTCAACGAGCAGGTACAGGACCAGGTAATGTACGCCAGTGGCGGCAAGGCCGACGGCCAGGTAGCGTCCAAATACCATAGGGTGGTTTACGTCATGTCAGGTTGAGGTGCAATCTCAGCATTATGACGACATTTCTGCACTGCGCAAACAGAAGCTGCGCGTGATCGGCAACGGCGGCACCACGCGCAGGCCGCCTCAGTTTGTCGCTAGCACTACTTGCAACTCCTTGCGCGCCGCCGCCAGCTCACGCTGATAATTAGGGTCTTCCTGCATGATCGCGTGGACGGCGTAAGCGAGCAATTTCCCTGCTTCGATATCGCTGCGATAGTGGACGCCGCATACCAGGCGGTTGTGCGCGTAGTCGTCCGCGCGCGCCAGGATGGCATCGCGCTTTTCGGGCAGCAGCTCCACCAGCGTCAAGGCATGCAGGTAGCCCGCCGTGGTGTGTCCGCTGGGGTAGGAATCATCCTTGGACTTGGTCTTGCAGACCGGCTTGAGCGTTTTGTCAGCGTTGTAGGGACGAACACGTGCATAACTGCGCTTGAGCGGACCGGTGTTGGCGCCTTCATCGTCCAGCACATGGTCGGACAAGCGC
>JBJMVX010000200.1:0-17901 GCA_045810445.1 Massilia sp.
CACCATGCTGCTCGGCACGCTGGTGATGAAAGGTTTTGAATTGCAAGCTGCGCTCTATCCATTGTTGCTCGGCGCAGTATCGATTCCTGCTTCGATCATCGGCTGCATGATGGTCAAGGCCAAGCCGGGCAAGAAAATCATGTCGGCCCTGTACACGGGCCTGTGGTGGGCAGCGATCCTGTCGCTGATCGGCTTTGCCGGCGTCACCTGGATGGTGTGGACGGACGACGCCATGCGCATGAAGATGATGGGCTGCTCGGTGGTTGGCATCGTGCTCACTGGCCTCATGGTCTACATCACCGAGTACTACACCGGCACCGAATTCAAACCGGTGCAGCACATTGCCGAAGCTTCGACCACCGGTCACGGCACCAACATCATCGCTGGCCTGGGTGTGTCGATGAAGTCGACCGCCTATCCTGTGCTGGCCGTGTGCGCTGCCATTCTCGCCTCCTACCAGATGGCGCAGTTGTACGGCATTGCCATTGCCGCGACCTCGATGCTGTCGATGGCCGGCATCATCGTTGCACTGGACGCTTATGGTCCTATCACCGACAACGCCGGCGGCATCGCCGAAATGTCGGGCATGCCTGAATCGGTGCGCGCCATTACCGACCCGCTGGACGCTGTGGGTAACACCACCAAGGCCGTGACGAAGGGCTACGCCATCGGCTCGGCCGGTCTGGCAGCGCTGGTGCTGTTTGCCGACTACACGCACGCGCTCGATTCGGTGGGCAAATCGGCCACCTTCAGCCTGTCTGATCCAATGGTGATTGTTGGCCTGATCATCGGCGGCCTGATTCCTTACCTGTTTGGCGCCATGGCGATGGAAGCGGTGGGCCGTGCGGCTGGCGCCGTGGTGGTGGAAGTGCGCCGCCAGTTCCGTGACATCAAGGGCATCATGGATGGCACGGGCAAACCGGAATACGACAAGGCAGTCGACATGCTGACCGCGTCGGCCATCAAGGAAATGATTCTGCCATCGCTGCTGCCGGTGGTGGTGCCGGTGGTGGTGGGCATGCTGCTGGGACCATCGGCCCTGGGCGGCATGCTCATGGGGACCATCATCACCGGCCTGTTCGTCGCCATCTCGATGACGACCGGCGGCGGTGCCTGGGACAATGCCAAGAAATATATCGAAGACGGTCATTTCGGCGGCAAGGGATCGGAAGCGCACAAGGCGGCGGTCACGGGTGACACCGTGGGCGACCCGTACAAGGACACGGCCGGCCCGGCGATCAACCCGCTGATCAAGATCATCAACATCGTGGCGCTGCTGCTGGTGCCGCTGTTGCCGATTACTGGCTGGATTGCTGTCAGCCAGCCAGCAGGCGTGCATGCGGTCGCGCCAGTGGTGATGCCAGCGCCATCGATGACCGTGGCGCCGACGCCAGTCGTGCCGGCGCCGGACGCCATGCCGGCGACGCCCGAAGCCAATCCGGCTTTGCCTGCGATGGATATGCAAAAGAAAGAAAACACGGAGCCCAAGCCCGTGAATTGATGTAAGCGCACCCCACAGTGCCGTTCTGCCTCGTGCCGAACGGCATTTTTTTGCCCAAAGATCCCGCCAACAACCGCACTGTCCTTGCGAAAGCGAGGACCCACACTACGCTAGCTCAGCATGGATCCCCGCATGCGCGAGGACGACGGGGTAACTGCAAGTTCGTAGCCGGTGTCGATCATGTAGAACACCATCGCTTTCGCAAGGACAATGTTTGTAATAGATTGCGCGCGATGTAACTGCTGCTTTCGTGCGGGCGTGCTGTGGACGATAATGAAAGCACCGCTTTTAGCACGAGGTGCATCATGACTATCCTGAAGCCCGTTCTGGTTCTCGTCATTCTGAGCTCTGCATTGCTGTGCAATAACGCCTGGGCCACCGAGCCGCCGCCGCGCGTCGGTGCACTGCCGGCACCGCCGCCAGCCAACTCCGCCGTCAAGGCAGACAAGCAGGTCCCCGCACCGCCACCCACCGTCAAGAAACCGCTCAAACGTCGCGCCGTGCGGCAAATTCTCAATGATGAAGTGCGTCCTGCGACGTCCTACCTGCCGCGCCCCATGCCGCCCCTGCAAGCCCCCATGCCATCGACCGTGCCCCCGTCGCCCATCATGAATTGCGTCGGCGGCAACTGCACCGATTCCAACGGTGGCCACTACCAGGGCGGCGTCGGCACCTCGCTGATCAGCCCCCAGGGCCGCCTGTGCAACAACAATGGCATGACGGTGCAGTGCTTTTAATGCAGCATCACTGGCTTTTCCCCGCCAAAGTTCGCTACAATCAGGCTGCTTGACGTTTACGTAAACGTTACACAGACAAACCGACTTCCAAGGGATTAGCCATGCAAATTGAACACAATGTCTTCATCATCACCGGCGGCGCTTCGGGCCTGGGCGCAGCGACTGCCCGCATGCTCAGCGCAGCGGGCGCCAAGGTCGTGCTGGCCGACGTGCAAGCGGCCGCCGGCGAAGCGCTCGCCGCCGAACTGAACGGTCAGTTCGTCAAATGCGATGTGACCTCGGAAGCGGACGGCATGGCGGTCGTCGCCGCAGCCACCGCCATGGGCACCCTGCGTGGCCTGATCAACTGCGCCGGCGTAGCGCCTGCGGTCAAGACCGTCGGCAAGGACGGCCCGCACCCGCTGGACGTCTTCCAGCGCACGGTCAACATCAACCTGATCGGCACCTTCAATATGGCGCGCCTGGCAGCGGACGCGATGGGCAAGACCGAAGCGGCCGAATCGGGCGAGCGCGGCGTCATCATCAATACCGCCTCGGTGGCGGCTTACGATGGCCAGATCGGCCAGGCAGCGTATGGCTCCTCGAAGGCCGCCGTGGTGGGCCTGACCCTGCCCATGGCGCGTGACCTGGCCCGCAGCGGCATTCGCGTGATGACCATTGCCCCCGGCATTTTTGAGACGCCGATGTTGATGGGCATGCCCGAAGAAGTGCGCACCGCCTTGGGCAATATGGTTCCTTTCCCTCAGCGTCTGGGCCGTCCTGCCGAGTACGCACAACTGGCGCGCGCCATTATTGAAAACACCATGCTCAACGGCGAAACCATCCGCCTTGATGGTGCGATCCGCATGCAACCGAAATAAGGCAATTCCTGTACGATAGTGGCACCCCGCGCGCGGCCGAGGCCGCGCGCTGTCATTTGGAGAGTCCATGCAGAAGTTGAAGTTGCTGGCGCTGGTATGCGCCGGTCTCGTGTCCCTGAGCCCGGTGTTGGCCCAGGATACTGCCCAGCGTGCGCCCGAGGCTGCCACCGGTTACCAGGACAAGGTTGGCTGGGCGGCGAAAAAATACATGGTCGCGGCCGCCAATCCGCTGGCTGTCGACGCCGGCTACCGCATCTTGCAGCAGGGCGGGGCGGCCATTGACGCTGCCATTGCCGTGCAACTGGTGTTGACCCTGGTCGAGCCGCAATCCTCGGGCATAGGCGGCGGCGCCTTCCTGATGCATTACGATGGCCGCCAGGTGCAGGCCTATGATGGCCGCGAAACTGCGCCCGCTGCTGCCACCGACAAGCTGTTCCAGAATCCCGATGGCACGCCACTGCCGCGCATGGCCGGTCTGGTAGGCGGTCGCTCCGTCGGCGCGCCTGGCGTGCTGCGCATGCTGGCGCTGGCCCACAAGCAGCACGGCAAGCTGCCGTGGAAAGTGCTGTTCGAGCCTGCCATCGCCTTGTCCGAACACGGATTTGCCGTCAGTCCCCGCCTGCATGGCCTGCTCGCTGGTGACCCCTACATCCGCAAGGATAGCGAGGCGGGTCCTTATTTCTACGGCAAGGATGGCCAGCCCTGGCCCGTTGGTCATATCCTGAAAAATCCTGCCCTGGCCGCCACGCTGCGCCAGATTGCCGCAGGTGGCGCCGAGGTGTTCTACACCGGGCCGATTGCCAAGGCGATTGCCGCCAAGGTGCACGCGCATCCGACCAATCCTGGGCTGTTGACGGCCAAGGACATTGCCGACTACCGTCCGCGCCTGCGCGACCCGGTGTGCAGCGATTACCGCGCCTACACCGTGTGCGGCATGCCGCCGCCTTCGTCGGGCGGCATCGCCGTGGCGCAAATGCTGGGCATACTGGAAACGCGTGACATGGCCAAGCTGGCGCCCAAGGATGGCTTGCCTGGCGCCGAAGCGGTCCACCTGATCAGCGAAGCGGGCCGCCTGGCCTATGCCGACCGCAATCGCTATGCGGCCGACACCGACTTCGTGCCTTTGCCGGGACGGGGCGTGGCTGCACTGATCGACAAAACCTATCTGGCCAAGCGCGCGTCCCTCATCGGCCAGCGCTCGATGGGCGTGGCGCCGGCTGGCACACCGCCCGGGATGGACGTGGCATGGGGCACTGATAACGCCATCGAAAGTCCGGCCACCTCGCACCTGGTGGTGTTTGACGGCAGCGGCGCCGGGGTGTCGATGACGACCTCGGTGGAAGACGCTTTCGGCTCGCGCCAGATGGTGCGCGGCTTCATCCTCAATAATCAGCTCACCGATTTTTCCTTCGACTCGGTCGACGCCGACGGCCCGATCGCCAACCGGGTCCAGGCTGGCAAGCGCCCACGTAGCGCCATGTCGCCCACCATCGTGTTTGAACGCAGTTCCAAGAAGCTGGTGCTCGCTGTCGGTTCGCCCGGCGGCCCCGTCATCATCAATTACGTCGTCAAGGCCCTGATTGGCACCTTGGACTGGGGACTGAATGTGCAGCAGGCGATCAACCTGCCCAATTTTGGCAGCCGCAATGGTCCCACCGAACTGGAAGCGGGGCGCTTCCCGGTGAGCCTGCAGGACGAGCTGAAGGCGCGTGGCCACACAGTGCGCAGCTTCGACATGACGTCCGGCCTGCACGGGGTGCAACTGCTGATGATCCATGGCGAACCGTGGTGGTTTGGGGGCGCCGATCCGCGCCGCGAAGGCGTGGCCAAGGGCGATTGAGACGGGGGCCGGCGTGTGCTTCGCCGGGCCTACGCGCTTTCGTACTTTCCCGCCCACAAAAATATAAAATCCACAATCTTTTCTCCCGCAAGAGGCTCAGACCCTGATACGCTTGCTTTATGGGAATAGAACAGAAAACAGGCTTGATTCTGAGTGGCGGTGGCGCCCGCGCGGCTTACCAGGTCGGGGTGCTGCAGGCCATTTCCCAGATCCTGTGGGAAGCTGGCTGGCGACCCGCGCGCAACCCCTTCGACATCATCTGCGGCACTTCGGCCGGCGCCATCAATGCCGTGGCCCTGGCCTGCCGTGCCGACAATTTTGGCGAGGGCGTGCAAAAGCTGCTCGATGTGTGGGAGAACTTCACCGTCGACCAGGTCTACCGCGCCGATTCGCTGGGCGTGATCCGTTCCGGTGCGCGCTGGCTCTCGCTGCTTTCGTTTGGCTGGCTGCTGCGCAAATGGCGCGCTGCGCCGCCCACTTCCCTGCTCGATAACACGCCGCTCGCTGGCCTCCTGCACCGCATGCTCGATTTGCCGCGCCTGGACGCGGCCATGTCCGACGGCCTGCTGCACGCGCTGGCCGTCACCGCTTCGTCCTACACGGGCGGCAATCACGTGACCTTTTACCAGACCGCCGCCGACATCGCGCCCTGGATCCGCATGCAGCGCATCGCCATGCAGGACCAGATCGGGGTCGAGCACCTGCTCGCTTCCTCGGCCATTCCCTTTATCTTCCCGGCCGTCCCCCTGTTCCTTGGCAGCCGCCGCGAATACTGCGGCGATGGCTCGATGCGTCAATTGGCACCCATCTCGCCTGCCATTCATCTGGGCGCGACCAAGGTGCTGGTGGTTGGGGCAGGGCGCTTGCACGAACCGGCGCCCACGGGCGGCGAGCAGGCGCGCTATCCGAGCCTGGCCCAGATCGCCGGCCATGCGATGTCTTCGATCTTCCTCGATTCACTGGCAGTCGATATCGAACGATTAAACCGCATCAACCTGACGCTGTCGATGCTGCCGCCCGAGTACCTGGCCAAGACGCCCTTGAAACCGGTCGAGCTGCTGGTGATCGCGCCGTCCGAGCGTCTGGACGCCATCGCGGCCCGCCACATCGCCAGCCTGCCGGCGCCGATACGCACCATGCTCTCTGGCATAGGGGCGACCGAGGCGCGCGGGTCGGCCCTAGCTTCCTATCTGTTGTTTGAATCGAGCTACACCTGTGAACTGATCCGCCTTGGCCAGCGTGACACCCACGCGCGCAAGGACGATGTGCTGAAGTTTTTCGGCGACTGAACTGAAACGGAGATGGCATGAAAGCGCTGGTAGTCGACGACGATATTGTGTCCCGCATGGCCCTGATGGATCTGCTCACCAGTTACGGTGGTTTTGAGTTGGTCGAAGCGGACGACGGCCAGAGTGCCTGGGCCTTGCTGGAGGAGGGCCTGCGTCCGGCCATCGTCTTTTGCGATGTGCGCATGCCACGGATGTCGGGCATCGACCTGCTCGAAAAAATCAAGGCTGACCCGCAACTGGCAAAGCTGCCTTTCGTGCTGGTCTCGGCTGCGTCGGACCGCGACACGGTGCTGCAGGCGGTGACCTTGGGTGCAGTCGGTTACATCCTCAAGCCCTTGCATGCGGCCGATGCCCGCGCCCACCTCGACAAGATTTTCCGCATGACCTTGGACCGGCTGGCGGAAGACCCCCTGACCACCATGCAACGCCTCAATATCGGTGCGCCGCGCCTGGCCGCCTACCTGAAGGCCTTCGAGCAGCAGTTGGTCGCCGCGCGGGCTCAGTTCGAGGCCCAGCAAAGTGGCGCCGGCGCGTCCGAAGCGAGCTTGAAAGTCGATGCCCTGCACAACGGTTGCATGACCCTGGGCTTGTGGGAAGTGGCAGCCGAACTGGATTTGGCGCGCAAGGGCGTGTTTGACAGCGTGCGCGTGGACCAGGCGCTGGTGTCGGTGCAGCGCGCCGTTCAGCGCCAAAGTGCGCGTGTGCGCGCCGCCAGCACGTCCGACGCGGCGGGTTCGTCCGCTTGACCGGCATGCTACGCCGCGTCGCACTGTGTTTGTTGTGCTGCCTGCTGTGCGCAGGCGGCATGGCCGCGCCGCCGCGTACTTTGCGCTTCGAGCATCTGTCGGTGGAACAGGGACTGGCGCAGGAATCAGTGCTCGCGGCGGTGCAGGACAGCGATGGCTTCATGTGGTTTGGCAGCCAGGGCGGCCTGTCGCGTTTTGATGGCTACCGCATCACCAACTTCCATAACATCGTCAATGAGCCGCGCAGCCTGGCCCACAACTGGGTCAGGGTGCTGCATGTGGACCAGCGCGGGCGCCTGTGGGTGGGCACCGACGCCGGCCTTGACCGCTACGATCCGCTCACCCAAACCTTTGTCCACTACCTGCCTGACGAACCGACCCGCCTGGGCAGCGGCAACCGCCATATCACGGCCATCCTGGCCGATGGGGTGCATGGCCTGTGGCTGGGCACCAAGGACGGGCTCCAGCATTTCGATATGGAGACTGGGCGCTTCAAACACTGGCACAACGTCACGGGCGATCCGGCCAGCCTGGTCGATGGTCAGGTCACGGCGCTGGCGCTCGAACCTGGTGGCCGCCTGTGGGTCGGCACCAACGGTGGCCTGGACAGCATGGACAAGGGCGCTGCAGGCTTCGTGCACCATCCGGCCATAGGCAATGAGGTCAAGTCCAATCAGATCACCAGTCTGGTGGTGGACAAGGACCGTTCGCTGTGGATTGCCAGCGTAGGCGGACTCGATGTCTGGCCGCTTGCCGGTGGTCCATCTGCCCGCCGCCGACTGGCCGAAGCGCAGGGCCTGCGGCCTGGCCACATCACCCTGGTGTTCCAGGATGGCGATGCCAATCTCTGGGTGGGCAGCATGACTGAGGGCCTGTACCTGTGGCAGCCGCAGGCCGGGCGCTTTGCCAACTACCGTCACCTGACCGGCGACTCGCATAGCGTGGCGGACAACCAGATTTCGGCGCTGTACCGCGACCGCGTCGGCACCTTCTGGGTCGGCACCTGGTATGCAGGCATAGACCGCGTGGACCTGGCCAGCGGCGGCTTCGGCCGCATCGTGCACCAGGCGGACAACGCGGCCAGCCTAGTTGACAACAAGGTGCGCGCGCTGCTGGACGCGGGCGACGGCCGGCTGTGGGCCGGCACCAATTCGGGGCTCGATCTGCTGGACCCCGAGACCGGCCTGGCCCAGCACTTCCAGCACGATCCAGCCCGCAGCGATACCCTGGCAGGTACCTCGGCCAGCGCGCTGGCGCGAGACCGCGCCGGCCATCTGTGGGTGGGTAGTCAGTCCGGCATCAGCCGCCTGGACGACGCGAGCGGCCGCTTCGTGCGCCAGCTTATTGCTGGCGGCGACCCTGACAGCAACAACGTGCGCGGCATGCGGGTCGACCGCAGTGGCATGCTGTGGATAAGCACGCGCGGCGGCCTGCATCAGCTTGACCCGGCCACAGGCCAGGTCACCTCCTACCGCCATGACCCCGCCGATACTGGCAGCTTGGCTGACAATATGGTGCGCCCTATCCTGGAAGACAAGCGCGGCCAACTGTGGGTGGGGACCTTCGATGGTCTGGACATGTTCGATCGCAGCACCGGAAAATTTGTCCATCACCGGCACAATGCGCGCGACCCAAACAGCTTGAGCCACGATGAAGTGCACTACCTGCTGGAAGACCGCGCCGGCACCATCTGGGTCGGCACGGCGGGCGGCTTGAACCGCATGAGCATGGACGCCGGTGGCGTGCCGCGCTTTGTGCGCTATACCAGCAAGGATGGCCTGCCTGACGACGGCATTGCCGCCATGCTGGACGACGAGGCCGGGCGCCTGTGGGTGAGCACCAATAGCGGCATCGCGCGCTTTGACCCCGCCACTGGAAAATGGCGCGGCTACAGCGCGCTCGATGGCACCATCGACGGCGCCTATTTTGACGGCGCGGCCCTGAAGGCCAAGGACGGCAGCCTGTATTTTGGCGGCTTCAATGGCATCACGGTGTTTCGCCCGGGCGCGGTGAACGACAATACGATCGTCCCGCGCGCCATGATCACGGGCTTCGAGATTTTCAATAAAAGCGCAACCCAGACCCACCCGGGCCTGTTCAAGGAACCTGTTGAAAGTACCCGCGCGGTGACCCTGGCCGCGGCCGACTCGGTGTTCTCGCTTGAATTCACGGCCCTGCATTTTGCCGCGCCAGCGCGCAACCAGTATGCCTATCAGCTCGAAGGCTTTGACCAGAACTGGGTCACGACTGACGCGAGCAAGCGCTTTGCCACCTACACCAATCTGGATCCGGGCCGCTATACCTTTCGGGTCAAGGTCGCCAACAAGGACGGGGTGTGGAATCCGGTGCCGGCCACCATGGCCATCACCATCCTGCCGCCGTGGTGGAAAACCTGGTGGTTCCGCACGGCGGCAGTGCTGCTGGTGCTGGGCAGTGTGTATTTTGCCTACCGCGCACGCCTGTCCGGCCTGCGGCGCCAGAAGGAGCTGCTCGAACGCCAGGTTGGTGCGCGCACGCTGGAAATCGAGCAGCAGAACCGCATGCTGGAACGCCAGAAGAGCGAGCTCGAAGCGCAGCGCCGGGTCGCGGAGGACCAGCGCGCCGAGGCCGAACAGCGGCGTGCCGACGCCGAACGCCAGAAGGTCGAAGTCGAACACCAGAAGGAGAACGTGGAACTGGCCCACCGTAATATTTCGGTGCTCTCGGAAATCGGGCGCGAACTGGCTGCCACGCTGGACATGGAAACCATCATGATGACCGTGTACCGCCACGTACATCACCTGATGGATGCGCGCATCTTTGGCATCGGGTTCTACAACGGCGACAAGCGCGAGGTGCAATTCCAGTTCGCGATGGACCAGGGTGTGCGCAGCGACGTGTATAGCCGCTCGCTGGACGATCCCAACCAGTTTGCGGTGTGGTGCCTGGTGCATCGCAGTGAAGTGTTCATCAATGATCTCGATGCCGAATACCAGAATTATCTCCAGGGTCCGCAAAGCCGGCCCGACACGCCCCTGCTAAGGCGCGATGGCAGCCCCCGTTCGGATTCGGTGTCGATGATGTATGTGCCCCTGATCGTCAAGGAACACGTGATGGGCGTGCTGTGCGTGCAGAGCGTGGAGAAGAACGCGTATCGCCGCGTCCACCTGAACATGCTGCAAACGCTGGCCGCCCACGCTGCGGTGGCACTGGACAATGCGCGCGCCTACCGCGAACTGGAAGAGACCCAGGCGCGCCTGATGGAGCAGGAGCGCAAGGTGCGTCAGAACACCGAACAACTGGCCATGGCCAACCGCGCGCTACAGGAAAATGACGAGCGCCTGCGCCTGGCCAAGCAAAAGGCCGAAGACGCGACGCGCCAGAAATCCGAATTCCTGGCCAATATGAGCCATGAAATGCGCACGCCGTTAGCCGGTGTCATCGGCATGCTCAATTTCGCCTTGCGCGACGCGCGCCTGCAGGAAAACACGCGCGAGCAGATCGTGCGCGGCCAGGCCAATGCCCAGTCCCTGCTGGCCATCATCAACGACCTGCTTGATTTTTCCAAGATCGAAGCGGGCAAGCTCAGTATCGAAAACATCGACTTTGCGCTCGCTCCCATGCTGGAAAATGTGGGCACCCTGTTCGAGGAGCAGGCCGCGGCCCACAGCATTGGTTTTGGCATTGACCTTGCCCCAGGCTTGCCGCCGTTTGTGGTGGGCGACCCGACCCGTTTGCGTCAGGTGCTGGTGAACCTGGTCGGCAATGCCTTCAAGTTCACCAATCAGGGCCAGGTGCGGGTGCTGGTGGAGTCCTTGCCCGGCCAGCCGCATGACGGGCCGCGCATCAACCTGATTCGCTTCACCGTCACCGATACCGGCATTGGCATCGCCGAGCACGCGCTGACGCGCCTGTTCCAGAAATTCGAGCAGGCCGACAGCACCACCACGCGCCGCTATGGCGGCACAGGTCTTGGCCTGGCCATCTGCCGTCAACTGGTCGAATTGATGGGTGGCGAAATCAGCGTCCACAGCGTGGAAGGCAAGGGCAGTACCTTTAGCGTGGTGCTGCCGCTGGCCGATGGCAAGGCGCCGCCCGAGGTGCAGCAGATTACCCTGGAGCCGCACAGCCACCGCCTGCGCGTGCTGTGTGCAGAAGACTTCCCGACCAACCAGATCATCATCCGCATGATGCTCGAAGACCTGGGCCACGAAGTTGACATCGCCGACAATGGCTTGCTGGCGGTCGAGGCCTGCGTGCGCACGCGCTACGATCTGATCCTGATGGATGGGCGCATGCCCGAGATGGATGGGGCGTCGGCCACGCGCCTGATCCGTGCCGGCGGCGCGCCGGAAGCGCCGGTCCAGGATCGCGAACTGATGATCGTGGCGCTGACCGCCAATGCCAGCGAGGAGGATCGTATTCGTTACCTCGGTAGCGGCATGGACGACTTCCTGTCCAAGCCTATCGACGAAGCGGCCTTGCATTGTCAGCTTAGCCGCGCCATTGAGCGCCAGCGTCTGCGCGGCATCGAGATGATGCCGATGGCGCCGCCCGAGCGTGGGCCGACGACGGCCGAACTCGATGCGATGTTTGGCGTCTTCACTGGCGCCGCGCCGCCGCTGCTGGCCAGTTCCAGCGACGCGGCGCTGCGCAGCACCGATCTGCGTGCCCGCATGCGCGCCGCCTTCGCCAACGACCTGCCATCGCGCCGCGCCGACCTGGAAGCGGCCATTGTGCGACGCGACCATGACACGGCGGGACGCCTGCTGCATGGGATCAAGGGCAGTGCCGCCTACCTCGATGCGGCTGAACTGCACAAGCTTGCCAGCGAACTGGAAATCGCCGCCGATGCCGAGCATTGGACCTTGATCGATGAAGGCATGCCACGTCTGCGTGACCTGCTTGATCTGTTTGCGCCAGCGGCGGCCTGACGGCGTTGGGGGCAGCATGGATTTTGCTGTAATATTGCCGGACTTGCCATGGGGCCGTCGCAGCACGCCGCCCCGCCGTACCCGGAGAATTGCATGAAAGTGCTGGTAGTAGACGATGACGTCGTGTCACGCATGGTGCTGATGCACCTGATCGATGCATGCGGCCCGTGTGAGATCCTCGAAGCTGAAGATGGCGAAGACGCCTGGCAGCAAATGGCGGCCGGTCTGCGTCCCGCCATCTGTTTTTGCGATCTGCGCATGCCACGCCTGTCGGGCATGGATTTGCTGGCCCGCGTCAAGGCCGATCCAGCGCTGCAGGCCATGCCTTTTGTGCTGGTCACCTCGGCCACCGACAGGGCCACCATCGACCAGGCCAGCGGCCTTGGCGCCGACGGTTATCTGGTCAAGCCTTTCAAGGGCGATGAGGTACAGGTCTTCATGAGCGCATTGAATGCCGACGATGAAGGCGCTGCCGAATCGCCGCAGGTGAGCATGCAGCGCCTCGGTATCAATGGGGAACGCCTGCTGGTCTACCTCGGCGGCTTCCAGGCCCAGTTGACCGCAGCCAGCGCCGACATCGGCGCACTGCTGGCGCAGGGCGACTACGAAGACGCCCACCTGCGTCTGGACCGGCTGCACGCCGGTTGCCTGACACTGGGGCTGACCGGTGCGGCCGCTGCCATGGCGGCCTTCCCGCAAGGCGCGATTGACCCAGCACAGGTACAGGTCGTGTTGGCCGAAACGGTGCGCGCTGTCATGCACCAGAGCGAAGCAGTCAAGAAGCTGCAAGGGCAGGCGTGAGGGTATGCGAAATCGCTTGATGTGAAGATAGTTTAGGTCTAAAGTACCTGCTCAATTGTTGACCGACCATTGCACAGGGCTTCCATGACACGCATGACAGCAGCACCGCTTGGCCAGTCGGCCTACCAGGATCATTTCGCGCGCGAGCATCTGCCTGCGCCGTCGCTGTGGCCGGACTTCCAGTTTGATCTGCCTGCATTGCAGTATCCGCCGCGCCTGAACTGCGTGGCCGAATTGCTGGATCGGGCCGTGGCTGCGGGCCGCGGCGAGCGCGTAGCCGTGTATGGCGATCAGCTGCGCTGGACTTACGCCGAACTGCAAGGTCAGGTTGATCGCATCGCCCATGTCCTCACCACCGACCTGGCGTTGGCAACGGGCAGCCGCGTGCTGCTGCGCGGCGCGAACAATCCGATGATGGCAGCCTGCATCCTCGGCGTGCTCAAGGCCGGCTGCATCGCCGTGCCCACCATGCCACTGCTGCGCGCGCGCGAACTCGATACCATTGCCACCAAGGCTGCGGTGGCAGCCATCCTCTGTTCGGCCAATCTGCGGGCCGAGGTCGACGCAATGAGTGCGGCGCCGTCGCAGCAGATCTATTTCAATGCCCCTGAGCTTGCAGGTTCACTGGAACAGCGCATGGCGCAACATACCGCGCCCTTTGCGGCCGTCGATACGGCAGCCGACGATGTGTGCCTGATCAGCTTCACCTCGGGCACCACCGGCATCCCGAAAGGCACCATGCACTTTCACCGCGATGTGCTGGCCATCTGCGACTGCTTTCCGGTGCATACCCTCGGCTCGCGCGAAGACGATATTTTCGTCGGCACGCCGCCGCTGGCGTTCACTTTTGGTCTGGGCGGCTTGCTGCTGTTCCCACTGCGAGTGGGGGCGGCGGGAGTCCTTCTGGAAAAACTGACGCCGGAAACCCTGCTGGCGGCCATCGCCCAGTATCGTGCCACCGTCTGCTTTACGGCCCCGACCTTCTACCGCCAGATGGCGCCGCTGGCAGAGAAGTACGATGTGGGCAGCTTGCGGAAAACGGTATCGGCCGGCGAGGCGCTGCCACTGGCCACGCGCGAGGCCTGGCAAGCAGCGACCGGGCTGGCGATGATCGATGGCATAGGCGCGACGGAACTGCTACATATATTTATCTCCGCCGCCGGCGACGATATCCGCCCCGGCGCGACCGGCAAACCGGTGCCCGGTTACCAGGCCTGCATCCTCGACGCCGATGGCTTGCCAGTCGGCCCAGGCGTGATCGGGCGCCTGGCCGTGAAGGGTCCAACGGGCTGCCGTTACCTGGCCGACCCGCGCCAGCAAGACTATGTGCTGAACGGCTGGAACCTGACGGGCGACGCCTACGAGATGGACGCTGACGGCTACTTCTTCTACCGCTCGCGCACCGACGACATGATCATTTCGGCCGGCTACAACATCGCCGGCGCGGAAGTGGAGGACGCCCTGCTGCGCCACCCGGCGGTTGCCGAATGCGGTGTGATTGGCCGTCCCGACGAAGAACGCGGCCAGGTCGTGGAAGCGCACGTCGTGCTCAAGGACGGCTTCGATCCCGACCGCGCCATGGCGCGCGACCTGCAGGACTTCGTCAAGGCGCAGATCGCGCCCTATAAATATCCGCGTTCCATCGTCTTTATCGACAAGCTGCCGCGTACCGAAACCGGCAAGCTGCAGCGCTTCAAACTACGGGCATCCTGATGAATATTGTTTGCATAGGTGGCGGCCCCGCCGGCCTGTACTTTGCGCTGCTGATGAAAAAGCAGAATCCTTCGCACCAGATCATCGTGGTCGAGCGCAATCGCCCCTACGATACCTTTGGCTGGGGCGTGGTGTTTTCCGACCAGACCCTGGGCAACCTGGTGAATGCCGATGAGGAGAGCGCCCGCGCCATCCTCCAGTCGTTCAACCATTGGGACGACATCGACGTTTTCTTCAAGGGCGAGAAGATCACTTCGGGCGGCCATGGCTTTTGCGGCATTGGTCGCAAGCGCCTGCTCAACATCCTGCAGCAGCGCTGCGAAGAAATGGGCGTACAACTGGTGTTCGAATGCGATGTCGAATGCGACCAGCAGCTCGCGGCCAGTTACCAGGCCGACCTGGTGATCGCATCGGATGGGCTCAATAGCCGCATCCGCAAGCGTTACGAAGCGACCTACCAGCCGCAGATCGAGGCGCGCCATTGCCGTTTCGTGTGGCTGGGCACACGCAAGAAGTTCGACGCCTTTACCTTCGCCTTCAAAGAGACCGAGCATGGCTGGTTCCAGGCCCATATCTATCAGTACGATGGCGACACCTCGACCTTCATCGTCGAAACGCCCGAGGAAGTGTGGCGCGCAAGTGGACTTGACGCCATGAGCCAGGAAGAGGGAATCGCCTTTTGCGAGCGCCTGTTCGCGGACCAACTGGACGGCCATGCCTTGATGTCGAACGCCAGCCACTTGCGCGGTTCAGCCATGTGGATCACCTTCCCGCGCGTGGTCTGCGAGCAGTGGGTGCACTGGAATGGCGACACGCCTGTGGTGCTGATGGGCGACGCTGCCCACTCGGCCCATTATTCGATTGGTTCGGGCACCAAGCTGGCGCTGGAAGACGCCATTGAGCTGGCGCGCTGCTGCGCACAGAATGCGACCATTCGCGCAGCGCTCACGCAGTATCAGGAACTGCGTGCCGTGGAGGTCTTGAAAATCCAGAGCGCTGCGCGCAATTCGATGGAGTGGTTCGAGAATGTCGAACGCTACACCGCGATGGAGGCGCCGCAGTTTGCTTATTCCATGCTCACCCGAAGCCAGCGCCTTTCGCACGAAAACCTGCGTGTGCGCGACGCCAACTACGTCGCGAAATTCGAGGAATGGATCGCGCGCCGCGCCTGCGAGCAGGCCGGCATTGCGCCACCTGCAAACGCCAGGGTGCTGCCCATGCTCACGCCGTTCCGCCTGCGCGGTGTGACGCTGAATAACCGCATCGTGGTCTCGCCCATGGCCCAATATTCGGCTGTCGATGGCGTGCCGGGCGACTACCACCTGGTGCACCTGGGTGCGCGTGCCATGGGTGGCGCCGGCATGGTGTTTGCCGAAATGACCTGTGTGTCCGCCGATGCGCGCATTACGCCTGCCTGTCCCGGCATGTACACGCCGGCGCATACCGCTGCCTGGAAGCGCATTGTCGATTTTGTGCACGCCAATAGCGAGGCAAAGATCGCATTGCAGCTTGGTCACGCTGGGGCAAAGGGCTCGACCCGCGTGATGTGGGAGGGCATAGACCAGCCGCTGGTCGAGGGCAACTGGCCCTTGGTGTCCGCCTCGCCGCAACAGTATATTGAGGGCGTGTCGCAAATGGCGCGCGCAGCGACCGAAGAGGATATGACGGGTATCGAGGCCGACTTCGTGCGCGCCACGTTGGCAGCCGAGGAAGCCGGTTTTGACTGGGTCGAGCTGCACTGCGCGCATGGCTATTTGCTCTCGTCCTTCATTTCCCCGCTCACCAACCAGCGCGACGACGTGTATGGCGGCAGCCTTGAAAACCGTTGCCGCTACCCGCTTCGCGTGCTGCGGGCGATGCGTGCGGTCTGGCCGCAGGACAAACCTATCAGCGTGCGTATTTCTGCCCACGATTGGGTCGAAGGTGGCATCACGCCGGACGACGCCGTGGCCATCGCGCGCCTGTTCAAGGCAGCTGGTGCGGACATGATCGATTGCTCGTCCGGGCAAGTCAGCAAGCGCGAAAAGCCCGTCTACGGGCGCATGTTCCAGACCCCGTTTTCCGACCGTGTGCGCAACGAGGCAAAGATTCCCACGATTGCCGTCGGGTCCATTTTTGAAGCCGACCACGCTAACAGCATCATCGCAGCCGGACGCGCGGACCTGTGCGCGGTAGGGCGGCCCCATTTGGCGAACCCTGCCTGGACATTGACTGAGGCGGCGCGCATCGGCTTTTCGGCCATTGCCTGGCCCAAGCAGTATCGGCCCGCGAAGCTGCAGCTCGAACGCAACCTGGAACGCGAACGCCAACTCGCCGCCGCCGGTGCGGGACTCACGCCGCAGCAGGTCGCGGCCAGACTGCTGGAGGGATGATGGGCGAGCTGACAGGCAAACACGCGATGGTCACCGGCGGCTCGCGCGGCATTGGCGCGGCTATCGCGCGCGCCCTGATCAACGCTGGCGCACGGGTGACGATCACGGGACGCGATATGGCAGTCTTGGAGACCACCGCGCGCGAGCTTGGCGGCACTGCCATTGCAATGGACGTCGCCAATGCCGACTCGGTGCAGGCGGCATTTGCCCATGCCGGACCTGTGGACATTCTGATCAATAATGCAGGCCAGGCCGGTTCGGCAGCGTTTGGCAAGACCGACGCCGCGCTGTGGCAGCGCATGCTGGACGTGAATCTGAGCGGCACCTTCCACTGCACCCAGGCCGCGCTGCCGGCCATGCTGGAGCAGCGCTGGGGACGCGTTGTCAACGTCGCCTCGACCGCTGGCCTGACCGGTTACCGTTACGTGGCTGCCTACTGCGCAGCCAAGCATGGCGTGATCGGCATGACGCGCGCGCTGGCACTGGAGGTGGCCACCAAAGGGGTGACGGTGAACGCGGTGTGCCCCGGCTTTACCGATACCGACATCGTGCGTGAGGCGGTCGCCAATATCGCCGCAAAAACCGGCCGCAGCGAAGCCGAGGCGCGTGCTGAACTGGCTGTTGGCAATCCGCAGCAACGCCTGGTGCAGGTCGACGAAGTCGCGAACGCTGTATTGTGGCTATGCCTGCCACAATCTGGCGCCATGAATGGACAAGCGCTGGCCGTGGCCGGCGGTGAAGTGATGTGAGGAGCAGCATGCAAGAACCAACGCAGATTACGCAGGAAGCCGAGTTGGATTTGGCCAGCCGCCTGACCCAGGACCATCACCAGTCGCTCAAGCTGTGGCTGCGCATGCTCTCGTGCACGGTGCGGATCGAGAACGAGATCCGCAGCCGCATGCGGGCCACGTTCGACATCACCCTACCGCGCTTTGACTTGATGGCGCAACTCGAGCGCCATCCCGATGGCTTGCGCATGGGCGAGCTGTCCAAGCGCATGATGGTCACTGGCGGGAACATTACCGGCATCACCGACCAGTTGGAGCAGGAAAAACTGGTGCAGCGCGTGCCCGACCCCAAGGACAGGCGCGTGTACACCGTCAAGCTGACCGAAGCCGGTCGTAGCGCC
>JBJMVX010000201.1:0-26281 GCA_045810445.1 Massilia sp.
GCCGCCGTGCGCGCCAATTTTCCGTCCGCGCCCGGCCAGGCTGACGATGACGCACGCGATTTCCTCGACATCTTCAACCACCGTTTGCTGTCCTATTTCTACCGGGGGCGTAAAAAACACAGCATTGCGCTGGGTGCCGACAGCGGCGCTGCCGCCCCCTTGTTGGAACGACTGCTGTTTCAGCTCATTGGCTACAACGAAGGCGTGTCGTACAACGATGGCACCCATGGCCACGCGCAGGTAGACCCGCGCTGCCTGCTGCGTTACGCGGGCCTCCTGGCCAGCCGCGAGCGTTCGATGGCCGGCCTGGAACAGATGCTGGCCGACGCCTTCAACGCGCCGGTACGCGGCACTCAGCAACAGGGCTGCTGGCTGGCCCTTGATCCGCGCTTTCGCACCACCATCGGGCCCCGCGGGAAAAACCAGGCGCTTGGCCACAGCACGGTCCTGGGCAAGCGCGCCTGGGACGCACGCGGCAAAATGACGCTCGATATCGGCCCGCTGCACATGGCGCGCTACGAAGCCTTGCTGCCTGGCGGGGCCCTGCATGCGCAACTGTTGTTCATGGTCCGTTTTTACCTGCGTGAAGACCTGGATGTGGACGTGGTGCTGCACCTGGCCGCACCCGATGAACAGGCTGCACCAGCGCTCGGGCAGTCACGCCTTGCCCGCAACGCCTGGCTGGGCAAGGGCGACGCCGCCCGTCAAGCACGCAGCACCCGTTTTGCACTTGGGCGCTGGCACCCATGATGCTGGACGTACGCGCCCTGATTGGCAAACTGGACCCCGCCTGCCGCGACGCCTTGCAAAGCGCAGCGGATTTGTGCAAGTTGCGGCGCCAAGCAGCGGTGGACCCGGAGCACGTGATCGAGCGCCTGCTCACTGCCGGCGAGCCCAGTTTGCTGGCAGTGTTGACCCATGCCGGCGTGGCCCACGACCAGTTGGCGAACGAAGTTCGCCGCTGCCTGACGAGCGGCCAGTTGGCGCCAGACGGCACGCCTGCACTGTCGCCGCGTATCGTCGCCGCCATCGAACAGGGATGGCTGATCGCCTCAGTCGAACGCAATGACACGCAGGTTGGCGCGGCCGTGCTGTTGCAAGCGATGCTGCGCGATCATGCGCAGCGCACCATGCTGGTTGCCTCGCTACCCGCGCTTGGCGTGATCGATGGCGAACGTCTGCGCGACGAATTCGATTCGATCGTCTCTCCTGGCGCTGGCCAGCATGGCGGCGGCGCCCTGGCGCGCTACACCCAGGACCTGACAGCGCTGGCCCGCTCGCGCGGTATCGACCCCGTCACCGGGCGCGAGGCGGAAGTGCGTCAGATTATCGATATCCTGATGCGCCGGCGCCAGAACAACCCGCTGCTTACAGGCGAACCCGGTGTGGGCAAGACGGCGGTGGTGGAAGGCTTCGCGGCCCGCGTCGCATCGGGCGACGTCCCGCCGGCGTTGGCTGGCGTGGCGGTACTGGCCCTGGATTTAGGGCTGCTGCAGGCTGGCGCCAGCATGAAGGGCGAATTTGAGAGCCGCCTGAAAGCGGTGATCGCCGAAGCTGGTGCGGCGGCGCGGCCCGTGATCATGTTCATCGACGAAGCCCACCAGTTGATTGGCGCCGGCGGCGCCGAAGGGCAGGGCGACGCCGCCAACCTGCTCAAGCCTGCCCTGGCGCGCGGCGAGCTGCGTACCATTGCCGCCACGACGTGGGGGGAATACAAGCAGTACGTGGAAAAAGACCCTGCGCTGGCACGCCGCTTTCAAGTCGTGAAGGTGGACGAACCGGACGAAGAGGCGGCCGTGGCCATGCTGCGTGGCGTAGCCGCCAACCTTGAGCGCCATCACCAGGTGACTATTCTCGACGCTGCCGTGCGCGACGCCGTGCGCCTGTCGCAGCGCTACATCAGCGAACGCAAACTGCCCGACAAGGCCATCAACGTGCTCGATACGGCATGCGCGCGGGTGGCCCTTGGCCGCAGTGGCAACCCGGTGGAGCTGGAGACGCTGCGGCGCGACATCGCTGGCGCCGACATCGAACTGCGCGTGCTGGGACGCGAAGCGGTGGCTGGCACCGACTACGCCAGCCGCATCGCCGAACTGACAGCGCGCCTGCAGGAGTGGCGCGCACGCGAGGCCGACCTGGTGCCGCGCCTGCGCCTGGAACGGGCAGCAGTGGACGCGGTGCTGGCCCAGCGCGCCGCCCTGCATGCCGCCGCCGAAGGGAGTGGCCATGACGAAGACGACGACGCCGGCAGTGTGGCGCAGCTGTCGATTGAGCTGGAACGACTGGAAGCCGGCCTGGCCGTCATTCAAAATGAGCAGCCGCTGGTGCCCCTGTGCGTCGACGCCCGCGCGGTGGCCGCAGTGGTGGCCGGATGGACCGGGGTGCCGATCGGGAAAATGCTGGCCGATGAACTGCACACGGTGCTGCATCTGCGCCAACGCCTGGCCGAACGCGTGATTGGACAGGACCTGGCGCTCGAGGCAATTGCCCACCGCATGCACACCTTCCATGCGGGCCTGGACGATCCGTGCAAGCCGGCCGGCGTGTTCCTGTTGGTGGGCCCCTCGGGCGTTGGAAAGACCGAGACGGCAGCCGCCCTGGCCGATCTGCTGTACGGCGGCGAGCGCAATATGGTGGTCGTGAACATGTCCGAATTCCAGGAGGCGCACACGGTCTCCATGCTCAAGGGCGCGCCGCCCGGCTATGTGGGTTTTGGCCGTGGTGGGGTGCTGACCGAAGCGGTACGCCGCAAGCCTTTTTGCGTCGTGCTGCTCGATGAAGTTGAAAAGGCCCATGCCGACGTCATGGAACTGTTCTATAACGTGTTCGACAAGGGCAGCATGGAAGATGGTCAGGGCCAGAGTGTGGACTTTCGCAATACCGTGATTCTGCTGACCTCCAACGTGGGCGACGCCGAGATCACGGCCGCCTGCGACGGCGCGCAACCGGATAACGACAGCCTCGCTACGCTGCTGCGCCCGGCCTTGCTGGCACATTTTCGACCGGCCTTCCTCGGACGTCTGGCCGTGGTGCCTTACCGTCCCTTGGGTCGCGAGCAAATCAGCGCGATCGTGCGCCTGAAACTGGACGCGATCCGGCGCCGCTTCGAACGCCAGCACCAGGCCACGCTGCAGGTCGACGCGGCGCTGGCAGGCCTGGTGGCGCAGCGCTGCACGCAAACCGACAGCGGCGCGCGTGCGATTGACCATATCCTGGCGCAGACACTGCTGCCCCAGTTGGCCGCGCGTGTGCTCGAGCGCCTGGCGTTGGTCCAGCCATTCTCCCAGGTGCGCATCGGCGCCGACGCCAGTGGCGCTTTTACCTACCGATTTGAAGACAGGGCAGTTGCATGACCATCGCCACATTCTCCCTCAGCACCGCGCTGGGCGCCGACAAACTGTCCCTGTCCCGCATGTTCGGCGAAGAAGCCATCAGCGAGCTGTTTGCCTTTCATTTGGAAATGAGTTCGGCCGATACTGCCATCGACTTTAGCGCCATGGTCGGGAAAAGCGCGACCGTGTCCGTGGCCCTGGCTGGCAGCGCGGTACGCACCTTCAACGGCGTGGTCACGCGCTTTGCCCAGACGGGCGGCCAGCCGCATGGCGCCACCTACCGCGCCGAACTGCGTCCCTGGCTGTGGTGGTTGACCCTGGACGTCGATGCCCGCATCTACCAGCACAAGAGCGTCCCCGATATCATCTGCGGTCTATTCACGGAATTGGGCTTCACCGACTTCAAGAACAGTCTGTCGGCCACCTACAAGCCGCGTGACTACTGTGTGCAGTACAACGAGAGCGCCTTCAATTTTGTGTCGCGCTTGATGGAAGAGGAGGGCATCTTCTATTATTTCGAGCACAAGGACGCGCGCCACACCATGGTGCTGCTCGATGGCGCCGACAACTATGCCGCTTGCGCCGGTCTGGCCTCGGCACGCTACCAGGCTACCGGCAGCACCCGCGATGCACTGGACCTGATTTTTCGCTGCGAAGCCGAGCAAAGCGCCGTCCCGGGAAAATTCGAATCCGGCGACTACAACTTCGAAACGCCAGCCGTGGCCTTGAAGGGCAGCGCCGCCGGCGCGGGCGAGCACTTGCGCGTCTATCACTACCCAGGCGGCTATGTGGATGCGGCAGGTGGCAATGCGCAAGCCAGCGTGCGCATGCAGGCGCTGGAACTGCCAGGCCGTGCCATCAGCGGTGGGTCATCCTGCCGCGCCTTCATGGCCGGCTGCAAATTCACAATGAGCGACCACTTTCGCGCGGACCTCAACACCAGTTACGTGTTGCGGCGGGTCGCCCATGAACTCAGTGCCGAGGAATACAGCAACAGCTTTGAGGCCTATCCCTTGTCATTGCCGTTTCGCCCGCCGCTGCGTACCCCGCGTGCCCGCATTTTCGGCACCCAGACAGCGACCGTGGTGGGCAAATCGGGCGAGGAAATCTGGACTGACCAATATGGGCGCATCAAGGTGCAGTTTCATTGGGACCAGCGCGGCAAGAACAATGAAGACAGCTCGTGCTGGATCCGCGTGGCGCAGGGCTGGGCAGGGCAGGGCTACGGCGCCTTCTTCCTGCCGCGCATAGGCCAGGAAGTGATCGTCAGCTTCCTGGACGGCGATCCGGACCGTCCCTTGGTGACCGGTGGCGTGTACAACGCGACCCAGACCGTGCCGGACCCACTGCCAGCCAATCAGACGCGCAGCATCATCCGCAGCAATTCGTCCAAGGGCGGCGGGGGAGCCAATGAAATCCGCCTGGAGGACAAAAAGGATAGCGAAGAGCTGTACCTGCACGCGCAAAAAGACATGAACACCGTGGTGGAGAATGACCGCAGCAGCAAGGTCGTCAAGGGCAACGACACGCTGCTGGTTGAAAAGGGCACGCGCTCGGTCACCGTGAAGGGCGACGAAACCCACACCAGCCAGGCCAATTTTACCCACGCGGTCACAAAGAACTACGAGCTGACGATTGACGGCAACCTGACCATCAAGGTGACAGGTTCAATCAGCATCAAGGCTGGCACCACCCTGGCCAATGAAGCTGGCACCTCGTTTACCAACAAGGCTGGCACCAGCATGGCCAACCAGGCCGGCACCTCGCTCGAGAACAAGGCAGGCACCACCATGCTCAATGACGCGGGCGTGAGCCTCACCAACAAGGGCAGTGCCTCGCAGACGGTCGATGGCGGCGGCATGTTGACCCTCAAGGGAGGGATCGTCAAGATCAACTGATATGGACACTGCCAACACCCCATTGAACGGCGAAGTGCTGACCCTGGACGAGAAGGGGCAGCTCAATTGCCGCGCCCATTTTGTCGATGGCGTGCTGCACGGCCTGACCGAGCGTTTCGACGAGGATGGGCGACTGCTGCAATCGGCTCACTATCGCAACGCCCTGTTGGACGGCAAAATGCGCACCTATGCCAATGGCCTGCTGGTCGCCGAGATCGACTACAAACATGGCTTGTGCGATGGCCTGCTGCGCAGCTTTGGCGAAAACGGTGGCTTGAGCAGCGAAGTGGCGCATGTGATGGGCAAACCCCACGGCAGCGCCCTGTATTATTTTCCGGACGGGGCACTGGCACGGCGCGCGCGGCATGCCGACGGCCTGCTCGATGGCGAGGCCTTCGACTATGCATTGGACGGCATGGTCCTGGCGCGTACCAACTACCGCCATGGCAAGAAGCATGGCGCAGCGACCGTGTATTACCCGGATGGGCCGCTGAAGGAAGAATCCAGTTTTGCCGACGGGATGTTGGTCGGTGTCGTGCGCAAGTACAAGCATGACGGCAGCGTTGAGGGCGCAGAAAAGCCAGCGCCAAAACGCGAGAAGCCAATGGCATGGTTGAACAAATGGATAGAGGGCTGACATGGGATCGCAAGTATGCGCAGGAGCGCTGATGCAATGCAGTTTCGGGGTGGCGCCAGCCGCATTGGCCGTGCTGCCGGCCAATCGGGTGCTGACAGGGGCGCCGGCAGCGACCATCATGGACAACGTCCCCATGCTCAATATTCCCACGTTCGGCATGTGTTCTAGCATGTCCAATCCGACCGTGATTGCCGCCACTGCGGCCGCTTTGGGCGTGCCCACACCCATGCCCTGCATTCCCGCCACAGTAGCGCCCTGGGTGCCGGGCTCGCCAACGGTGCTCATAGGAAACATGCCTGCCTTGAACAACAGCAGCAAGCTCACCTGCATGTGGGGCGGCATGATACAAATCAGTTTTGCCGGGCAGGCTACCGTGATGGTGCCTTGAGCAACAGGAAAGGTCGGGGATGGATCATGTTTTTGCCTTCAACGGGCGGATGGTGGTAATGTTGGGTGTGCTGCTGCTATTGCTGATGGGCCTGTGCTTCGGCCTAGGCATGATGTATAGCGACATGCGCCGCGCACCGGTGCCGGTCAAGGCAGTGCAGGCGGCGCCGCAGCAGGACAAGAATGCGGTCAAGGGGGAGAAGCAATGAGCACAATCATTCAAGCCTTTTTCGTCAACGGACGCGGTCCGCTGCAGCGCAAGCCTGGCCAGCCGGGCGGCGCCAGCGACAGCTTCGCGCTCGACGCCGGCCGTTTGAACCTGGCCGGCAGTCCTGGCCGCGCCATGCCCGAAGCCGTACTGCGCAAGATGGAGCAGGTGTTCAAGGCCGATTTTTCCGATGTCCGCATTTACCAGGGGCCGCAGGCCGCCTCCATTGGCGCCCACGCCTTCACCATGGGTTCCAAAATCTACTTCGCACCAGGCCAGTACGCACCGGACACCGCACGCGGCCAGCAATTGCTCGGCCACGAACTGGCCCACGTGCTGCAGCAGCGCAGTGGCCGCGTGCGCGCGCCGCAGGGTGGGGGCATGATGGTGGTGAACGATCACGCACTGGAAGCCGAAGCGGACCGCATGGGCGTCATCGCGGCGTCCTTCCGTCCTCCGGTACAGGCCAAGATGGCTGCGCCACACGCTGCGCCAGTACAGGCCAAGCAGGGCACGCACAAACTGGTTGTCGGCGGCTATATGCACCAGGGTGCTGCCGGTGCCGGCGTGCCGCCAGACCTGGCCGGCCACGCCTTCGTGTCGGTGCAGGGACCGACCGGCAAGCGCGAGACCTGGGGCTTTTCGCCCGCCAATTACAGCCGTTACAATCCGCAAAAGGATATTGGCAAGCTGCGCGCCGGCGTGCCAGGGACAGTGCATCGGGATGACCAGGCGTTTTCCAAGCCGGGTGTGAAAACCCGGGTCTACAATCTCACGCCAGCCCAGGCCAAGGCCGCCATGGCCAAGATTGATGAATACAAGACGCGCCATTACAACTTCAGCGCCCAGTCGCGCCAGTGCACCACCTTCGCCAGCGATGTGCTGCGCGCCGCCCACGTCGACGGCGCTGTCAGCGGCAAGCTGCCGGGTGACTGGTACAGGAAGGTCTAGGCCGGCAGCCTAGCGCGCTACCTTCGACTGTTCGGCCACCCGCCGAATCTGCTGGGCCATCGGCCCCAAATCGCTTGAGAGGCGGGTGGACGTGGCCGAGAGCTGCTTGGTCAGCACCGTCATGGCCTTGTTCAGCGCTTCGTTCAATTCCTTGCTCATCGCGCTAATCTGCTGGGCCGATTTGGTGGCGGCGTCGGCTGCCTGGCTGCGAGTCTGTTCGGCGCTGCGCTGCACCGTCTGGCCGATATCGGTGGCCTGCTGGCCCATGCGCTGGCCCAGCCCGTCCAGGGTCTTGCGGGTGCGCGACTGCAATTCGTCGAGGATGGCCGCATTTTCTTCCTGTAGTTGACGCAGAACCGCATCGGCAGCCTGCAACTGGGTCGCCAGTTGCGTTACATCGTCGGCGATACTGTCCTGGCGCGGGCCCACGGTCGCAAGTGCTGCGCGAACCTGCTCGCCAATGCCGGCCAGTGCTGCGCTGTCGGCCAGCAGGGTGCGAAACGCGTCGGTCGTCTGGCTCATTTGGTCGGCGTTGCGGCGCGCGTGGTGCATCATTTCGCCTTGCTGGGCGCGATGTCGGTCCTGCAGTTGCACGTTGTTGGCGACGACGTCCTTCAGTTCTGCCACGCGCGCCACAAACTGACTGTTGATGCGGTCATTGAAATTGCTGATGACCTGGGACAGGGCTGCCATGAGGGCGTCGTATTGCTGGCGTTGCTGGGCAAGCGTGAACGCGGCCAGCGCGTCGCGCATGGCCGCGGTGGCGGTCTGCACCTCGGCCAGCGCTTCGGCGTGGACGTCGCTGTGGACATGCATGTCCTGGCGTAGCAGTGCCAGTTGGTTGGCGTGGGCCGTGGCCTGCAAGCGCAGGCTGGCTGCCGATTCGCCATGCAGGTGGGCCAATTGCGCCATCACGTCGGTGATGCTTGGCCCCGCAGGCGGGAGGTAGCGGGCGTCGATACCCCAGTACGTAGCACGTGCCTTGAGCGAGAGCGCTCCCAGGAAGGCGAGGATGGCGACGCCCGGCGCAAGCGCGCTGCTGCCGATGCCGGTCAGGGCGCAGCCGCCAAGCGCAAACATGGCCAGCGGGATCAATTCGGCAGCTTTGGGTGTGAAGCGCGCGTGGGCCGCGCCAAGGAGCGAGAGCGCCACCAGCGCGGTGAGGACAAGGGCAAAATTCGTCGCGTTCATCATGACGAATATACCAGTCTTTGGGAGCAGGGCGAGGTGCAACAATAAAATAAAGACATCGCGATGTCCCGGCCTTCGCGCGTCACACAGGTCGCTTACGCATGAAAATACCTAGCAACCTGGACTCAAATTTATAGGCTAGCTCTCATAAGCAAATATAGAAATGGTGCTCCGGACGCCAAACAAACTCCGACCAGATAGAATAAAAATCTTCCGCGTGCCAATCGCCACGGTTCTAACTTTTCATTGCTATCGATATGAAAAAATTCGAATGGTCTGTCGCGCCAAAAATCCTGCCAGTTCTTGTTTTGGCCGAGAAAAATAAAATTATTGACCACCAGCCCAAAAATTGATTGAAGGAAGGTGGCCGCTGCCGAAGCAAACACAGCTATGTCGAACGCAGATCCGCCCTGCGAGCGGCTCCACAGTGGATAGAATGTTCCGGCTACCGCTAAAGCGATTAAGAAAATTATGGCAGCCGGGCTGAATAAAAGCGCGCTTGCTTCCTTTCGGTTTTCGATCATTCTCTAACTATCCCTGTGGTAGGCGCGGCCAGGATGAATGACGCGATTTCGGTTGTCAGCTCGCGCATACCGGCAACGTGATGGTCACCTGCAGGCCGCCGCCGTCACGGTTTGTAGCCGCGATGCTGCCGCCGTGCGCTGCCACCACGCGCAGCGCAATGGCCAGTCCCAGTCCATGCCCGTCGATGTTGTTGGCCTCCGGATTGGAGCGGAAGAAGGGATGGAAGATCGTATCCAGATGTGCCGGATCGACGCCAGGGCCACGGTCGCGCACATGCACCAGCACCTGCGTGGCAACCGTCTCCACAGCAATGTCCACCGTTCCCGATTCCGGGCTGTGCTTGATGGCGTTACGCACCACATTTTCGATGGCGCGCCACAGTAGGTCAGGCGTGGCCATGACCTGGGCCGTGGTGCTGCCCGAGACCTTGACATGGCGCTGGCGGGTGGACGCTTCGAAGGCCGCGTCGTCGGCAATCGCGTCCACCAGTTCCATCAGGGCGATGGCTTCGGTGGCTGGCAGGCCAGCGCCCGTTTCCAGGCGCGCCAGCGTCAGTAGTTCGCCCACCAGCTTGTCCATGCGCGCGCTTTCACGTTCGATGCGCTCCAGGGACACCGCGATTTTTTCGGGCTGCTGGTGCGCCAGGCCGATGGCAGCCTGCAGGCGCGCCAGAGGCGAACGCAGCTCGTGCGAGACGTCATGCAGCAGGCGCCGTTGATTGTCCATCAGCGCGCGCAACTGACCGCTCATGCGATCAAAATCATGGCCCAGGTCCGCCAGTTCATCGCCGCGTCCACGCCTGGCCACGCCAAAGCGCGGCGCCAGGTCGCCCGATGCAGCAGCAGCGAAGGCGTTTTTCAGGTCGCGAATCGGGCGCGAAAAATACCAGGCCAGGATGGCGGCGAACAGCAGGCTGGCCACCGTGCCTGCGCCCAGGGTGATGTAGGGAAGACGGTAGCCTTCGTTGGGCGCACCACCAGGCCCGTCGTGGCGGCGCGGGGCGCCTGGCGTGCGAAACAGGTCGGGTGGCGGACCGCGGAAACCCCGTCCCGGGCCAAAGCGGCTGCCCTCCGAGTGGCGCAGAAAAACCGTCACATGCTCGCCTTGTGCGATACGCATGCGGCGAACCGCGTTGCCATGGTCGCCACCGGCAAGCAGGCGCGTAACGTCGGCCTGCATCTCCGCGCTCACGGGGCGCCCAAGCACGTCCTTGCCAGCGTCATCGAGCAGGTAGATGGTGCGGGTGCCTACATTGCCGGCCAGTTCGCGCAGGCCCGGCAGGCCACCATACTTGAGTGTCAGTTCGGCCGAATCGACAATGGCGCTGGCCGAGGGACTGGTATCGATGTACTTGCTGCGACCTGCCATTGGATTGTCGCGCGTCTGGTCCCACACCCAGAAGGTGGCGCCGACGCCGAACATGGTGGCCAATTGGGCAAACAGGATCGCGAAGAAGAACTTCCAGAAAAGGCGGCCCATGCTTATTCGCTGATCAACTGGTAGCCGAGGCGATAGACCGTCTGCAGGCAGGAGCGACCATCGTCGAGCACACCGAGCTTGTGGCGCAGGCTACTCAGATGCACATCGATGTTGCGGTCAAAGCGGGCCATGGGGCGGCCCAGGCCCTGTTCGGACAGTTCGTTCTTGCTCACGGGACGACCGGCATTCTTGGCCAGCACTTCGAGCAAATTGAATTCGGTGCTGGTCAGTTGCAGCGCTTCGCCGTTCCAGGTGGCGCGGCGCAGCGAAGGCACCATGGCCAGTTTGCCCACGCGCAAGGACATGGGACCATTGCTGTCTTCGGCGGGCGGATTGGCGCGGCGCAGGATGGCGCGAATGCGGGCGGTCAGTTCACGCGGGGTGCACGGCTTGGTGACGTAGTCGTCCGCGCCCAGTTCCAGGCCCAGGATACGGTCGGTATCGTCGCCACGGCCGGTTAGCATCAGGACCGGCATGCGGCTGCGTTCGCGGATACGGCGCAAGGTTTCAATGCCGTTCATGCGCGGCATCATCACATCAAGAATGACGATGGCAAAGCCGCCTCCCAAGGCCAAACGGGTGCCAGCCTCGCCATCGTGGGCGGTGCCCACGCCGAAGCCCTCCTGCTCCAGGTATTCCTGGAACATGCCCACCAGTTCGACGTCGTCGTCAATTAACAGTACTTTATTCATGCCGGCAATGATATCAAACGGATTTTGGGACGCGGCAAACGGTTTGGCGATCTTTACGCCCTTTTACATGGCCTGACAGCGCTTTACATCGGGCTACAACACAATGTGTTTGCAGTGTTCTGTAACTCCTTGACCCGCACCGCCGACACGGTGCGGGCTTTTTTTTTGTCCTTACAATCCCTATAAAAACACTGCCCCCGCGCGACGACAAGGGGTACGTGCAAATCCATAGGCGATGTTGCTCATTCCAAAATACCGTCGTCCTCGCGAAAGCGGGGACCTATGCAGCGCTTGCTCAGCATGGGTCCTCGCTTTCGCAAAGACAGTGTGTGGTGCTCATTGAGGTTCTTTCATCGTCGCTAGCCCCCACCGGATTTACCCGCTTTTACATTGTGCTTACTGCACTTTACACCCCTGCATTTCAGAATGGCAGTTCATTCAATATTTTCTGGAGACCGCATGAAACTACTACCTTGCTACCTGCTCGCGCTCGCCTGCACCGCGCTGATCATCACCACCCCTGCCATGAGCGCCGAAGCGGCGATGGACGCCCCCGGCGGCCAGCAAGGTGAGCATGGTCCCGGGCCAGGCTTTGATGGCCCTGGCATGTCCATGCACGGCGGCCGCGGCAGGTTCCGCGACCTCGGTCTGACCGAAGCCCAGGAACAAAAGGCCTTCGCCATTCACCACGCTGCCGAGCCGTTGATGTTTGAGCAGTCCAACGCGCTGCGCAAGGCCCACGAAACGCTGCGTGCACTGGGCGAATCGCCCCAGTTTGACGAAGCGAAGGCTGCCGCTGCCGCCAGCGCCGCCGCCAACGCCAGCGCTGCCATGGCCTTGAGCCACGCCCGAGTCGCCTCGCAGATGATGGCGTTGCTAACGCCCGAGCAGCGCGCCAAGCTGGCCGAACGTCGCCCACCGCACCGGCGCTAACATCGAAAGGACGCCAGCACGCCGATCTCGGCAGCCTACGCGTCCATCCACCACTCACTCAATAAGCTGCATGCGCCGCCCCGCGCCTGCCGGGGCGGCGAACCTTCTTAGAAGCGCGTCTGGCCGCCCATGCTGCCATTGCCCCCATCTTGCCGCTGATGGTGCTTGCCACCCTGTGGCGCCTCGCCACGCTCATGCGCGGGGGCAGCGCCATGTTCCGGCGCATCCACCCGTTCCAGTTGCGACAGCATGAACTGCGCCACCACGCCCCGTTGCTGGTCGTTGAGCGCATCGTTCACTGTCAGGACCATCTGGCGCAGTTCCTTGTTTTCAAAATCGCTGGCCGTCGCGTCGGCCTCTACTTCTGCATCTAAATCACGCAGTTCGAGGCGCGGATCGGCCAGTTTGGCCTTCAAGTCCGCTTGCAGCTTTTCACGGCGCGACAGGCGCACCCGCAAAATGGCGCCAGCGCGCGAGGATACCTGCTGCCACAGCGTTAGCTGGTTGGGGGTCAGGCTGAGCATATCCTTGACGTGGGTGGAGGCGCGCAGCAGGTCGTCAGCCTGCATGTCGGCCAGTTTGGTGGCTTGGGCCGGGAAGGGCGCCAGGACGGCGGCCAGCGTGCAGGCGGCCAGGCCGGCGCGAAGGAGACGGTGCATTCGGTATTGCATGAGCGTGCTTTCGAAAGAGGAGAGGTGCTGCGAATATAGTGGCCCGGCGCCCATGGAGCCACTGGTTTTACCTATCTTTACCTGCCTTTTACATGGCGAAACGCGCCGGGCGGCCAGCATGCTCAAAATGTAATATTGATGGGGCGAAAAATGAGGTATCGTATGGTTTTCGGGAATCTTGATGACCGTAGACGAACCGACCCTGATGACCGTGCTGGGCATGGGATCGCTGACGGCCAGCGCGATGTTCTTCGCTTTGGCCGCCTTCGCTCGTCAGATTCCCGGTGTGCGCTACTGGGCCTGCGCCTCGTTGACGGTTGGCTTTGCCACTGTGCTCGATGGGCCGCGCCTGGTCGAGGATTGGCGCCTCGCCTCCCTGCTTTTCAATATTCCGTTCACGGTTGGGCAAATATTCACCCTGGCCGGCACCATGCAGTTCTGTGGGCGTCCCGGCGCCACCCGCATCCTGTGGGTCCTGAGCGCCATTGCCGTCATCCTGACCGTCCTGTTCACCTACATCATTCCCGATACCAGCATCCGTGTTGGCACGCTCTCGACCTACCAAACCATGGTCAACCTGTGGACCGCGTATATCCTGTGGCGCTATCCGGACGCGTTCTCGCGCCGCATGTTCACCTTCGCCTGTCTGGTGGCACTGGTGCAGGCCGCTGCGGCGCTGGCGCAAGGGATACTGATTGGTTCGAGTTCGCTGGCAATGACCTATGCGACCCCGGAATACCCGCTGGCGAACATCATCAGTTGGGCCGGTGCCACGTCCAACGTGCTGGTGGGGAACTGGATTCTGTTCCTCCTCATCATGCTGCGTCTGGTGGCCGACCTCCGTCTGGCAGCCGAACGTGATGCATTGACCAGCTTATTGAACCGGCGCGGCCTGCGCCTGCATATCGATTCCATTTTGCGCCGCGCCAATGGCGGTGGTGGCGTGCTGGGCGTCATGATCCTCGATATCGACCACTTCAAGGTGGTCAACGACAGCCACGGCCACGACCTGGGGGACAAGGTGCTGGTGATGATGGGAGAAGTGCTATTGGGGATGAATCTGCCCAACACCACGCCCTGCCGCTGGGGCGGGGAAGAGTTCTGCATCATCGTCGAAGGGCCGACGCGCGCGAGCTTGGTGGCCATCGCCGAACAGGTGCGCAGCCAATTTCGTTTGAAGAGCGCCACGCTGGCAGCGTTGCCGGACGGCTGCACGGTCAGCATCGGCGTTGCCACCTCAAGCCTGGACGCTGCGTTTGAAATGTCTGGTGTGATTTCGCGCGCCGATGTGGAACTGTATCGGGCCAAGGAAAGCGGGCGTAACTGCGTGTGCCTGGCCGAATGAGGGAGTGTCCATGCTCGCCTTGAACTATTTCCTGCGCGGGCTTTGCCTGCTGACCTACGGGCTGGCCCTGTGCGCCGCGCCCTTGGGTTTGTCGGCGCAAAGCATCCTGGCCGTGCGTGCGCTGGCCGTTCTACTGCTGGTGATCCATCTGATCGAGCTGCCCTTCGTCATGCCCCATGTGCGACGCTATCGCGGTCCGTTTGGGCTGAGCGTGCTATTCACGCTGCTATTCGGATTGTTGCACTGGATGCCGCTGCGGGCAGGGCGGAGTGATAAACTGCGCCCCTGATACCTTACCGACACAGATCATGACGCCTACAGACAAGCCGACCCCGACCAAACGCGCAGTGCGCCGCGCCGAGAAAACTGCCAATCCCTTCCTCGATGGCGACACCCATGCCCGCATGCGCGACTACACCGAGCGCGACGCCGCCGTGGCCAAGGAACTGAAGGCAATTGCCGAGCGCGGAGCAGGGCGCCGCAGTCCCGATCCACGGACGGCGCCCTCGTTGGCACCGGTGCGTAGCACGGTCAAAAAGGGCGTGACCCTGGCCGAGATGTTCAACCGGATCGCGGCCGGCACCGAAAAAGGCTTGTGGGAGTCCTGGATGACCGTGTTCGGCTTCGAGCTTACCTCGGTCAACTACACCGGTACGCCGCGTAATGCGCGCCTGGCCCTGGATCTGGGGCTGGACTCCAAGGCGGGGCTCTTGTTTTCGCGCCTGGGCGTGACCAACTGGCGCAGCCTGGCAGCAGAAGATTGCGCCGAGTTGAAAGTGCAGAAGGCAACCGAGAAATCGCTGTTTACGGTATCGGCGGTGTTTTATGTGGATGCCGCGCCAGCGGCCGGAAAGTAAATGTGATGAAGCATCTGATCCCCAGTATCTTGATCGGATTGTTGTGCAGTAGCCTTGCGTGCGCGGCGCCAAAGCCCCACCCCCTGTTTGACGCCGTTGCCAATGATGACGTCGCGGCGCTGGAGCGCTATGTGGCAGGTGGCGGCGACGTCAATATCAACAACTGCAAGGCACTGTGGTCCGCCTATCACGGCCGCAAGTTCAACGCCGTGACCTACCTTGAATCGGTGGGCGCGAAGGCCAATGCGCACCAGACGCTGGCGTTTCTGATCTTGGTCCAAGTCGATCTGACGGTGGCGAAAAACATGATCGAGCTGTATCGCCTCGACCATAAGAAATTGCCAGCGACCCTGGCCTTGGCAGTGGCTGGCGCGCCGGCGACCGAAAGTACATACGCTTTTGACAAAGATTTCTGGGGCCGTCCCCTGGTCTACAAGCCGCAGGGGAATAGCTATATCCTCGGTACGTATGGCTTTGACGGCAAGCCGGGTGGAAGCGGTTTCTCGCGTGATATTTTCCTCAGCACGAGCGAGGACGAGATCGAAGCCGCAGAGAAGTCGGTTCCCTTGCCTGCCACGTGCAGGGAGTAGGGCAATGGCGTTGAGTCCGCGATGATAGAACCTTCCGCCAATGGAATGCGCGCTGCTTTTTCCACTGCGGGACGCGACCAGATCGCCCATCTCGAGCAACTCGGCTACGTCGTGTACAAGGAATGGGGAAATGGCGTAGAGCTGCGCAAGAAAACCGCCGTCAGTGACGTCGGTTTCGCCTTGCGCTGTCTGTGCATTCTGTGCGTTCCGGTTCTGGGCATGCCTTTTTTCGGACGTGCGGTGCTCGACGTCTTGTGCGGTTTCAAGTTTCGCGCGTTCGTGCCGAATTCGAGCGCCCAGATCACCTAATCGATCGTCATCAAGACGATGCGCCAACGTCCTTCAATGGGCGATTTCTCGACCTGATTAATGGACTGCGATGACTTACGAACGCCACAAAATTGATGCCAGTGCGCTTGAACGAATTTTAGGCGAAGCGGCCAAGAGCGCATTCATGGCAAAACACCCAGTGAATTTTCGCGGCTATCTTGAGCAAGCAAGTTCGTATTGGGCAATCGACCCAGAGCGCGGAAATTTCCTGATAACACATTCGACGCGCACCACGCGTGAAGGTGGGCATGAATATTACTTTTTCCACAGCGAAGGTGTCTGGTACGAAATCTACCTGAACGATATGTTTTCGAATCAATGCGGGTTTTGCACATCGTCTGTGCCCGGAAAAGAAGACCGAGCCAGGTTGGAGCAGGAGATTACGGACGCATTTGCAGTCTTTGGGACCTTCGGGTTCGGACCGGAACCGGGCTGGGATTTGCCACTTACCTTTCTTGCCGATGAAATCTGAGATAGTCGGTGTCGCCAACCTGTGCGCATGCTGAATGCCGCGTTCACGCTGCATTACCGACTAGCAATACGCCCCTTTTTAGAGAAAATTATGCCATTCGTCGTCGAGAAAATTACACAGACCGAAATCGATCCCTATCTCCATAAGATACTCCGTCCGGTCTATGCGCTTCAAGCTATTCGGATCATTGACCGCGATCGCGACTTGGTCTTGTTGCATCTAGGCGGGAGAGGCGAGTATGGAGAGCACAGGGGAGAGGCGCCAACGTATTTTAATTTTTTTTGGAAGGGAGCTACGATCGCCTTCGAGTGTTACATCAGCATGACGCAAGAAGGGGATCATTGGTCCAAATTTTTTGATGTCCGCCGCTTCCGTGTTCCTTCGCGTCTCGAACACGCCATTCCGGAAGTGCGAACGGCGATTGAAGAGGCACTCACGACATATTTTATTGCTGGCTATAAGCAACCGTTTCAAGTAAGCCTGCAAATAGCGGCAGTTGAACTGTATTGATAGCCTCGCTTACAGCCCTTTTTCTGACAGGAATTCCGCGCGGGCAGCGAGGGCCGTGTCGGCAAAATCTGAAAACACCCCGTCCACGCCGAGCGCGTAGAACTGCTTGTACTCGCGCTTTGGATCACCCTTGTAGTCCAGCGCCAGGCGCCGTTTCTCGTTGCGGAAGGTGTAGGGATGCACGAAAAGGCCCGCCTTGTGCGCGTCACTTACCAAGGTCGTGGGCGCCATCGTCGTCGTATCCGCGTCGTTGATTTTGCCGTCGCCATTGACGTCGCTGACCGCCCCGTTGCTGCCGACCGTACCCTTGATGCTGACGATGTAGCGCTTCCATGGCCCGATGCCGTCCGCGTAGGTCTTGATCTCGGCCAGACCGGTCGGCGTGACCATGGCGCTGAATAGACGGGTGTCGCCCGCCTGGGCCCAGTCATACGGGCGATCATACGGCGCCGCATAGGTCAGCGCGCCAGTTTTCAGGTCCACATCGTCGGCGTCAATCAATTGGATCATCTTCAGCGTCGAGCCTTTGCTGCGCATGTACTTCAGGCTACCCGGCTCGAACGATTGCACGAACACGGGCGCGCTCTTGCCGCTCCAGCCGGCGGCCGTCAGCAGCGCCAATAATTTGTCTTCCAGTGGCAGCCCTTGCTGGCGGTGAAAGCTCGGGTTCTTCGTTTCCGGGTACATTGAAATCGGGCGACCGCTGTTCTTGATCATGTCGATCACTTCCTGGATCGTCGCGATCTTGTACTTGCCGTTGTACTGCTGCGGGCGTTCCGCGTCGGTCGAGATGCCGCCCAGAGTCTTGATTTCGGCCAGTGTGAAGTCGCTGGCAAACCAGCCTTCCTGCATCTCGCCATCCACGCTCATTGTGCGTTTGCGCGATGCAAATTCGGGATGGGACGCGACGTCAGTGCTAAACACCAGATTCGGATCGTGGCGCGCAATGAGCACTCCGTCCTTGGTCGAGATGACGTCCGGCTCGATCGCGTCAGCGCCCATGGCAATGGCCATGGCGTAGGCTTCGACGGTTTCTTCCGGCAGGTAGCCGCCGGCGCCGCGATGGGCAATCACCAAAGGGGCTTTGCCGTCCAGGGTAGGGACGGTATGCTCGTTGGCGCCGCAGCCGGCCAGCACGCTGGCGAAGGTCGTTGCGAATAGAATGTTGTGTCGGTAATCCAGCTTCATCGTTGCGCTCCAGGTCTATGCATTGGAAAGCGCCGATTCTAGTGCCGCCAAATGACGGGCAGATGACCAAGGTGTCAGTTCATGCGATGGTCGCGCACTCGCTCGGAAGATCGCGCACGCGGGCAAGCGACTGCCACGGCGTATGTGCGCCGTGTCCGGCGCAAAAACACTGTCCCCGCGAAAGCGGGGATCCATGCTCACGTCGAGTCAGTCTGGGCCCCCGCCTTTCGTAGGAAAAAACTGTCCCAAACTGGCCGAGAAGTGTTCTTACAGCCCGACGCTGCGGCGCAGTACCGCCAGCGGTTTGCGCAGCACGTGATAGATCAGCGGCGCCCAGTCGCCATAAATCTTGGCCGTGCCCTTGAGCCCAATGCGCGGCACCGTCTGGCCTGGCGCCAGGTCGGCCTTGAGCTGGTAGGCGACGATGCCTTCGGGCGTCAAGGTCGGTTCGTAGCTCGACTGCGAGAGGCTGCCTTCCACGGCGCCCAGAGGCGCCACGTTCAGGTAAAGCTTGACGGCGGTACCGGGCGCCATGTTGAGCGCGTCCTCGACCGGCAGGTCGATGGCGATTTGCACCTTGGCCGGATCGGCCAGCAGCACGATACGCTCGCCCGTCTGGACGGGGCGACCCAGCCAATCGTTGGGATCGGAGAAAATGGCAATGCCCGCTGCCGGGGCGCTGACCTGGACCCGCTCGTACAGGTCTTGCACATAATGGGCCTCGGCCGTTTTTTCTTCCAGGCGCGCCTGCAGCGACGACAATTCGGCCTTGCTGTCGCCATCGTTGAAGGCTTTCTGGGTGGTGCGCAGGTATTCGGCTGCGGCCACATCACGCGAGCGCACGGCGACTGCGTTGCGGTTGCGCGCGCCCGTGTCGTCCAGCGCAAACAGGGGGGCGCCAGCAGCCACGGCCTGGTTGGGGGCGACAAAGAATCGGGCCACGACGCCGTCCTGAGGCGCGGCAATGAGCTTGGCATCCTTGCCGATGATGTGGGCCGGTGCCAGCACGGTCAGGCGCATGGGGATGCAGGCGACGAGCAGCGCGGCCACCATCCAGCGCTTGCGCCGGGTTTTGGTCCAGGTGAGGGCGGACTGCCAGAGCGGTTCACGCTGGCGCCATGCCCACATGGCCTGGCCGTAGCAGCCGGCCAGGCGTTCGAGCAGCGCCGTTTCCGCCGTACTGGCTTCATGGTCGAGGGTGAGCCACAAGCCGCCCATGCTGGCGCCGCCCGGTGCCGGTAGGGTGACTAACAGGACGGAAGGCCCCATCCATTCCTGCCAGCCGGGGTGCAGGGCAGTGGGCAGGTCCGCTTGCGTGATGGTGCGCACCTTGCCATGGACCAGGCCCGGCACCAGGTGGCGCAAGCTGTCGTTGATCCACTGGCGGTAGGGCGAGTCGCCAGCCAGATCGGCCAGGCCGGAGACCAGGTGCAGGGCTGGCCGGCCAAGCGCATCGTCCTTCCACAGCAAAGCCTGGCGATAGGGCACGATGCGCCAGGTGTCGTTCACTGCAATGAAGTGCACTGCCGCTTCATTGGAAGCCTGGCGTGCGTCCTGTTCGATCTGCAGCAGCGCGGCGATGCTGCCCAGGTTAATGTCCTTGTCGGTCACGCTAGTCCTAGGGCTTGCCAGCCTGGGGGAACTGGGCTACACCGCTCATGCCGGGCAGGAGCGCAGGCGCATTGCCCGTCACTTCGCCTTCCAGTTCGACCGAGCGGCTGACCGCGTCCACCCGGCCATTGATACGCGCGACCTTGCCTTCGTACGCCTTGCCCGTCTCTTCAATCTGCACCGAAAACGGCGAGCCCGGTTTCAGCCAGGCCAGCCAGGGCGAGGGCACGTTGAGCTTGAGTTTGAGCTTGCTGTTGTCGACCACTTCAATGAGCGGCTGGTTGGCGCCCACACTTTCATAGCGTTTGGCATACAGGCGCGTGACGCGACCGGCAAACGGCGCGCGCACGCTGCACGATTTCAGTTGCACCTGGATCAGTTCAATTTGCGCCTTGGCCCGCTCGGCGGCGGCCGCGCTTTGCTGCACTTCCAGTTCTGACACCGACTGCAGCGCTTGCAGCTTGGCCTTCGATTCAAAGGTGCGCTGGGCGCCGTAAAACTCGGCATTGGCCATTTTCAGCTGGGCTTGTTGCGCATCGCAGTTAAAGCGCAGCAGCAGCTGGCCCGCCTTGATGGTGCTGCCCAGGGCCGCGTCGATCTGTTCGATACGGCCGGCCATTTGCGAGGCGAGGATGCTTTCCTGGCCCGCCACGACCAGCACACGGATGGCTTTGTTGTCCGGCGCCGCTGGTGGCGCGGCGGGCGCTGCCAGGGCGTTCAATCCACACAGTGCGCCAACCACAAGGGCGCAGGTCTTACTGACAACGAACTTCAATGTGCGCCTCCAGGTTCTGCGACGGGGCCGTCATTACGCATGGCCAGCACCAGTTGGCGCGCGGCCAGGTCGGTGGCCGCCTCGCCAAAGACCGACCACGAGCTTGGCACGCTGTCGGCAACGACCGAACGATAGGGCACGGTGGCCAGGGTCACGCCGTCGCGCTTGAGCGTGTACACCAGCGCTACCGAGCGCATGCCCGCATTGGCCTGGCCGACTTCCACCGAGGCGCTGATGGTGGCGACGTTGGCGCCAGCCTGGGCGCGCTGCACGCCCAAGCCCTCCAGGCGCGCCTGCATCATGGCGTTCAAATCGATGCCGCTGCCGGCCGGGGTGGCAATGGCAGCCACGCCAATGACAGGCGCCACAGGCGCGACGACGACAGTGTTGAAATTGGTATTGCGCCAGTCCTGGTCGGCCTTGGCCAGTTGCGCCGTGAAGGTGGCTACGCTGGCGGTCAAAGGCACGTCGGGCAGCAGATCGGCGCCCACCGAGTTGGCCACGCGTGCATAGGCAACCTGCAGATTGGCCAGGGCGGTGTAGCGCTGCATGTCCGACAGCGCCGCTTTTACTTGCACGCGCAGCAGTTCCATTTCCGATTCGGAGCTGGCCTTGATCCCGGCTGCGATCAATTGTTCGGTGCGCGCGTCGACAGCGGCGCCGCGCCGGCTGATGTCGTAGTCGTCCTGGGCTTCGCGGTAACGCTGGGCAGCAATGCGCACCTGGGTCAGCACGGCCATCGTCAAGGCCACGCGGCGGGTGTCACCCAACTGCATGGCGGACTCCTGGGCGCGCTTCGCGGCAGGGTAGGCAAAGGCGCGCAGCAGGTTCAGGGAGATGAGGCCGCCGGCTTCGGACCAGTTGTTGTGCAGCAGGTACTTGTTGCTGTCATGGTTGGCCGACACGTTCAGCTCGATGCCAGGCAGGAAGCCCATCAGGGCCTTGCGGCCGTCGAGCAGGGTGATCTTCTTGCGGTAGTCTTCCTCGCGCAACTCGGGGCGGTTGGTCAGGGCCGCCTGGTCAAGCGCGTCGAGGTCATCCAGGCGATGGCTGGCGCCAGCCGGTTCTTCCTCGGCCGTGGCAGCCAGGCGGAAGTCGGTGCCCGGACGCAGATTGATCAGTGCGCTCAGTTCGGACTTGGCCAGCACCAGATCCTGGCGCCGCATGACGATCTGGGCATGCAGGTCAAGCAGGGCGCGCTGGTAGGCCAGCGCCTGCAGCGGCGGCATCAGCTTGTCCTGTTCCATGCGGTCGCTGCGCGCCAGTGCATCCTTGACGCGCTTGAGCAGGGTTTCCATGCGCGGCAGGGTCTGCTGCGCCACGTAGGCGCGCCAGAAAGCCTGGCGCACGTCCTGGGAAATGTTCTGCACGACCTTGCGCTTGCGCTCTTCGGCAATCAGGACCTGGTTGGCCTGCTGCTGGGCGCGCACGTAGGAGACGCCAAAGTCCAGGACGTTCCATGCCATGACGGCATTGTAGGTCGTGCGCTGACGCTCCTGGGCGCCGGAGAACAGGCTGCTTTCCACGCCCGTGCTCAGGTCCACCGAGCGGGCGCCGGCGTCGTTGCTGCGCGACGTGTAGCCGGCGCTGGCGGTCAGGCGCGGCAGCATGTCGTAGTTGGCCACGTCAAGCTGGGACTCGGCCATCGTGCGCTCCATCGAACGCAGGCGGTAGTCATAGTTGTACTTGAGGGCGCGTGCGAAGGCTTCGTGCAGGCTGATATCGCCCTTGATCGGCTCCATGTCCTTGAACAGGGTTTGCAGGTCCTGCTGCGCACGGGCGCTGCGTTCGGCCGGCGCAATCTGCTCGGGCGCAACGGCGCAGCCGGCAAGTACAGTGGCGATCAGGACGGCTGCCGGCAGGCGGCGCAGGGCAAGGCGGCGGTAGGAAGCAGGACGCGTCATCAAATGTTCTCCAGAGTGTACGGAAGTATTGGTTGGCAGGGTGCGGCGCTTCATGTGGACTCGCTCGCGGTGGCTTGCTGGTCGATCTGTTCCAGATGGCGCAAGGTGGCGTCGGCCTCCTGCGCAAAACGTTGGGCGGCCTGGGATAACTGCCCGCTCAGGTGGCGCGCACCAGGCGCCGTGCCCTCGTTGGCATGCCCGGCTGCGCTTTGCCGGGCGGCCGGTTCGGCAATGCCCAGCGCGGCCAGCAGCTCCATGCCCGACAGGCGTGGCGGCAGGGCGGCGGCAGGGCGTTGCGGCGCCGGAGCCTCGCGCGGCACGCCGCCATTGCCCACCTTGACCGTGGCGCGATGCACGACGCCTTTGCGGTCCACGCCGATCACTTCAATCGTGATGCCCGGGATGGCGCCCACTGGCGCGCGACCGTGGAAGCTGCGGTTGATGGGGTCGAAAATCAGCCATTCAGGCAGTGGCTGACCATCGAGCTGGCGGGCCCGTAGCGAGACCAGTTCAAGGTCGGCAAACAGGCCCGTTGGCAGGGTGAACGCGATGTCGGCGTCGAGCGAGGCAGTATCGCGCGGTGGCGCAAAGGCCAGGGGCTGTTCGGCCGCCTTGTCGATCGTGGACGCGAGCGGCGAACGGCTGAATGGTCCATCGATCGCCAGGCTGATGGGCGCGTCGTTGTTGAACTCTTCGAGCAGGGGGCCATTGCCTGGATGAGGATGGGGAATCGGCATGGGCGGCAGCTCTTGCGGCACTGCACCGGTGATGTACAGCGCACGCGGGGCTGATGCGGGGCCCGTATTGCCCGCCGCATCGGTCGCGGTGGCGGTGATGGAGAATTGGCCACCGCCGAGCGCCACGGCGCCTGTCTGCCAGTTGCCGTTGGCGTCGGCCTGGGCGGTCGCAATCGTGGTCGCGCCAGAGCGCAAGGTAATGAGGGCATTGGGTTCGGCGCCCGCGCCGTGAAACACCGGCAGCGGGTCGGTCGACACCGGTGCGTTGGTGTCGGTCGACGGCATGCCTGGCGCGCTCGGCGCCACGGTGTCCACCACCACTTGCAGAGGGCCCGAGCGCGCGCTGGGGTTCAAGCCGCCTTTGCTGGCCACCACGGTCAGCGCGTGGGTACCATCGGCCAGCGTGCTGCTGGTGATGGACCAGGCGCCGCCGGTCGCCACGGTGCTGCCCAGGGCAGTGCTGCCATCGCTGTCGTACAGGGTGATGGTGGTGCCGTCGACTGCGCTGCCGGTCACGGTGACCGTGTTGTCGTTGGTGATGTGGTCGCTGTTCGAGCTGCCCGTGTCGCTGGACGCGGCCAACACAGGCACGCCTGGCGTGGCCGCTGGCGTGGTGTCAATGGCGTAGTTGTTCGAATCGGTGCTTCCCAGGCCCGTGTTGCCGGCAGCATCCTGCACACCCGTGTTGGCCAGGGTGACGACGTTGGTGGCGTCGCTGATGTTGGCCGCAGGCGTGAAGGTGGCGGTCCAGGTTAGGCCGCCATCCTGGGAGCTGACTGCGCTCAGGGTGCCGTTGGTCACGGTCAGGTCGGCGTTGCTAAAGCCGCTCACGGGCTCCGAGAACACAATCGTCACCAGCGAGGTTTCACCGATGAAGAGGGCGTTGTCGGCCACGACGATGGACGCTGTTGGACGCGCCGTGTCGATGGCGTAGTTGTTCGAGTCGGTGGTGACCAGGCCCGTGTTGCCGGCAGCATCCTGCACACCCGTGTTGTCCAGGGTGATGAGGTTGCTGGTGTCGGTGACGCCTGCCGTCGGGGTGAAGGTCGCGGTCCAGGTCAGGCCGCCATCGCTGGAACTGACGGCGCTCAGGCTGCCGTTGGCCACGGTCAGGTCGGCATTGGTGAAGCCGCTCACCGCCTCCGAGAAGCTGAAGGTCACGAGCGAGGTTTCGCCTGCCGCCAGTGCGTTGTCGGCCAATGTGATGGTCGCAGTTGGCCGCACATTGTCGATGGCGTAGTTGTTCGAGTCGGTAGTGCCGGCCCCGGCGTTGCCAGCCACATCCTGAACCCCTGCGTTATTGAGCGAAATCAGGTTGGTGGCGTCGGTAATGCCGGCCGTTGGGGTGAAGGTTGCGGTCCAGGTGATGCCACCGTCGCTTGTGCTCACGGCGCTCAAGACGCCGTTGGCCACCGTCAGGTCGGCATTGGTGAAGCCGGTGACCGCTTCCGAGAACGTGAAGGTGACCAGCGAGGTCTCGCCGGCCGCCAGTGCCGTGTCGGCCACGACGATGGTAGCGGTCGGACGCGCCGTGTCGATGGCGTAGTTGTTCGAATCGGTGCTGCCGATACCGGTATTGCCGGCCGCATCCTGCACACCTGTGTTGGCAAGTGTGATCAGGTTGGTGGTGTCGGAAATGCCGGTCGTTGGCGTGAAGGTCGCGGTCCAGGTAACGCCACCGTCGCTGGAACTGACCGCGCTGAGCGTGCCGTTGACAACGGTGAGGTCGGCGTTGGTGAACCCGCTGACCGCTTCCGAAAAGGTGAAGGTAACGAGCGAGGTCTCACCGATGGCCAGCGCGGTGTCGGCCACGACGATGGTGGCGTTAGGGCGTGCCGTGTCGATGGCGTAGTTGTTCGAGCTGGTGCTGCCCGTGCCGGCGTTGCCCGCTACATCCTGCACGCCCGTGTTGTCCAGCGTGATCAGGTTCGTGGTATCGGTGATGGCAGCCGTTGGTGTCAACGTGGCGGTCCAGGTAATGCCGCCGTCGCTGGAACTGACAGCGCTCAGCGTACCGTTGGCAACCGTCAGGTCGGCATTGGTGAAGCTGGTCACCGCTTCGGAGAAGGTGAAGGTGACGAGCGACGTTTCGCCGGCGGCCAGCGCGGTGTCGCCCACAACGATCGATGCAGTCGGGCGAACCGTGTCGATGGCGTAGTTGTTCGAGTCTGTCGTGCCGGTGCCGACATTGCCAGCGGTATCCTGCACGCCCGCATTGGCCAGCGTGATCAGGTTGGTGGCGTCGTTCACGCCGGCCGTGGGCGTGAAGGTGGCGGTCCAGGTGACACCGCCGTCGCTAGTAGCCAGTCCCGTCACGCTGCCATTGGCCACAGTCAGGTCGGCCACCGTAAAGCCTGCGACCGATTCCGAGAAGGTGAAGGTGACGAGCGAGGTCTCGCCGGCCGCCAGTGCCGTGTCGGCCACGACGATGGTGGCGGTGGGGCGTGCCGTATCGATGGCGTAGTTGTTCGAGTCGGTGTTGCCGATGCCGGTATTGCCGGCAGCATCCTGCACGCCTGTGTTGGCAAGTGTGATCAGGTTGGTGGTGTCGGCAATGCCAGCCGTTGGCGTGAAGGTCGCGGTCCAGGTAATGCCACCATCACTGGAACTGACTGCGCTGAGCGTGCCGTTGGCAATGGAAAGGTCGGCGTTGGTGAAGCCGCTCACCGCCTCGGAGAAGGTGAAGGTGACGAGTGAGGTTTCACCGATGGCCAGCGCAGTGTCAGCCACCACGATGGTTGCGCTCGGACGCGCCGTGTCGATGGCGTAGTTGTTCGAGTTGGTAGTGCCCGTGCCGGTGTTGCCCGCGATATCCTGCACGCCCGTGTCGTCCAGCGTGATGAGGTTGGTGGTATCGGTGATGGCAGTCGTTGGCGTGAGTGTGGCAGTCCAGGTGATGCCGCCATCGCTGGAACTGACGGCGCTCAGCGTGCCGTTGGCAACCGTCAGGTCGGCATTGGTGAAGCCAGTCACCGCTTCAGAGAACGTGAAGGTCACCAGCGACGTTTCGCCGGCAGCCAGTGCGGTGTCGGCCACAACGATTGTCGCAGTCGGGCGC
>JBJMVX010000202.1:0-8957 GCA_045810445.1 Massilia sp.
GGAGAACGACATGACAGCGACAAAATTGGCACTGGTACTGGGCGCAACGGGCGGCATCGGCGGGGAAGTGGCAAGCGCCCTGCAAGCGCGCGGATGGAAGGTCAGGGCACTGGCACGCAAGGTGCCGGCCGCGCCGCAAGGGACGATCGAGTGGCTCAAGGGTGACGCCATGTGCGCCCAGGACGTGCTTAACGCCGCCGAGGGCGTGGACCTGATCGTCCATGCGGTCAACCCACCCGGCTACCGCGATTGGGAAAAGCTGGTGCTGCCTATGCTCGAGAACAGCATTGCTGCCGCCCGCGCCACGGGGGCGCGCATCCTGCTGCCGGGCACACTGTATAACTACGGCGCTGGCACGGCACAGCCCCTGACCGAGGCCACGGCGCAGCAGCCAAGTTCGCGCAAGGGGCAGATCCGGCTGCAGATGGAGCAGCGCCTGCGCGAAGCCAGTGCGCGTGGGGCGCGGGTGCTGATCGTACGTGCCGGTGATTTCTTTGGTCCACGCGCTGCCAATAATTGGTTCTCACAGGGTTTGGTGAAGCCGGGTCAGAAACTGGGCGCGATCAATTATCCCGGTGCGCGCGCGGTGGGCCATGCCTGGGCCTATCTGCCCGACCTGGCCGAGACCATGGCCCGCCTGGTGGAGCAGGAAGCGAGCCTCGCCACATTCGAGACCGTGCATTTTCGCGGTCACTGGGATGGCGATGGCATGCAGATGGCCGAGGCAATCGGCACTGCGGTAGGCCGTCCTGAGCTGCCCCTGCGGCGCATGCCGTGGTGGGTATTGCGCGTGCTCGCGCCCGTGGTGCCGCTGTTCCGGGAAATGGTGGAAGTGCGCTATTTGTGGCAGGAGGCCTTTGCGCTCGATAACGCCAAGCTGGTGCGACTCCTGGGGACCGAGCCGCATACGCCCTTGCTGCAGGCGGTGAGCACAACGTTGACCGGACTGGGTCTCATCGATGCGCAAGACAGTGCGACGCCCGCGTCGATAGGCCGCGCGACGGTCCCCAGTCTTCAGGCGTAAGGATCGGGATAGCCGAGCGCGAACAGGATGTCGCGCTCAAGTTGTTCCATCTCGGCGGCGTCCGCGTCGTCGTCGTGGTCATAGCCCTGGGCGTGCAGCACGCCATGCACCACCAGGTGGGCGCAATGCTCTTCCAGCGTCTTCTTTTGTTCCTGCGCTTCGCGTTCGAGCACGTCGGTGCACAAGATGATGTCGGCGCGGGTAGGTTCGTCGTCGGCCACCTCTTCACCTTCGTTGTAGGCGAAGGTGAGCACATTGGTGGCGTAGTCCTTGGCGCGGTAGTCGCGATTAAGAATCTGGCCTTCTGCCGCATCGACAAAGCGCACAGTCAGTTCGGCAGGCGCCAACAGGGCAGCTTGCACCCAGCGCCGCACTTTCTGGCGTGTGATGCTCTCCTGCAGGCGCGGGTCAGGGTATTGCACCGACAGCGAGAGCTTATTTTTTGCGGACATTTTTCACCACCTGTTTGGGCGCGATGGCCAGTTCGTCGATTGCTGCGGCGTTCTCGTAAGCGTCCACGATGCGCGCGACCAGCGGATGGCGCACCACGTCCACGCTGGTGAACTGCGTGAAGGCGATGCCGCGCACGTCCTTGAGCACGTGGACAGCGTCGATCAGGCCACTTTTCTGGGTCTTGTGCAGGTCGACCTGGGTCACGTCGCCGGTGACCACGGCCTTGCTGCCAAAGCCGATCCGGGTCAGGAACATTTTCATCTGTTCGACCGTGGTGTTTTGCGCTTCGTCGAGAATGACGAAGGCGTGGTTCAAGGTACGCCCACGCATATAGGCCAGCGGCGCGATTTCAATGATCTGCTTTTCGAACATCTTCTGGGTGCGGTCAAAGCCCAGCAAATCGTACAGCGCGTCATACAGCGGGCGCAGGTAAGGGTCGACTTTTTGCGCGAGGTCGCCCGGCAAAAAGCCCAGGCGCTCGCCCGCTTCCACGGCAGGGCGAGTGAGGATGATGCGCTTGACGGCGTCGCGTTCAAGCGCGTCGACCGCGCAGGCGACCGCCAGGTAGGTCTTGCCGGTGCCGGCGGGACCCACGCCAAAAGCGATGTCATGTTCAAGGATGGCGCGCAGATACTGGATCTGGTGTGGCGTGCGGCCACGCAGGTCGCTGCGTCGGGTTTTCAGCACCGGGCTGTTGATCTCGATCTCGGGCAGGTGCTGCACCGGCTGGTGCTGGTCCTGCGCGTGGCTGTGCAGGCCGGTACGCTGTTCGACCAGCGCCAGTTGCACTTCTTCGATAGGGATGATCTTGTTGGCCACTTCATAGAAGCGCTCCAAAATCTCGACCGCGCGCGCGGCATTGCTGCCGCTGACGATGAATTTGTCGCCGCGCCGGAAAATGGTGACGTCGAGCGCCGCCGAAATCTGGCGCAGGTTCTCGTCGAGCGGCCCGCACAGATGCGCCAGGCGCGCGTTATCGAGCGGCTCGGGGACGAAGTATTCGGGCTGGATGGGGGTCTTGTTTTTCAACTGGCGCAGGCCTTGATGCTGGCGACGAGTTCACCGCGCAGCGTGTAATTGAAGCTTTCAGTGATACGCACATCGGCCATCTGACCTATGAGCGCGGCGGCGTTGCTGCCGGCGTCGAAGTTGACGACGCGGTTGTTCTCGGTGCGGCCTTGCAGTTCGGCGGCGTCCTTCTTGGACGGGCCTTCCACCAGGATGCGCTGCACCGTGCCCACCATGGCAGCGCTGTACTTGCGCGTGTTGGCGTCGATCGCTGCCTGCAGGCGCTGCAGGCGCGCCAGCTTGACCTCATGCGGCGTGTCGTCTTCCAGGTTGGCGGCCGGGGTGCCGGGGCGCTTGCTGAAAATGAAGCTGTAGCTGGTGTCGAAACCCACGTCGGCGATGAGCTTCATCATGGCTTCGAAATCGGCCTTGCTCTCGCCGGGGAAGCCGACGATGAAGTCCGACGAAATCGACATGTTCGGACGCACCGCGCGGATGCGACGGATGATCGATTTGTATTCGAGTGCGGTGTAGCCGCGCTTCATGGCGCCCAGGACCTTGTCGGCGCCATGCTGGGCCGGCAGGTACAGGTGGTCCACCAGTTGCGGGATCGTCGCGTAGGCGTCGATCAGGCGCTGGGTGAATTCCTTCGGGTGGCTGGTGACAAAGCGAATGCGCTCAATGCCCGGAATGGCAGCCACGTATTCAAGCAGCAGCGCGAAGTCGGCGATCTCGCCGCCTTGCATGGTGCCGCGGAAGGCGTTGACGTTCTGGCCGAGCAGGGTGATTTCCTTCACGCCCTGGGCGGCCAGGCCCGCTACCTCGGTCAGCACATCGTCAAAGCGGCGCGAGACTTCTTCACCGCGCGTGTAGGGCACCACGCAGTAACTGCAGTATTTGCTGCAGCCTTCCATGATGGAGACAAAGGCCGAGGCGCCATCGACCTTGGCCGGCGGCAGATGGTCGAACTTTTCAATTTCAGGGAAGCTGATGTCGACCTGGGCGTCGCCGCTGGCGCGCCGCTCCCGAATCAGGTGCGGAAGGCGGTGCAGGGTTTGTGGGCCGAACACCATGTCCACGTAGGGCGCGCGCTTGACGATGGCGGCGCCTTCCTGCGAGGCCACGCAGCCGCCCACGCCGATCAGAAGGTCGGGCTTGATCAGTTTCAGTTCACGCAGCCGGCCCAGGTCCGAGAACACCTTCTCCTGCGCCTTTTCGCGCACCGAGCAGGTGTTGAGCAGGATGACGTCGGCGTCTTCGGCCGTATCGGTGCGCACCATGTCGTGGGCGGCGCCGAGCACGTCAGCCATCTTGTCCGAGTCGTACTCGTTCATCTGGCAACCGAAGGTTTTGATGAATACTTTTTTCTGCATGGAGATCACAAGCGTGGTTGGCGAGGCGGGCCGCCAGTTTACCGTAAATCGGCAAGGCGGTCTAAAAACTGCAATTCTTGTGGATTACCGGAAATTACACTGTGCCAGGCATTTCCTATAGGAATTTCCAATGAGAATCTTTACCGCCCGCATGGATTGTGCACAGCCTATTTCTTCTTGTAAATCAATGAGTTCCGAGAGAATTGTTCCTGAAATAAATATGAAATATTGCGCACTTGCGTGCGCCATGAAGTCGCCTCATGTGTTGAAATGACTATGTGACAAGCTTTCCAACAGATAGCTTGATTCCAAACAAGGACAGCTGTATGCGGGTAAGTTGTACTAAAGGCATATGGGTCTGTGAACGGTCTGGAGCCGGCTGAGTTGGAGGCGAGTGGCGCACAGCGCATACGAGCCGGACACGCGAAGGCGGCAGTTGGACAGACTCATCTGGCTAATTTTTGCCGTCAGCGCGATGTTGCGGGAACTTCGCAGCATAGTCTGAATCAATGTTCGTGAACGGCATTATTTCAACCAACACACTACGAGGTAAATCATGGCACACCATGCTCTGGCATCACAGGAAAGCTACAATCCCAACCACTTGCTCGACATTCTGCTGGGCAAAATGCAACTGAAAAATGACGCGGCCCTGTCGCGCATGTTGGAAGTAGCACCACCGGTGATCAGCAAGATTCGTCACCACCGCCTGCCGGTCGGCGCTTCTTTGCTCATTCGCATGCACGAAGTGACTGGCATGAGCATTCGCGACCTGCGCGACTTGATGGGCGACCGCCGCACCAAGTATCGCCTGTCCGATGCCCAAGGTCGTCCGAAACCAGGCGAAGAAAAAGCGCCTGCCGATCCTGCTGCAGTGAACGGCAACTATGCCCACTAAGCAAGCGGCTGACGCCGTCGTGTTCCCTGCGGGGATTGGCGGCCTCAGCCGATGAGCAGGGCGGTAATTTCCTCGAACTGCAGTTCGGTTTCGCGGAAGGCATGCAAGTACGCTTCTTCACTGAGCCCCAGTGTGGCCCACGCGGCCGCCGACACTGCGGGCACCAGCTCATCGTCTTCGCCGGCCAGGTCCAGCGCGTGGACGATGGCATTGGCCACGTGCACGATCGCAGCCAAAATCCCGGCGCCCTCGGCATCTGGATCATGATGAAAAGCAATCGCCGTTTTCATCGTGTCTGAAAAATTCCAGTGGGTCGCCAGCGCTACGCCAGCGACCACATGGTCCATCCCAAGAATCGCCTGTTCCGCTTCGATCACAAAGCAATCGTTGGCCACCCGGTATTCCATGACTTCCTGGTATTGGGCGCTGAAACTGCTCACCAGCACCAGGCGCCCAATGTCGTGCAGCAGGCCGGCCGTGAACGCATAATCCTGGTTGAAACGCACGCGCCGCGCCAACACCCGGCAGCAGGCAGCGCTGGCAATGGAATGGCGCCAGAAAGCCTTGTCGTCAAAACCGGGACACTGGCCTTCGGCAAAGCAGCCCGTCACGGCCGCTGCCGTGATCAGATTGCGCGTGGTTTGAAAGCCGAGGAAGGTAATGGCTTGCTGGATGGTGGTGACCTTGACCTGCAGGCCAAACAGCGAGGAATTGGCCAGGCGCAGTGTTTTGGCCGTCAGTGCCTGGTCGTGCGAAACCTTCTTGGCCAGCACGGAAATATCGACGTCATCCTGATCGATGCTGGTCAGCAGTTCCATGACCACCGCCGGCAGGGACGGCAAGTCTTCCAGGCTGCGCACTATGTCGTCGAGAGCCACGGTGCTCATGCGCCACCCTCCGCTGTGAGACGGAAATCGCTGATATACAGTTGTAAGGTGCCGGTGGCCCAGGCATCGGCTTCGGGAGCGGCCGGATCATGTTTGCGAAACAAACGGGCCAGGCGCGCCTGGACGGCGGGTACATCGATGGGCACCGCTTCCACCGCGCCGTCGGTGCGCAGCACGGCCAGCACATCAATGCCATGCACGGGAAGCAGGGCAATATTGGACGCCGTCAGGACCGCGCCCTTGGGCAGCAGCACTTGTCCCTGCCGGCCCAGCAGCTCGTCCGACAAGATCATTCCTGGCTTAACCTGCGACAGCGCCAGGTGCTGGTAAGCAGCGCTCATGCTTGCCTCCCTGTGTGATGCTTTAATCTTACCATCGAGTTCAGCTGCTGTGCTGCTATGGAGAATCTTTACTTGCTCTTAGATTTCTTGCCATTCGGCAGACCATACCGTACATTGGGAGCCACGCGCGCCGGCAACCCGGCAAGGACGAGGGCGAACAGGGGAATCGATGTTCAGTATTCAAAACCGTCTGAAACTGCTGTTTGTGGTGATCGTCACCTTGGTGCTGGCGATTTCGGGCAGCTATACGCAATATTCGCTGGGCAAGGACCTGGAAGCGAGCAACCAGCGCCTGCGCCAGGGCGTGCTCACGCGCTTGCAGATCAGCCTGCCCTCAGCCCTGTGGGACCTCGACAAATCCAAGGTGGACAGCATCGTCGAAGCCGAAATGCTGCCGCCCGAAGTGGTGTCCATCCGCGTCTACGATACCTCGGTGGGTCTGTTTGCCGGCAAGATGCGTTCGGCAAATGGCCAGCTGGTTGCCGTCGATGAGCGGCCCGAACCGGACGGCACGCCAGTCGAAGCAGCCTTGGTGTTTCAGGATGGCGGCTCGGCCAGTGCCACCATCAAGCCTGTGTCAGTGGGCAAGGTGGTGATCAATTTCAGCCGGGCCCAGATTGACGCCGCGCTCGCGTCCGAACTGATGCGCAAAGTCGCTGAAGTGCTGCTGCTCGATATTTTCCTGGTGCTCGCGCTGTCGCTCTCGCTGCGCATGGTGTTCGAGCCGCTCAAGCAATTGCGTGACGGCCTGTTTGACCTGGCCACCCGTGGTACCGACGAAGTGGAAGAGTTGCCCGAAAATCGGCGTGACGAACTGGGCGACGTGATCCGCGGTTTCAACCAGATCCAGCGCCGCCTCAAGTCCACCATCTTCCGTATCCGCGAAGCAGAAGACGCGGCGCGCCGCTCGGCCCAGCAGACAGCCCAGGCCCTGCAGGACCTGCGCCAGACTCAGGAGTCGCTGCTGCAGGCCGAACGCCTGGCCTCGCTGGGAAGCCTGGTTGCAGGCGTGGCCCACGAAATCAACACCCCGGTTGGCATTGCCCTGACCAGCGCCTCCGTGTTGAAAGCGGCCACCGATGAAATCCAGCTGCAGGCCAATAGTGCGGGGCTGAAAAAATCCGACATCATGCGCTACCTGGACACGGCCAACGAAAGCGCCCGCCTGATCATGAACAATGCCTACCGCGCGGCCCATTTGATCCACAGCTTCAAACAGATTGCCGTTGACCAGACCAGCGAAGCGCGCCGTCCGTTTGGTTTGAAGGAGTACATCGAAGAAATCGTCTCTAGTTTGCAACCGAAGCTGAAAAAAACGCCGCTCCAGCTGATCCTGACCTGCCCCAACGAAATCGTGCTCGATAGCTATCCCGGCGCCTTCGCCCAGGTCATTACCAACCTCACGCTCAACTGCGTGGAACACGCCTTCGATGCCGACACGGCGGGCGAAATCCAGATCAGCGCTGCCCTTGACGGCGACGTGGTCGAGCTGCACGTCAACGACGACGGCAAGGGCATTTCGCCTGACGTACTGGACCGTATCTTCGATCCCTTCTTCACTACACGGCGCGGTCAGGGCGGCACTGGCCTGGGCTTGAACATTGTCTACAACCTGATCGTCAAGCAGTTTGGCGGCACCATCACCGTTGCCAGTACGCTGGGCAAGGGCACCCATTTCACACTGCGCATTCCACGCGTGACACCGCAGGAAACCGGGCACGACCTGCCCCAGGTCGCGCTGCCTTTGCACGGTTAAAGCGCGCGCAGCCTGGCGCGATTTATTGTATTCTCGTCAGGCTTTCAGTGGCATTCCCGTGCGCGAACACCTTATCGCGCGATGACTTTTTCAAAGGATCAATATGAAACTCTACTTCAGCCCAGGCGCCTGCTCACTGTCCCCCCATATCGTTCTGCACGAAGCAGGTCTGGCGCACACGATCGAGAAAGTCGATCTGCGCAGCAAGACCACGGCCTCCGGCCAAGACTTCCGCGCCATCAATAGCAAAGGCTATGTGCCGGCGCTGGACGTGGACAATGGCACTGTTCTTACTGAAGGTCCGGCCATCATCCAGTTTCTGGCTGATCGCGCACCGGAAAAATTGCTGGCGCCCGCACACGGCACTATCGAGCGCTATCAACTGATGTCATGGCTCAATTACATCGGTACCGAGCTGCATAAAAACTATGGACCGCTGTTCAATCCTGCGTCCAGCGCTGAAGCAAAAGCCGGCGCGCTTAAAAACTTGGCCCAGCGCTACGACTACGTGGAAAAGATGCTGGAAGGGCGAGATTACCTGATGGGCGAGCGCTTCAGCGTGGCCGATGTGTACTTGTTTGTGGTCACCAACTGGGCTGGCCATTTGCATTTTGACCTGTCGCCATGGCCAAACCTGCAAGCCTTCCAGAAACGCATCTTCGTGCGTCCCGCCGTCCAGCAAGCGCTGCGTGCTGAAGGTTTGATCCAGTAAGCCCAGACAGCGCCACCTCTTACTTCGTACGACTGGTCACATCGTCCTCGGGAAATTTCCACGTCGCCCTCAAAGTTTCCACGTCGCGCTCTTCGAAGTTTCCACGTCGCCCTCGCGCATGCGGGGACGACCGCAAGCGGTCGTGCGCCAACGCTTGCGTTGGCCCCATGTTCCGCGTGCTCCGCATGGGCCCCCGCGTGCGCGAGGGCGACGTAATGTGCGTGCGCGAGGGCGACGTAATGCGCATGCACGAGGGCGACGTAGTGTGCATGCGCGAGGGCGACGTGAGCGCGGTTCTTTTGGCAGCTTGATAAGCCTTCCTTTGTCTGCTTGATCACAGCTGTTGCGCTATACGATTTTTTCACTGAAATTCGCTTTCCCTCGCGATTTTTTGGCGGTATAGTTGCCCCTGTTCGTATTGCCTTCGAGCACTAAAATGATGGCAAAACGTTCACCTCGGGCGTGTACTCCCCGTCGTGCTTGAACGTATGGCGATATCGATAGA
>JBJMVX010000203.1:0-6537 GCA_045810445.1 Massilia sp.
AAGCCTTCGGCCTTGCGCGACGTGAGGTGGTGAATGGCCACCGTGCCCAGGCTTCGGTACCACCAGACCAGGGACGCCATCAACAGCGCAAACAACAGCGTGGAGCCGCCCAGGTAACCTATGCCCAACGACCGGTCGCAGAAATCGGCCAGGGTCGTGCCCACCGTAGTGGTGGCCACAATGACGGCCCAGAACAACAGGGGATGAAAGCGCGTCGCGCGTATCTGGAAAATCAGCATCGCCAGCAACAAGGTGGCGAAAATGCCGGTACCGACCAGGTAGCCCAGGTTCATTGACATCGTCACCGCGTCGCCTGCCGTCTCGCCCAGTGTCGTGGCGATGATTTTGATAATCCAGAAGCCCAGTGTCACGGCAGGGACCTTGCCCAAAGCCGCGTCTTGGTCGGTGTGGGAAGGTGTCGTCAATGTCTGCATTCTGTTTCCTTGTCTCTTTGCTGTGCGCTGCGGCCAGCTTCTCGTGTTGCGAAAGTTTTCTACCGCGGCAACGGACCGCATTGCATAATCGAAAATTCTAAAACAAATTAACCGGAGCTGGACCATGCTGTCGCACCGCTTGCACACTGTAAATTCGCGCTACCATGCCCTTCCCTGCCTGGCACTCTTGCTGGCCTGCTCGACGAACGCCTTCGCCGCTGCCGACGCCTACCGCGTCGCTGATCGTCAGGTACTGGCTGGCCCAGTACGCTGGGATTACCTGTCAGTCGATAGCGCACGGCACCATCTGTTCCTGACCCGCGGTGACCAAGTCGATGTCTACGATACCGCCACCAAGCAAATCACCGGCAGCATTGCCAATACCAAGGGCGTGCATGGCGTCGCTGTGGCGCAGGAGCAGGAACGCGGCTACACCAGCAATGGCGCCAGCGACAGCGTGACCGTTTTTTCGCTCGCCACGCTGGACGCCATCACGACCGTGCCGGTTGGCGCCAAGCCCGATGCCATCATCTACGACGCGCACTCGGCGCGCGTCTTCGTCGCCAATGGCAAAGGCGCGAGCCTGTCCGTGATCGCTGCGCCCACCAACAAGGTGATCGGCACCATTGCGCTCGGTGGCCAGCCCGAAACGGCCGTGGTGGACGGCAAGGGCCGACTGTATATCGCCATCGAAAACAAGAATGCCGTCGCCGTGATCGACACCGACAGCCTCAAGGTCCTGCGCCAGATCGATGTAGCGTCCGTTTGCGATGAACCGGCGGGCCTTGCCATCGATGTGGAGGCAGCCCACCTTTTTGTCGGCTGCCACAACAAGACCATGACCGTGCTCGATGCCGTGACTGGGAAAATCCTTGCGTCGCCCCACATTGGCGCAGGCAACGACGCAGTGGCCTTCGATCCCGAGCGCAAACTGGCTTTTGCCTCCAATGGCGAAGGGAGCCTGACCGTTGTCGATGGCACGGCGCCCTACGCCGTGCGCCAGACGCTCGTCACCATGCCGCGCGCCCGCACCATGGCGCTCGATCCCGCAACGCATGCCATCTACCTGACTTCGGCGGACGTCGCCCACGATGGCCCACCCTTGCCTGCCGGGGCCCGGCCTACGCTCAAAGCTGGCAGCTTTGTGGTGCTGACCGTGACGGCGCCATAGCCGCGCAGCCGAACCAGGATTATTGCGTCGTTATTGTGCAACAGCCTGCATAACCAGTTGCCGCCTGGATGATTACTTTTTTGTAATCTCGAGCGCAGGCCTCAAGCCGCTACATGACCAAATCGTCAGAATTTGGTCATCGTCAGACTCGGGCGCGAATGCTAGACTTTGCGCTCAGAACGTGGTGATAGAGGCAGGCACATGAAGGTATTGATCATCGAGGATGAGCCAAAGACGGCCATGTTCGTCAAGCGCGGCTTTCTTGAAGAAGGCTATGTGGTGGACGTGGCGGTCGATGGCACGAGCGGGCTGGACCTGGCCACGGGCGGCACCTACGACATCATCATCCTCGACGTGATGTTGCCAAAGCAGGACGGCTGGTCTGTCCTGTCGCACATCAAAAGCGTCCTGCCACGCCAGCCGATTATTTTGCTGACCGCCCTGGACGCCATTGCCAACCGCGTCAAGGGCCTTGACCTGGGGGCGGACGACTACCTGGTCAAACCTTTCGCGTTTTCCGAACTGCTGGCGCGCGTGCGCAATGCCGTTCGGCGTGGTCCTGCACGCCAGGTCGACGTGCTGCACCTGGCCGACCTGAACCTGGACCTGCTGCGCCACAAGGCCACACGCGCGGGCCAGGTACTCGATCTCGCGCCCCAGGAATACCGCCTGCTGGAATATTTGCTGCGTCACGCAGGCGAGGTGTTGACCCGCACCCGCCTGGCCGAACAGATCTGGGACATCAATTTCGATGGCGACAGCAATGTGGTCGACGTGGCCGTGCGGCGCTTGCGGCGCAAAGTTGACGACCCCAGCAACTCTAAGCTGATCCACACCTTGCGCGGAGTCGGCTATGTCATCGAAGAGCGTCCCTGAGCGCGTCGCGCAACACGGCTCAATCGCCTTTCGCCTGACGCTCTGGTACGCCCTGCTGAGCGTCATCTTGGTGACAGCGGCCGGCAGCACGCTGTACCTGGTGCTGGCCGATTGCCTGCGGCGTGACGACGACCAATGGCTGGCCGGACAGATCGCTGAAATTGGCGGTATCCTGAGGCTACACCCGAGCGAGGCGCAAGCGCTGCACCGTGAGCGCGTCATGCTGCCCGGATCCTACGTGCGCGTGCGCGATGCCAAGGGCAACAAGGTGATCGAGGCGCCAGAACAGGAGGGCAAGCCTGAGGGCGGCCCGGCTGCCGGCTTCCAACTCATGGCCGGACCTGAGGGCGTGGGCCAGGACTGGGTTAGCCGCGAAGGCGCGATGTATCGCCTCATGTACGGCCATATCGACGCCGGACCCGGCTTCACGGTCGAGGCGGCAATTGACCGCAGTGCCGAGGAAGCGGTGCTCAAGTCCTACCGCTACATCATGTGGAGCGTGCTGGCCAGCGCACTGGCGCTGTCGGTGATCGGCGGCCACCTCATTGCACGGCGCAGCCTGCAGCCGGTTTCTCGCCTGGCCACCATTATTGACGAGTTGAGCGTGGCCCATCTATACCGCCGCATTGCCGACGATGGCTGGCCTCGTGAATTGGGCCCGCTGGCGGCCAATTTCGACCAATTGCTCGCGCGTCTGGACACTTCCTTTACCCGCATCTCGCGCTTCTCCGCCGATATTGCCCATGAATTGCGAACGCCCTTGCACATCCTGCGCGGGGAGGCCGAGCTGGCCTTGTCGAAACTGCGCTCGGACGAGGAATATCGCGACTGCATCATTTCGGCGACGGAAGAATATGCCCGCCTGATGCGCACGGTCGACGCCTTGCTCTTTCTGGCGCGCAGCGACTCACCTGAATCGTTCCTGGACCGCCAGCCGCTGGTGCTGGAAGAAGAAATCCGCAGCGTCTGCGCCTTCTACCAGGCGCTGGCCGACGAACAGGATACGGCGCTGGACGTGAGCGGCACAGGGACCATCGCCGCCGACGCTGCCTTGTTGCGACGCGCCCTGGGCAATTTGCTGACCAATGCCTTGCGTCATACACCAGCGGGTGGACATATCAGTATCGTCATTGAACAGACGCCTGGACACGGGGTGACGATTGCCGTGCGCGACACCGGCGAAGGCATCGCGGCCAAGGACTTGCCGTATGTGTTCGACCGGCTGTATCGGGCCGACAACGCCCGCTCCGGCCATGGCGCCGGTGCCGGCCTCGGCTTGGCCATCGTCCAATCCATCATGCAACTGCACGGCGGCAGTGCCACGCTGAGCAGCGAACCTGGCGAAGGCACCCTCGCCCGCCTGGTCTTCCCCGAGTCTGCCATACCCGCCTAGCCCAAGCTGACCAAACGGTCATATTCGGGTCATGTTCTCGACATCTCGAACCGCTATGCTGGATCGCCTACATGAACATGACAATGGCGCCAGCCGGGCGGGCGCAGATGTGCAGCGCCGGCATTTAACCTAGATCACGCTGTCGTCCGTGCGCTCGCGCCAAGGGGAACCTTCGTGCTGCGCCTTGCTCACATACTACCGGACACTGCATGGACCACGTGATGCACACCAGCATAAGCTCGCTTAGCCCACCCTCCCTCGCCTCGCCATGCGCACTGAGCATCATCGTTCCAACCTACAATGAAGAACTTGCCCTGACAGCCTTTCATGCCCGATTGATGGGCACCCTTCTCTGCCTGGACGAAGAATGGGAAATCATCTACGTTGATGATGGCAGCAGCGATACCACACCGGCGCTACTCACCAGATTGCAACAGGGTGAAGCGGGCGTTGGCGTCGCCCGTCTCAGCCGCAACTTTGGCAAGGAAATTGCCGTGACTGCTGGCCTGCGCCTTGCGCGCGGCGCGGCCGTCGTCATCATGGATGCGGACCTGCAACACCCACCCGAAGAGATTCCGGCCATGCTCGCTGCCATGGCCGAGGGCGCAGACGTGGTCAGCATGCGGCGCCGCAACCGCGCAGCCGAAACCGCCTTCAAGCGCTTTGGCGCCCAGTGGTTCTATCGCACCCTGAACCGTGTGAGCGAATTGCCGATCCAGGACGGCATAGGTGATTTTCGCCTATTGAGCAGGCGCGCGGTCGATGCCGTCAACCAGCTCGATGAGCGCTGCCGCTTCATGAAAGGCCTGTTCGCCTGGATCGGCTACCGGGAAACTGTTTTGCCCTATGACGTAGGCGACCGGGTGGGCGGCGATAGCAAGTGGCGCTACCGCCAACTCTGGCGTTTCGCGGTCGAGGGCTTGACCAGTTTTTCTGTGCTCCCGCTCAAACTGGCCAGCTACGCGGGCCTGGCAAGTGCCCTGGCGGCGTTTCTCTACGCACTAGCGTTTGCCGCCACCACGCTGCTGTTCGGCGAGCCGGTCAAGGGCTTTCCTACCCTGATCATCAGCATCCTGTTGCTCGGTGGCTTGCAGTTGATGGCCATCGGCATCCTCGGCGAATACATAGGGCGCTTGTTCATCGAAACAAAGCGCCGCCCACTTTATTTGCTTGAGGCCTATCGACCCGCCACCTTGCAGGGCGCCGGCATGCCACAACGGCGGCAGTCATGATGGCCCCAGCTCGGCCAGCCGTGTCGCGTGCAGCGAGCCCGCTGTTGCTGGGGGTGCTGCTGTGCCTGCTGCTGGTGCGCCTGCTGACCCTGGGCGCCTACCCCCTGTCGGACGCGACAGAAGCGCGCTACGCGGAGATTGCCCGCAAGATGGTAGAGCTGAACGACTGGATCACGCCCTGGTATGACTATGGCGTGCCGTTCTGGGCCAAGCCGCCCCTATCAACCTGGGTGACCGCCTTGAGCATGAAAGTGTTCGGTGTCAACGAATTTGGCGCGCGCTTTCCCCATTTTGCAGCGGGACTGGTGGTGATCTGGCTGGTGGTGGGCTGGTTGCGTCGGAACGATGTGCGGCAAGCACTGCTGGCATCCGTGCTGCTGGCCGGGTCCGTGTTGTTTTTCGTGTCGGCAGGCGCGGTGATGACTGACATGTGCATGGTGGTCGGTGTGGTCATGGCAATGCGCGGCTTCTGGTTGGGGCTGCATGCGACTGGCCCTGAGCGGCGCCGCGAACAGTACCTCTTCTTTATCGGCCTGGCAGTCGGCCTGCTGGCCAAAGGGCCGGTCGCGTTGGTGCTGTGCGGGGTGCCGATTGCCTTATGGGCACTGTGGAACGGCAAGCTGCGCGCCATGTGGGCTGGGCTGCCTTGGCTGAGCGGCATGTTCTTGGTGGCCTTGCTGGTATTGCCCTGGTATGCCCTGGCCGAACAGCACACGCCTGGTTTCCTGAACTACTTCCTGGTGGGCGAACACTGGAAACGCTTTACTGTCGCTGGCTGGGCTGGCGATCGCTACGGCACGGCGCACGCGGTACCGCCAGGGATGATCTGGCCGTACGCATTCGCTGCTTGCCTGCCATGGGCCGTGCTCGTACCAGCGATGGCCATTGGCCGCCAAGCGCAGTCCACCGCTCCTGACGCGCAGCAGAAGAGCTGGCAGCACTACCTCTGGATGTGGGCGCTGGCCCCCTGCCTGTTCTTCACGGCCTCGCGCAACATCATCTGGACCTATTTCTTGCCGGGCATGCCGGCACTGGCGATGCTGGCTGCAGCGTGGCTGGCGCGCGACAGCAATGCGACCAGGGTGGACCGGCTCCTCGCAGGCGGCCTTCTGTTCGCGCTGCTCGCTTTTGGCGCCACCCTCAGCGTGATGCAAGTGCAGCAAAGCTTCAGGTCTGCCAAGCCGGTGATCGCCGCGCTCGACAGGCTGCATGCCGATCGCACGACGCTGGTCTTTGTCGGCCACGGCATCTACACCCCAGCCTTTTATTCGCAGGGGCGCGCCATGCAATTGCGCGACACAGCACAACTCGATGCGGTTCTCAACGATGCGCCTGCCGGCAAGGCGCCACGCTTCGTTGCCCTGTACGGCTCCCAATGGCGCGAACTGAGCGCGCCGCTACAGGCCCGCCTGCGGCCTGAAGGCCGCTTCG
>JBJMVX010000204.1:0-3607 GCA_045810445.1 Massilia sp.
ACAGGGCGTTGGCCTTGCCGCCGGTGGCGGAGTTGCCATAGTCGCCTGCCGTCACGACCACCACCAGGTCCAGTGTCGGCACCACGAACAGGCGCTGCCCGCCGTTGCCAATGCCGGCAAACCAGGGATGCTGTTTGCCGTTCGCTTCCACTTTCCCGGTCCACCACTGGTAGCCATAACCCAGGCCATCGCCAGTGGGCAGGTGGGTGGTGGTGGACTGCGCGATCCACTGCGCAGGCACCAGTTGGCGGCCCTGCCACATACCGTGATCGAGCATCAGTTGGCCGATGCGCGCCAGGTCGCGCGGACGCAGGCGCAGGCCGGCAAACGCCAGGGGCCGGCCACGCAGGTCGGCAACCCACTCCCAGTGCGTGATACCCAGTGGTTCGAACAGCTTGAGGCGCGCATACTGGGTCAGGGGCATGCCAGTGCCCTTGGCGAGCAACTGGGCCAGCACTGCGGTTCCGCCGCCGTTGTAGTTGAAGGTGCTGCCAGGTGGCTTGTCCAGTGCGCGGTTAAACAGATAGCGTGCCTGCGAGCCGTGCCAGTACAGGCCTGTCTCTTCATTGCCAAAGAGCTTGTAGGAGCTGGCCTCATTCCAGGCCAGGCCGCTGCTCATGGTGATCAGGTGCTCAAGCGTGATGTTGGCGCGGCCATCGTTCAGTGCCGGCAGTTCGGGCAGTTGGGAGGCTGCAGTAGCGGACAAGGGTGGTACCTTGCCCTCGGCCTGGGCAATCCCCCACAGCAGGCTGGTGACCGATTTGCTGATCGAGCGTACGTCGTGCAGGGTGTCAGCGTCGAAGTCGTGATGGCGCGAAAATGAATACACGGAGCGGTCCTGGCCAGGCTTGTACAGCTCGGCCACGATGCGCCCCTGGTGTTGGACCAGCAAGCCATGGAAGTTGACCGGGCCGTCGCGAAAGCCAGTGAGCACCGCGCACAAACGTGCCTGGTCAAAGCCCGGTGCCGCGCTGACAGGGCAGGGGGCCGCAGCCTGTGCACTGATAGCGCCGAGCGTGAGCAGCGCCGCGCACAGTGGCTTGTTCAATCCTTGGTCCCAGTGGTCCAGCGCAGACCGAAGCCGAAGCGCTTGTCCATCAGTTCGTGCGCGCTTTCGCGGCCGACCTGCGAAAAGTACTCTTCCAGCTTCGTCACCTGCAGGCTGCCGCTGCGGTTTTCGATCATCGCGATCGCACACATCATCTGGCTGCCGCCCTGGTCCAGCCGTACTTCGATGGGTGGTTGCTCGGGCATATTGATGGTGACTACACCGTCAGTGGCCGCCCAGTTGGCGGCACCTTGGTAAATATAGGCGAAGATAAGCGCGCGCTTGATGTCGCCAAAATGCTCGCCGTTGATATCGAGATTTTCGCCTTCCTTGGACTGGCCGGTGCGGTCGTCCGCCTGCAGCTTGATATAGGGCGGACGATCCAGGTCGCCCCAGGCATTGCCCAGTGCCTGCACCAGGCCCGGGCGGCCATCTGCCATCTCGTACATGCAGCCCAGGTCAAGGTCAATGCCATTGGACGCTGGTGCGGCCGCCCCCGAACCGGTCAGGCGCGAAAGGAATCCGGTCTTGGGTGCTGGGGCGGTGGTGATGGCGGCGTTCTGGTTCCAATTCAGGTTGACGTGGATGCGCCCGAAACCGCGTCCACCGGCGCGCTTGTCGAGCGAGACCTTGTCGCCCCGTTTTTCCAGCGTGACCTTCGACAGCGACACCTTCTTCTGTTCCGGTGCCGGTGCTGACGTCGGCGCCGCTTCCGTCCCGCCAAAGTGCTTGAGCAGCGCCGACAGGCCCCCATTGAAGCCCTGGCCCACGGCGCCAAAGCGCCATATGCCGTCCTTGCGATACAGCTCGCCCAGGATCACGGCTTTCTCATCCTGGAAGTCGGCCCCGGACAAGGGGAAGCGCACGGACTGACCCAGCGTCATGCTGCTTGCCCCCAGGTTGCGCATGCTGCCGTTGCCGTCAATGGCAGCCACGAAGACCAGCTTGCAGATGGCGTCGGGCAGCGCGTTGAGGTTGACCTGGAAGCGCGCCTGTCCGCTGCCCATGTCCAGCTTCACAGCGTCGCCGGGACTGGCCAGCTGATTGTAGAACACCATGTAGCGCTCGTCCGACAGCTTGTCGGCAGCGTCCACGCCAAAGCACGATACGTCCACCGCCATGCCGGCGCTGGCCAGATCGATCTGCACCGCAAACGGCGACTGCAGGCCCAGATCGGCCAGTTTTCCTTTTTGCCCACGCGAGAATTCGTTCATTGCCATTTCCTTTCGCTAGCGTCAATCATGCTGCGACCCGCGTCTTCCGGGTGCGCGCCAAATAACTGGGATTGCTCGACCATGCGCTGGGCCCACGCGCGATGGGTCGCCACTTCACACATCGAATGGTGCATCTGGAAGACGGCCGGGCTGTCGACGTCGAGAATCGCGCGCGCCGCTTCCAGGTCGTTCGGCTTGACCCGGTAGTGCTGCTCGATAGGCGCAATCTGGCTAGGATGGATGGCCGTCTTGCCGACCATGCCGTAGGCGATGTCTTCGGCCACTTCCTGGTTCAGCAGCTCGGGCAAGTCCAGGTGTTCGAATACGGGCGCGGTCAGCACGAAACCGTAGGGACGGAAGGTCGTGACCAGGCGCGCGATGACGGGACCAAGCGGGGTGCGGTAGATGGTCATGTTGCGCGGACGGCGCAGCCCCAGCAGGGCAAGCAGGTCATTGCCACCGATGCGCAGCGCCAGGATGCGGCTGCGCACACCCGGTGCCTCCAGGGTCTCGCGGAACAGGTGCATTTCCGTGTCGTTGAATACCTCCGCCGTCTCCAGGGTCGGCATGAGCATGTGGTCAGTGCCGCGAACCTGCTTGAAGTAGGCGTCGAAATTGTGACGGGTGCATTTGGGCAGCACAAAACCGGTCAGCTTCTCGGCGCCCGGCATGGCCAGCACGCGCGCCATCACCTCGGGATTGCGTACCCGCACAAAGCGTTCGGCGCCGGTGTCGCGCCGCATGTTGGCCAGCACCACCGACAGGTTGAACAGGGCCCAGCACAGGTCAGCGTCGGCCACCGCGTCCTCGGTGCAGAAGATGAGCGAGCGGGTGTGCGGCAAACGTTCGCCGTTAGCCACCGACATCAGGCGTTTGTGGTTGGCGGGGATATACAACGATGCGCCCATGGCCTTAAGCATCCAGTGCACTCCTGATCAGTGATACAGCGTGGTAGGGCAGGCCGGGATCGACCCGCACGGAGACCTTCTTTTCGGCGGCCAGTAGCAGCAAATGTGCCACTTCCGGCGCGCCCGTGTCGCGCACAATCAGCAGGCGCGGCGTGCGCCGCAGCAGGACTCGGGTTGCTTCGCCGATGCCAGGCTTGATCATGTTGGCGTCAGCTATGCCATGCTGCGCCATGGCGCCTTGCATGTAGGCGCGCGAGATGGCGGCAGCGGCGTCGCGGTCCATGGGCGCGACTGCCTGCGGCGTGAGCGCCGATGCACGCGCGACCAGCTGGTCGGCAAACGCCTGCGACTGGTCCTGCTCCGCAAACTGGCTGTAGTACACGCAGCCATGGAAGTCGTCAGGGCCGATGGCATCGTTGAGGATGGAGCGGCTGACC
>JBJMVX010000205.1:0-20220 GCA_045810445.1 Massilia sp.
ATTGCCGCAGCCCAGGCGCGCGGCATCGCTGCGCACGGGCCGTATCCGGCCGACACCCTGTTCCAGCCCAAATACCTGGCCCAGGCCGACTGTGTTCTGGCCATGTACCACGACCAGGGCTTGCCCGTGCTCAAGTACGCGACCTTTGGCAGCGGCGTCAACATTACCCTGGGCCTGCCTTTGATCCGTACCTCGGTCGACCATGGCACGGCGCTGGACCTGGCCGCGCAAGGCCTGGGCCTGGCCGATTGCGCCAGCATGGAACAGGCCATACGCAGCGCGCTTGGCATGGTCCTCACCTCACAGAAAACAAGAATATGAAACACGTCGCCCGCAAACGCTTTGGCCAAAACTTCCTGACCGACAAACTGGTCCTCGACAACATCATCGACGCCATCGGCCCCCAGCCGGGCCAGGCGATGGTCGAGATCGGTCCCGGCCTGGCTGCCATGACGGCGCTGCTGCTCAAGCGGCTGGACCATATGCACGTGGTGGAGCTGGACCGCGACCTGGTCACGCGTCTGGAAAAAACCTTCCCGCGCGAGAAGCTCACTGTGCATTCCGGCGACGCCCTCAAATTCGATTTCGGTCAGATTCCCGTGCCTGCCGGACAGAAGCTGCGCGTGGTGGGCAATCTGCCCTACAACATTTCCAGCCCCTTGCTGTTTCACCTGGCCAGCTTTGCCGACCAGATTGAAGACCAGCACTTCATGCTGCAAAAGGAAGTGGTCGAGCGCATGGTGGCCGAGCCGGGCAGCAAGGTCTATGGTCGCCTGTCGGTCATGCTGCAATGGCGCTACGACATGGACCTGATGTTCATCGTGCCGCCCACCGCCTTCGATCCGCCGCCGCAAGTGGAGTCGGCCATCGTGCGCATGGTGCCCGTGAAGCAGCAGCTTGCCTGCGATGGTCCCACGCTTGAAGCGGTCGTGATGAAAGCCTTCTCGCAGCGGCGCAAGGTGATCCGCAACTGCCTGGCTGGCATGTTCACCGAAGCGCAGATCGTTGAAGCGGGCATCGACCCCTCGGTGCGTCCGGAAGCCATTGGCCTGGCGCAGTACGTGGCCTTGTCCAACTTGCTCAAGCCCGTCTGAGGACGCGGGCGCGCACTGCGCGCGTCATCATCGCGTAACACTGCCTTGTCAGAATCCCGTTTTTAACAACGCGGGACTGACCACATGAAACGCAAGGCACTCTTTACTGCCGCCATCGCCGCAGCCATCGCTGCACTGGCAGCCGGCTGCAGCCCCACCGACACTCCTGCCGCTACCACCGCCCCTGTTGTGGTGGAAGCGCCGAAGAACGTGATCTTCTTCCTTGGCGACGGCATGGGCATGACCACCATGACCGCCGCGCGCATCTACGCCGTGGGCGAAGATGGCGAACTGACCATCGACACCTTGCCGGAAACGGCCTTCGTCAAAACCTTTTCCAACGACGCCCAGGTCACCGACAGCGCACCGTCCATGTCGGCCTACATGACCGGCGTAAAAATGAACAATGAAGTGATCGCGATGTCGCCCGACACGATCGCGCGCGATCCTCTGGTCGACGTCAACGGCAACAAGATCGGCAACAACTGCGGCACCGGCAACGGTACGGCGGTCAGCACGCTGATCGAACTGGCCAAGGCCAAGGGCTTGTCCACTGGCGTCGTGACCACCACCCGCGTGACGCACGCAACGCCTGCAGCGACCTACTCCCACATCTGCCACCGCGACCTGGAAAACGATATTGCCGCGGCAGCAGTGCCGGGCGGCGTTGGCTACAACAGCGCCCTGGGCACGACCGGCCTGGACGTCTTGATGGGTGGCGGCAAGCAATTTTTCGTGCCCTTCAAGGATGGCGGCAAGCGCACCGATGGACGCGATCTGGTCGCTGAAATGAAGGCGAAAAACTACGCCTACGCCAGCAATGCGACCGAGTTTGCCGCCATCGACGGCACCAAGACCGACCGCCTGCTGGGCCTGTTCACCTCCAGCCACATGAGCTACGACCTGGACCGCGATCCGGCCAAGGAACCCAGCCTGGCCGAGATGACCACCAAGGCCATGGACGTGCTGACCCGTAACAGCAAGGGTTACTTCCTGATGGTTGAAGGCGGTCGCATCGACCACGCACTGCATGAAACCACCGCCAAGAAAGCACTGCAGGACACCCTGGCGTTTGACAACGCGATCAAGGCTGCCCTGGCCAAGGCGCGCCTTGCCGATCCCGAGCTGAAGAACACCCTGATCGTGGTCACTGCCGACCATGACCACACGCTGGTGCTCAATGGCTACGCCAAGCGGACAGGCAAAACCGCCACCGGCAATCCGGGCGTCTTGGGCGTGGTGAAAAACTATGTCAGCGGCGCGGTCGAAAAAGACCTCGATGGCGCACCGTACTCGATCATCGGCTTTGGCAATGGCGAAAACCGTACCCAGTCCAGCCGCAGCGCCATGGCTTCCCTGGACGAAAACATGACCAGTGCCAACCTGTATCACCAGGAAGCGGTGGTGCGCGTTACTGCCGGCAATGAAACCCACGGCGGCGCCGATGTGTTCCTTGGCGCGACCGGCAAGGGTGCCGACACCTTCAACGGCACCATCGACAACACCAAGGTGTTCGGCCTCGTCAAAGCGGCAGCCGGCCTGTAAGTCATTCAAACACGGAGCAAAGCACACATGAAACGCACACTGATTACCGCAGCCCTGCTGCTCACCTACGGCGCTGCGCAAGCGGCTGGCGAAGCGAAGAACATCATCTTTTTCCTGGGCGATGGCATGGGCCCGACCACGGTGACCGCTTCGCGCATCTACAAATACGGCGAAGATGGCTCGCTCACCATGGACAAGCTCGAGCGCACCGCGCGCATCAAGACCTATTCCAACGATGCCCAGACCACCGACAGCGCCCCGTCCATGGCCGCCTACATGACCGGCGTGAAGATGAACAATGAAGTCATCTCCATGTCGCCGGAAACGGTGGCCACCGCGCCCTCGAAAGACGTCAATGGCAACCTGGGCGTGAACAACTGCGCCGCCACCGGCAATGGCACGGCTGTGCAGACCATCCTGGAACTGGCCAAGTCCAAGGGCAAGGCAGTGGGCTCGATCACCACCACCGAACTGACCCACGCCACGCCAGCGGCGACCTACTCGCACATCTGCAACCGCAATGCGCAGTACGCCATTGCAGCCCAGGCAGTACCGGGCGGCGCCGGTTTCAACACTGCGCTCGGTGATGGCGTGGACGTGCTGATGGGCGGGGGCCGCAACCACTTCACGCCGTTCGACAGCGTCACCAACAAGGCAGGGCGCGCCGATGGCCGCAATCTGCTGACCGAACTGGCTGCCAAGGGCTATACCGTGGGCGCCACCAAGGCCGATCTGGCGGCAGCGCCGAACAACAAGAAATTCATTGGCCTGTTCAGCAGCAAGGGCCACCTCGAGTACGAACTGGACCGCAGCGCTACGCCACCAGTCGGCGAGGGCGCGACCCAGCCAAGCCTGGCGGAAATGACCACCAAGGCCATGGATATCCTGTCGCAAAATGCCGGTGGCTACTTTCTGATGGTCGAAGGCGGACGCATCGACCACGCACTGCACGGTACCAACGCCAAGCGCGCCCTGGTCGACACCATTGCTTTTGATGATGCCATCAAGGCCGCGCTGGACAAGGCCAAGCTGACCGATCCAACCCTGGCCAACACCCTGATCGTGGTCACTGCCGACCATGATCACACGATGGCGTTTAACGGCTACGGCAAGCGCGGCAATCCTATCCTCGACATCACGCGCAACTACAAGGATGGTCAGCCACTGAAAGATGCGGACGGCAACAACTACACCACGCTCGTGTTCGGCAATGGTCCGAACCGTCCGGACCTGCGTGCCAACCTGGACAGCGCAACCGTCCTGGCTGACAACTATCTGCAGGAAACCGGTGTGCGTCTGGCCAGTGAAACCCATGGTGGCGGCGACGTGAAGCTGCTGGCGACGGGGGCGGCGGCCAAGACTTTCAAGGGTACGCTGGACAACACGCGCGTGTTTGCCCTGCTCAAGACGGCGTTTGGATTTTGAAGACGCCTCATGTTTTGCTGGCGCTTGGCTTCGCCATGTCGGCAGCGCAGGCAGCGCCTGCGCCCTCGCTTGACCTCGCCCTCGCGTATTACAGCAAGGTCGTCACGCCGGAAGGCGTGACGCGTGAGGCGCGCTACCAGGAGCGCATGCTGCGCCGTCCCGGCCACGTGTGGTCGGGGCGGGTGCTGCCGGCCTTGCCGGCGGTGGCGGCAGCGCCGGGCACGCATGCGGAATTCAACCCGGTGATGTTGCCGCGCCATGTGGTCATGGAGCACGGCAAGGTGCGTCTGGAATATGTGGACCAGCGTCAGCGTGAGCTGGTGGCCATTCCGGCTGCGGAGTATGGCAATGTCAGCTTTGACGGTTCCTGGGAAAACGCCTGGTATCTGCTGGACCCGAAGCGGGTGCAAGCCTTGCCGGTGACGTCGCGTGTGTCGCCGGTGGCCGGTGCCCAGTGGCGCGAGCGGGAAAAGGATGGGGTGTACGAGCGCGTGCTGTGGGATGACAAACGCCAGGTGGCATTGCGGCTCGAAAGCGGGGATCTGGCAGGGACTGTGGTCAAGCGCATTGACGTCACGGTGCTGGAGGGCTTGTCCGCCAAGCTGCCTTGGCAGCAACTGAGTGGTTATACGCACAAAGAGTACGCGGACTTCCTCGACTAGAGCATCGGCACTGTCGCCTTTTCGCGAGGGCGACGGTGTATTAGCAAGAGCAACACCGGCAATGAACCAGCAGTTACCCCGTCGTCCTCGCGAAAGCGGGGACCCATGCATACTCGAGCGCCGTATGGGGCCAACGCATGCGTTGGCGCACGACCGCTTGCGGTCGTCCCCGCTTTCGCGAGGACGACGGGGTATTGGCTCTAGCAACTACCCCGACGCCCTCGCTTCGCCACTTCCCCAAGGGCAGTTTTTTGTTGGGGGCCTGTTTTGGACAAAAAAAAGCCCGCCAGAGGCGGGCTTGAAATCCAATTCTTTTTGAGGAGAGTTGGAGGAGACAAGTTCATTATGCTGCAGCACGGAATATAAATCTAATTTATATTCGCAATACCAGACATATAGATTTCCTATATCTCCTCTTTTCCCCTTAAATTGTGGTCTTGCAAGCGACTGGAATGACGATATCCAGGTCGCCCATTTTGGTCGTCACGCTCAATCCATCGGTACTGGCCGTCAACGGCGCCGTCGGTACCAGCTTGCAGGTGGTTTTTGGATCGGTCGGCTGGGCCGCGATGATCAGACCCACGGTCTGGTCAAAAGGAATCGAGCCGAAGGTGTACGAGGTGGTGCCCGCAATCGCCACAAAAGCATCGGTCTGGCTGCCATTGATGATTTTCAGGCCCGCCACCGAACCTGCCGTCGCGCCCGTGTCCGGCGTCACCGTGATCAGGCCGCCCACCGAGTGGGTGTTGATGGTGCAGCTGATGATCGCGTTGATCGATGCCGTGCGGCCAGCCGTGTCCGCGCCATTGGTGACCGTGCAGAACTGGTGCAGCGGCTGGTCGGTCGTGGTGGTCGTGGTGCCATTCGTGGTGGTGGTCGCCGAGGCAATCACGATGGCAAAGGTCTGGCCGTAGTCCACATTCCCAAACGAGAAGGTGGTGTCGGTCTTGTTGATCGTGAGGACCTTGCCCGACGAGGTTTCGGTCAGCTTCAGGCCGTCGTAGACGAGGCCGGTAATGGTGCCCTTGACTTCGAACGAGGCCTTGCCGCCGCAGGCGGAGACGCCCAGGGCGAGGGTCAGCGCGATCAGGGTGCGCGAGATGGTCAACTTCATGAATTCTCCAGAATAGACGTTAGGGGCCACTGCTTACGAGCAGGTGATCAAAATAGGATCGAACTGTTCGGCCGGCAGCGAATCGGGCTTGGTGCCCGTGATGGCATGCGCTGGCATCGTGCCCACGCCCGTGCTGGTGCCGTCAGGACGCTTGTCGATCACGCAGTTGCCCGTCGTCGGCTGTTGGAAAATCAGCACGCCGTAAGGCTTCGATTCGGCAACCTTGCCCGTGTCTGGCGTCGTCACGGCCGAGGTGCCGGTACCGGTGGTGGTGCCGGCAATGGTCATGTTGAAGTCGAAATCGGCGGTGGTGCCGTGGTTGAAGGTTTTCTTGTCGGCGCCATTGATGAGCACCAGGCCGTCACCGGTCAAGCCCTTGATCTTGCCGCCCAGGTCGTAGGTGTAGGCGATGCAGATCAGGCGGATGCCAATCGGGCTGAACGAGGTGGTCTTGCCCTTGTTGTTCTCCAGGGTGCACGATGCATTGCTGACCGGGGTGGCAATTTCGATGTCGTAATTGGTGTCCGAGCCGATGTTCGGGAAATTGACCACCGTGGTGCCCGCTGGCACGGCAACCGGGGTGCCGCCATTGTTGGTCAGGGTCAGGCCATCCTTGGTGACGCCGTACACGGCCACTTGCAAGAGCAGGTCGCCGCCGCCGCCGCCGCAGGCAGACAGGCCGATTGCGCAGGCGAGCACAACGCAGCTACGCAGGGTAAATTTTTTCATACGTTCTCCAAAGACTGACTGGGTAAGGTGGGCAAGGCAGAGGCCGGCGCCGCAGGACAGACTGATTTGGACGTCATTTTAGTGCATTTGCCAAGGCGACGGCTCTTTGCGGTTGTATCACTGTGTAAGTTTCTTGAGTTTCTGCGCGCATTTGATTTTCCGGCGCCCCCTCGCTATGCTGGGTATTCGCCATTTCGCCGCTTTTTCATGCCGACCATCCCCGCTCGCCCCTGGCCCAAGGCCATCCTGTTCGACCTGGACGATACCTTGTGGCCGATCGCGCCCGTCATTGCCCAGGCCGAGATCACCCTGCATGCCTGGTTGCAGACCCATGCGCCCCTGGTGAGCGCCCGTTTTTCCAGTGCCGCCCTGCGCGAAGCGCGCATGACCCTCTTGGCCGCCCAGCCTCATTACCACCTGGACCTGGGAGCCTTGCGCCGGGCGGGCTTGCTGGAAGCCTTCGCCCTGGTGGGGGAGGACAGCACCAAGGTGGACGCCGCCATGGCGCATTTTTTTGCCGCCCGTAACACCGTCGTGCCCTATGAGGATGTGTTACCCGGCCTGGCGCGCTTGCGTGGCCTGGCCCGCCTGGGCACTATTTCCAATGGCAATGCTGACCTGCGCGCCATTGGCCTGGACCACCATTTCGAGGTCTCGCTGGCGGCCCACCAGCTTGGCAGCGCCAAGCCGGATCCAGCCTTGTTCCTGGCCGCCTGCACCGCCCTGGGCGTGGCGCCCCACGAAGCCGTGTACGTGGGGGACGATGTGTTATTGGATGTACAAGGCGCCCAGCGCGCCGGCCTGCGCGCGGTCTGGCTCAACCGCACAGCCAGCACCCGCCACCTCGAGCATGGTGTGGTGCCGGACGCCATTTGCGCCGATTTCGACGCCCTGCTGGCGTGGCTGGAGGCCGAACATGGCGAGAGCGGCGCGAAATTGGGCCAGCCGGGCGGCGAACGTGCATAATAGGCGATGACACCCAGCTATTGCACTCCATAGAAACATGCAACTCGATACCCGCGCACAAACGCTGCTCAAGGCCCTGGTCGAACGCTATATTGCCGACGGCCAGCCGGTCGGCTCGCGCGCGCTGTCGCGCATTTCCGGGCTGGACCTGTCGCCTGCGACCATCCGCAACATCATGGCCGACCTGGAAGAAATGGGTTTCGTTTCCAGTCCGCATACCTCGGCCGGCCGCATCCCCACCCCGCGCGGCTACCGCATCTTTGTCGATACCTTGCTCACGGTGCAGCAGATTGACGAGCAATCGGTGCAGTCGCGCATGGGCTTGCCGTCCCAGCAGCCCCAGAAAATCATTTCCAACGCGGCCCAGATGCTGTCCTCGCTGTCGCAGTTTGCCGGCGTGGTCTTGAGTCCCCGCCGCGAATCGGTGTTCCAGCAAATCGAGTTTCTGCGCCTGTCCGAAAAACGGATTCTGCTCGTCATTGTCGACCCGCGCGGCGATGTGCAGAACCGCCTGCTGCTCACCGAGTCCGACTACACCCCGAGCCAATTGATCCAGTCGGCCAATTACATCAACCAGAACTATGGTGGCCTGTCGTTCGACGAGGTGCGGCTGCGCCTGACTGGCGAATTGCGTCAGTTGCGCGACGATATGGGACGCCTGATGCAGGCGGCAGTGGAAGCGGGCAGTGAAGCGATGAGCGACCATTCGGACGACATGGTCATTGCTGGCGAACGCAATTTGCTCAGCGTGTCCGATCTGTCGTCCAACATGGGCTCGCTGCGCCAGATGTTCGACATGTTTGAACAGAAGACCGGCCTGATGCAGTTGCTCGATGTCTCGAGCAAAGCCACGGGTGTGCAGATTTTTATCGGCGGCGAATCGAACCTGGTGCCCATGGATGAAATGAGCGTGGTCACCGCGCCCTACGAAGTCAATGGGCAGATCGTGGGCACGCTGGGAGTGATCGGCCCCACCCGCATGGCCTACGAGCGGGTGATACCGATCGTCGATATCACGGCCAAGCTGCTGTCAAACGCCCTGAGCCACAATTAGGGCAGCAGGCAGGGCAGCAGGCCTAGCCCCTGTGTGGGCAGGCAACCTTGACGCAATTGCCATAAATGGCCAGCGCGTGCTCGGCAATCTTGAAGCCGCGCTCAACCGCGATTTTCTGCTGGCGCGCTTCGATGTTTTCGTCGTAAAACTCTTCCACGCGACCGCAATCGAGGCACACCAGGTGGTCGTGGTGGGAGCCTGCGTTCAGTTCAAAAATCGCCTTGCCGGTCTCGAAATGGTTGCGGTTGAGCAGGCCAGCCTGTTCGAACTGGGTCAGCACGCGGTACACGGTGGCCAGGCCGACGTCCATGTTTTCAGTGAGCAGGATCTTGTACACATCCTCCGCCGTCAGGTGGCGAACCTCGCTATTTTGGAAAATTTCGAGGATTTTTAGGCGCGGCAAAGTCGCTTTCAGGCCGCTGGCTTTGAGGTCGCTAGGATTGTTACTCATGTTTGTTGCTCGTATTTTGGCGGAGTGCTTTATCATATAGCGTTTTAGACGGGGGTGCCTAGGCTTCCGTTCAACGATTTGAGGTCATCCATGCGTGTCGATACTGCCGTTTTGCACCGTTTTAGCTTGCGCGCCCCCCTGTTGGCAGCGCTGGTCTGCGCTCTTGTGACCCTCTCCGGTTGCGCTTCCTGGCGTTCGCCGCCTGCAGCACCGGTCAATGCGGACGTGGGTGCCCAGACCACCACCGTGACCCAGTTGCAGAAATTTCTGTGGGTATTTTCTCCTTATCGTCCGGATATCCAGCAGGGCAACTTCGTTTCCCAGGAAATGCTGGCCCAGCTGAAAGTGGGTCAGACGCGCGAACAGGTCAAGTTCATCCTCGGCACGCCGCTGCTGGCGGACATCTTCCACGCCTCGCGCTGGGATTACCCGTTCTACCTGGCGCGCGGCAATGGCGAGCTGACCGCTGCCCGCGTCACTGTGTTCTTCAAGGATGACGTTGTCGAGCGTTTCGAAGGCGGCAATTTGCCGACCGAGAAGGAATACATCGCGCGCATCGCCGGCCCTGCCAAGACGCCGCCGAAAGAGGGACCGAAGAAGGAAGAAGTGGGCGCAGCCCAGATCAAGATCAACAAATAAGCGCGGGCGGCCACATGAGTGAATTGAGAATCGCCGTCGCGGGCGCAAGCGGGCGCATGGGCCGGATGCTGGTGGACGCGATTGCCGCGGCGCCCGACACGGTACTGGCCGGTGCGCTCGACCTTGCTGCCTCGCCTGCCATTGGCAGCGACGCCGGCGCCTTTGCCGGCCAGTTGACCGGGGTGGTGATTCAGTCGGACTTCGCTGCCGGCCTGGCCGATGCCGATTTCCTGATCGACTTTACGCGCCCCGAGGGTACGCTCAAGCACCTGGCGTATTGCGCCGAACATGGCATCAAGATGATTATCGGGACCACCGGTTTTGACGACGCCGGCAAGGCTGCCATACGCGCCGCCGCTGAAAAAACCGCCATCATGATCTCGCCAAACATGAGCGTGGGCGTGAACGTCACGCTCAAGCTGCTGGAAATGGCGGCCAAGAGCCTGTCCGAAGGCTATGACATCGAAATCGTCGAGGCCCACCACCGCCACAAGGTCGATGCCCCTTCCGGCACCGCCTTGAAAATGGGCGAAGTCATTGCCGACGCGCTGGGCCGCGACCTGAAGCAATGCGCCGTCTATGGCCGCGAAGGCGTCACTGGCGAGCGTGACCCCTCCACCATCGGCTTTGCCACCATCCGTGGCGGCGACATCGTGGGTGACCACACGGTGCTGTTTGCCGGCACGGGCGAGCGCATTGAAATCAGCCACAAATCGAGCAGCCGCATCACCTACGCCCACGGCGCCCTGCGCGCCGCGCGCTTCCTGGCCGACAAGTCGACGGGCCTGTACGACATGCAAGACGTGCTGGCCCTGTCGTGAACCACGACGGCCTGCCCGACGCCCTGGCGGCGGCTGCCGTCAATCAATTCAGCCTGGCCCAATGGTGGGCCCAGGGCGACACCATCAGTCACGCAGTCGCCATCCTGTTGCTGCTCATGTCGCTGCTTAGCTGGTTCTTCATTTTTGCCAAAGCGCTGGCCAACTGGCGCGTACGTTCTGCAGCCACTGCCCTTGATGCCTTCTGGAACGCGCCCACGATCAAGGATGGCATTGCCCTCCTGACCGTCTCCGACCGCGACGACATCTTCGCGCCTTTGCCCCTGTACGCGCTTGCCCATACCGCTGGGCCGCGCACGCTGGGTGGCGAGATGCAATTGGACGAGCAAATGGTGCGCGTGTTGCGCCAGCAGATAGCCCGCTCTACCCGACGCGTCGAAAGCGGTCTGACGCTTCTGGCGTCCATTGGCGCGACAGCGCCATTTGTCGGCCTGCTGGGCACCGTGTGGGGCATTTACCATGCGCTGGCCAATGTGTCGGGCGCTGGCGTCGTGCAGATCGACAAAATTGCCGGGCCGGTAGGGGAAGCGCTGATCATGACGGGATTCGGCCTGGTAGTGGCGATTCCCGCAGTTCTGGCGTATAACGGCTTTAACCGGCTCAACCGCCACACGCTCGCCGAGCTCGACGGTTTTGCCCACGACCTGCATGCCTATTTCACCAAAAAACTGACCGCATGAGCTTTGGCGCCTTCAACCCCCATCGCCAGCAGGCGATGATGAGTGACATCAACGTGACGCCCATGGTGGACGTGATGCTGGTGCTCTTGATCATTTTCATCCTGGCTGCGCCCCTGTTCACGCACGCCGTCAAGCTCGATCTGCCGCAGGCGCGCGCGGCTGCAGCACAGTCCAAGACGGGCACGGTCAGCGTGGTGATCGATGCGGCAGGGGCCATCTACTGGGACCAGGAAAAAGTCGATGCCGGCCAACTGGACGCGCGCCTGATGCGCGCAGCGGCCATGACGCCGCAGCCGGAACTGCAGCTGCGCGCCGACAAGAACACCCGCTACGAAGTGGTGGCCCAACTGATGGCCGCCGCCCAAATGCGCGGACTGACAAGACTCGGTTTCGTGACCGAACCGAACAAGGAGAATACCGATGGCAAGCGCTGAACTGAACGGAGCCTCCATCCTGGGATGGGAATCGTTTCACAAGGAATGCCAGCTGGCGTTCGGCTTTCCCGACACCTACAGCCACACCATGGATAGCTGGGTTGATTGCCTGAGCTACCTGCGCGATGAAGACGGTATGACCAAGTTCCGCCTGAAGCCAAACGAGGTGCTGCAGGTGGTGGTCAAAGATGCCGCTGCCATGCGCGAACGCGTGCCTGACCTGCTTGAAGAAATGACCTTCTGCATCGCCGGCATCAACGAGCGCTACGAGGATTACGGCGAAAAGCCGGCGCTGGCGCTGGTGTTGGAGTAAGGCGAAGCCAGTTCCGCTCGCGGCCCTCGGCAAGAATATTTACGCGCAAGGCCCATTCGACGCTAAGATACGGCTTCTTTGAAATCTTGCGAAATTATCAATGGCGCTTGCCCGTTCTGTACGCAGTGTTCTGTCCTTCACCTTCGTCGGCCTGAGCGCCACGGCAGCGGCTCAGCAAACCCCACCCGCCAAGGCGGCAAGCGTGGCGCCTGTCGCCGATACCGCTGTTAAGCAGGTTGATATCAAAGGTGCGCTGGCCGACTACGATGCCCGGCGCGACGACACCGCCAGCAAGAGCGTGATGAAGTCCGACGAGATCGAACGCCTGGGTTTCGCCAATGTGGTCGAACTGCTGCAGCGCATGCCTGGCATCACGGTTGTCACGGGCGGCAACCGCGCCAACGATATCCGGATGCGCGGACTGGGCAGCGGCTATACCCAGATCCTGCTCAATGGCGAGCGGGTCGCGCCGGGCTTTTCCATCGACACCATCGCGCCGAATACGATAGACAGGATAGAGGTGATGCGCGCGGGAACGGCCGACGTGAGCGCGCAAGGCATTGCCGGCACCATCAACATCGTCCTGAAAAAAGTCGTGAAGCAGGCCGAGCGCGAGTTTCGCTTTGGCACCGGCTCCAGCGATGGGGGCGGGCAGTCGCCCCGCTTCACACTGCTGTGGTCCGACCGCAGTGGCGCGCTGTCCTACTCCGTGACCAGCGCCCTGGCGATCGGCAACTTCGAGCGCACCTCGCCCTATACCGAACGCTTCACCGAGCCCGATGGCACGATCAGCCAGATGCGCACGGCCGCGTTTCACGACGATGGCCACTCCGAGCGGCTGACCATCAATCCGCGACTGAACTGGGCGCTTGCCAATGGCGACGTGCTCACCTCGCAAACCAATCTTAACGTCTCGCGCGCGCGGATCGACTCGGACCGGAGCGATTCCACCACCGTGGGCACGCCATCGCAGTATCCGCTGATCGTCGATCAGGACCGACGCCATGGACACAATCTGCAAAGCGATCTGACCCTGGTCCACAAAATCGCGACCGATGCGAGCCTGGAAGTGAAACTAGGCGCGTCGTTTGCGCGCCAGTACGACAAGGATGCGCAGAGTGCTTTTGTGGCCGTTGACGGCGCGCAGCTGCTGGACCAGCAGGTGCGCGTGCAGGGCCGCGACCATGCGCTCAACTCCACCGGCAAATACCGGCTTGGCCTGGGCCAGGGCCATCGCTTTGCCAGCGGCTGGGACATTAGCCGCAGTGTGCGCCAGGACGCGCGCCAGGCCGATTCGAGCGAACCAGCCAACGTCGCCGATGAGCTGTCCAAGGCTACCATCGACCGCGCCGCGGCCTATGCGCAGGATGAATGGGAGGTCACGCCACGCTGGTCAGTGTATCTGGGGCTGCGTTGGGAGGGCATATTGACCGATGTGAGCAGCACCGGCCAGGCCGACGTCAAGTCACGTAGCGCGGTGTGGAGCCCGGTCTTCCAAACCCTGTACAAACTGCCGGACCGGCCAGGCGAACAATTGCGCCTGGCGCTAAACCGCAGCTACCGGCCACCGACCTTGCAAAACCTGTCGACGCAGCGCTTCATCTCGCTCTACAACAGCAAGACTGAACTGGATTTCACCGGGAACCCGCACTTGCGGCCGGAACTGTCCACGGGCCTTGATGCCGCCTACGAACACTTCTGGAAGGACGGCAGGTTCGTTTCGGTCAGCGTGTATGCGCGCGGGCTGAGCGACATCATCGGTCAGGATACTTTCGAGTCCACGCCTGGCCACTATGTGTCCCGTCCGGTCAACCAGGGCAGGGGACAGGCGCACGGGGTGGAACTGGAGGCGAAGTTTCCATTGCGAAGCGTGTTTGCGGCAGCGCCTGCACTGGAGATCAAGGCCAGTGCGGCAGCGAACTGGTCCACGGTTGACAGTGTGCCGGGACCGGAAAACCGGCTCGGTCACCAGACGCCATTGAGCGCTTCGCTCGGGCTCGATTACAGCAATGGCCGTTTTTCGACCGGCACCCAGTTCGCGTATGCGCAGGGATGTTTGTATCGCGAATCGCTGACACGGCGCGAGCGCCAGCGCAGCCGGCGCGACTTTGATATTTTCCTGCGTTGGAAAGCCGATGCGAAAACCGAACTTGGGCTGTACATGAACAATGTGCTCGGTCAGGATGGTTATTCGGACCGCCTGTACACCGATGCCACGGGCACGATGGAGCGTGTTGCCATCTTCCCCGCCAAAATCAATGTGCGCGTGACCTTGCAGACCAAATTCTGATGACCTGCAAGGCCAACGGCTGGTGATTAGTTCGCAGGCAGTTCGTCGTCGTGCAACTGCCGGTACATGACGTCCGTGCGCAGCACGTACTTGGTGCCGGCCATCAGCTCGGCGCCCTGGTGCGATTGGCGATGCGGGAACACCAGCACGCGTCCTTCGTCAGGCTGCACCCGGTCCCAGCGGAACTGGGTGTCGCCGCCCTCGAAGCCGACGTTCAAGTAAATCATGAAGGTCAACCGGCTTTCCACACCGGGCGCTGCCACGTAGGTGCCGTCCTTGTGCCACTTGAAGTATTCGCCCGGTCCATAGCGGTAGAAGCGCAGCCGTTCATTGAAGCCGTGCAGCGCCCAGCCGTCGAGTTCTGGCGGCAGGAAAGGCTCGGCGCGCTCGAACAGGAAGGCGGCCATCGCCACATCGTCACACAGCACCCGGTCGTTGTTGCGCACTTCTTCCAGCCGACGTGAGCCAGTGGCCAGGTCCACTTCCGAGGGCTGATAGCCCATGCGCTCGCTCAGGGCGATGTAGTGCCTGCACTCGTCCGCGCTGAGGAAATTGTCGATGGTGAAGATACCTGCACCGAGTGGGGTCGCTTGCATGATGATTCCAGTGTTAAAACGGTAGCTTGTTGGGGAATCGTCATTCTAAGCCACTTAGTGAAAAATATCCACTAACTTATATATTTAAATTCACTAAGTGCGCTAGAATAGGGGCATGTCCAACCCGCCGCACTGAAAGTAGAAGATGGAAACCGTGACGCTGTACCGTCCTACCGGACCGGAGGAACTGGCCTTGGTGGCCGCGAGTGGCTACACCCAGTGGCCGCCACGTTTGCCGGAGCAGCCCATTTTTTACCCTGTCACCAACGAACAGTACGCGATCGATATCGCCAGCGACTGGAATGTCAAAGCCAGCGGCAGCGGTTACGTGACGCGGTTCGCGGTGCGCAAGGCCTTCATGGACCGCTATTCTGTTGAAAAGGTCGGTGGCGCCCACCATACGGAATGGTGGGTACCGGCGGAAGACCTCGACGAACTGAACCGGAACATCGTCGGGCTCATCGAAGTCTTACGCAGTTATCCGGCTTAGCGCACGGCCTTGAGGTCGAAGTGGGCGTTGTAGATCAGGCCCAGCACATTGCCAAATGGGTCGGCCAGATCGGCTACCTTGATGCCTTCGCCCACTTCCTGGATGGCGGTATGCTCGCGCGCGCCCAAGGCCACGATGCGCGCCACTTCCGCCTCGATGTTATCGACGCCCCAATACACATTCGCGCCTGAGGTGCCGGGCTGGCCGTCCGGCACCAGGCCCAGTTCGAAGCCGCCTATTTCGAAGCCCACGTAAAACGGCTGGTCGAAATACGGCGCCTTGGCAAACACTTGCGCATACCAATCCTTGGCCGCTGCCAGGTCGCCTACGGGATACACTACTGTCCGCAATCCGTGAATCATTGTGTTCTCCTCATGTGCAAAAAACCGAGTGTGCCAGTGCGCTGGCGCTTCGTCTTGTAAAAATGGAAGGTGGATCAGCTGATAAAGGCCTGTGGGCTGCTGCCTGCCAGTTCCTGGAATTCGTGAATCATGTGGGGTTGGTCGCAATAGCCCAGTTCCAGGGCCAGGGCGGCCCAGTCCATTTGCTGCGCCTGGCGTGCACGGATGGTTGCGCTGGCGTGCTGGAAACGGCTCACGCGCGCATAAGCCTTGGCGCCCAGGCCGACGCGGGCGCGAAACTGGCTGGCCAGATGTTGGCGCGAAATGCCCAACGTATCGGCCAGCGTCGCAATGCGGATGGCGCCGCGCGAGCGGTCGATCGCTTCCACGGCGGCGTCGACCAGGCAAGGCGCGTGGCGGCGCGACCGCAGGCGTTGCAGTAGCAGGCGCTCAATTACCTGCACGGCGTGCGCATCGGGCAGCGGCCGGGTCCACAGCGCGTCCGCGCAGCGTTCGGCCAGGCCGTCGCGCCACAGGTCCGGCAGCGCGGGATGCTGGTCGGCCAGCTCATGCAGAGGCAGATCGAAGAAATAGCTTGCTGCGCCCGGCTTGAAGCGCGCGGCAATGATGCGGACAGGGCGGCCGAACGGGACAGCGATGGCATGGCTCATCATGCCGGCCACGCCACCATGGGGATCGGCGTCCGACCACAGGATGTCCATGCAGTTGTCGGGCAACACGCGATGGGAGATCGCCTGGCCTTCGGGCTGCACGTGGCAAGTCCAGAGGCAGGCGAGGTAGGGCGCCAGGGCGGCGCAGGGCGGGTGTTCCTGGTAGAGAAGCATCGGAATGGTGAAAGCGCGATTGCCGCGATTTTACCCCCGATGGCGTCGCGCTAGCGCATGAGCAGTTTGACCGTCAGCGCCAGATTGCTGCTGCACAAAGCCACGACCAGACCGAGGACCCAGCGATGGATGAGCAATTCGGAGCGCAGCAGTTCAATTTTTGCCTCAAGGTCAGTACGCAACTGTTCAATTTTTGCCTCAAGGTCAGTACGCAACTGTTCAATTTTTGCCTCAAGCTCAGTGCGCACTTGGTCGATTTTCGCGTGCAGTTCCGTCCGGACCAATTCAATACGCAGACTGGTCCTTTCTTCGGAGGCGAGAATTTCTTTGCGCAAATCCCGCACAGCAGTGGCGATATCGCAGAAGCTCGCCACGTCGGACAGTACTTTGCCCAGGGCGCTAGCATGAACCTTCGCCTGCGTCGTGGGAACGCCCGCCGATTCCAGTTCGTTTGTGTAGTCAATGGGATTGAAGTCAATGCTCATATCAGGCTTCCTTTCAAGGTTGGACAGCGATGGAACCCCTGCATGCCCGCTCCTCACTTCGGCCACACTCCCATTAGACAAGCCCCGGTTCCCTTGGTTCAGCCAGGGCCCCTCTGCGCCACGCACTTCAGAGGGCCGAACCAGTATAATGGCCGGTTCATATTCACTTTTGGCCGCGCTCGCCTGGCCGTATATCACCATGCAAGATAAATATAGTCCTGCCGACGTCGAACAGACCGCCCAAGCCCACTGGAAGGCCATTGATGCCTACAAGGCGGTGGAGAACGACCCACGTTTCCCCAAAGGCAAGTATTACGCTTGTTCGATGCTGCCTTACCCATCGGGCAAGCTGCACATGGGCCACGTGCGCAACTATACGATCAACGATGTGATGTACCGCTACCTGCGCATGAACGGCTACAACGTGCTCATGCCCATGGGCTGGGATGCGTTTGGCATGCCGGCTGAAAACGCGGCCATGCAGAACAAGGTGCCGCCAGCCCAATGGACCTACTCGAACATCGCCCACATGAAGGAGCAGATGGAGTCCATGGGCCTGGCCATTGACTGGTCACGCGAGATGACGGCCTGCACGCCCGAATACTACAAGTGGAACCAGTGGATGTTCCTCAAGATGCTGGAAAAAGGCATCATCTACAAAAAAACTGGCACCGTGAACTGGGACCCGATCGACCAGACCGTGCTGGCCAACGAGCAGGTCGTCGACGGCAAGGGCTGGCGCTCGGGCGCGCCAATCGAGAAGCGCGAGATTCCCATGTACTACGCGCGCATCACTGACTACGCCGACGAGCTGCTCGATTATGTCGACAACAAGCTGCCAGGCTGGCCTGAGCGCGTGCGCATCATGCAGGCCAACTGGATCGGCAAATCGGTGGGCGTGCGCTTCGCCTTCCCGCACACCATCGCAGCGGCCAACGGTGAATTGATCAACGACGGCAAGCTGTATGTGTTCACCACCCGTGCCGATACCATCATGGGCGTGACCTTCTGCGCCGTGGCGCCGGAACACGCGCTGGCCCAGCACGCCGCGCAAAACAATCCCGCACTGGCGGCCTTCATCGCCGAGTGCAAGCTTGGCTCCGTGATCGAAGCGGACATGGCGACGATGGAAAAGAAGGGCATGCCCACTGGCCTGTTCGTCACCCATCCGCTGACCGGCGAGCAGATTGAAGTCTGGGTTGGTAACTACGTCCTGATCACCTACGGCGACGGCGCTGTCATGGGCGTGCCTGCGCACGACGAGCGCGATTTCGCATTCGCCCAAAAATACGCGCTGCCGATCAAGCAGGTGGTGGCGGTGGGCGACAAGGAGTTTTCGCTGGCCGGCTGGCAGGAGTGGTACGGCGACAAGGAAAACGGTGTGTGCATCGCGTCCGGCAAATACGACGGGCTCGATCACATCGCGGCGGTTCACGCCATTGCGGGCGACCTGGCGACAGCTGGCCTGGGCGACAAGAAGGTCACCTTCCGCCTGCGCGACTGGGGCATCTCGCGCCAGCGTTACTGGGGCACGCCAATCCCGATGATCCATTGCGCCGACTGCGGCGTGGTGCCGGTCCCGGAAAAAGACCTGCCAGTGGTGCTGCCGGAAGACTGCGTCCCTGACGGCAGCGGCAACCCGCTCAACAAATACGAAGCCTTCCTCCAGTGCTCCTGCCCGCAGTGCGGCAAGCCGGCGCGCCGCGAGACCGACACCATGGATACCTTTGTCGATTCGTCGTGGTACTACATGCGCTATACCTCGCCGGGCAGCAAGGACGCGATGGTCGACGCCCGCAACGACTACTGGATGCCGATGGACCAGTACATCGGCGGCATCGAGCACGCGGTCATGCACCTGTTGTACGCGCGCTTCTGGACCAAGATCATGCGCGACATGGGCCTGGTCAAATTCGACGAGCCTTTCGTGAACCTGCTCACCCAGGGCATGGTCTTGAACGAGACTTACTACCGTGACGACGCGGCCGGCAAGAAGACCTGGTACAACCCGGCCGATGTTGACCTGACGCTGGACGACAAGGGCCGCCCGCAAGGCGCCACCCTTCGCGCCGATGGTGCGCCGGTCCACATCGGCGGCACGGAAAAAATGTCGAAGTCGAAGAACAACGGCATCGACCCGCAGGCCCAGATCGGCCAGTACGGCGCCGATACCGCGCGCCTGTTCACCATGTTTGCCTCGCCACCCGAGCAGACCCTGGAGTGGTCGGACACGGGTGTTGAAGGCGCCAGCCGCTTCCTGCGCCGCGTGTGGGCCTTTGCGTACGCGCAGTCGCCGCGCATCGCCGCGTCGATTGCCGCCGGCACGGCGCCTGCCCTGAGCGAAGCGCACAAGACGCTGCGCCGCGAGCTGCACAAGATTTTGCAGCAGGCTGACTACGACTTGAAACGCATCCAGTACAACACCGTGGTGTCGGCCTGCATGAAGATGCTCAACATGCTCGAACAAGCCAAGCTGGAAGAGGGCGCGGCCACTGACGCCGTCATCGCTGAAGGCCTGTCGATCTTCCTGCGTGTGTTGAATCCGGTCGCGCCCCACATCACCCACGTGCTGTGGGAAGAGCTGGGCTACGCGGGCGTACATGGCGACATCCTCAACGCGCCGTGGCCGCAGGTTGACCCGGCGGCGCTCGAACAAGCCGAGATCGAGATGATGATCCAGGTGAACGGCAAGCTGCGCGGCTCGATCAAGGTTGGCAAGGACATGGACAAGGCCAGTATCGAAGCGCTGGCGCTGGCCTGCGAATCGGTCCAGAAGTACATCGAGACGCCGCCGAAAAAGGTGATCGTCGTTCCCGGCAAATTGATCAGTATCGTGGTGTGACATGATGAACCTGCGCGCTTTGCGGTCCCTGATGCTGGCACTGACACTGCTGGCCGGTTTGTCGGCCTGCGGCTTCCAGCTGCGCGGCTCGGACGGCCAGTACAACATGCCGTTCAAATCGATCTACCTGGCCCTGCCCGAGACCTCGTCCCTGGGCACGGAGCTGCGCCGCCATCTGCGCGGCGCGGACAAGGTGGACGTGGTGGACGATCCGTCCAAGGCCGAAGCGCGCTTTGACGTTGTGTCCGAAACGCGCGGCAAGACCATCCTCTCGCTCAATAGCCAGGGTCGGGTGCGCGAATACCTGCTCACCTACACACTGGTGTTCAAGCTGCGCAACGCCAAGGGCGACGAACTGCTGGGACCCACCGAGATCGTTCTCAAAC
>JBJMVX010000206.1:0-5878 GCA_045810445.1 Massilia sp.
CGAGAAGAACGGGGTGCCGATCAGGGCCAGCGAACCGAGCAGCGAGGTGATCCAGGTGATCGGCATGTACTTGCGCAGGCCGCCCATGTTGCGGATGTCCTGGTCGTGGTGCATGCCGATGATGACGGAACCGGCGCCAAGGAACAGCAGCGCCTTGAAGAAGGCGTGGGTCATCAGGTGGAACACGGCCACCGAATAGGCCGAGGAGCCCAGGGCCACGGTCATGTAGCCAAGCTGGGACAGCGTGGAGTAAGCCACCACGCGCTTGATGTCGTTCTGGATGATGCCCAAGAAGCCCATGAACAGCGCGGTGATCGAGCCGATGACCAGCACGAAGGACAGCGCCGTGTCGGACAGTTCGAACAGCGGCGACATGCGTGCCACCATGAAGATACCGGCGGTGACCATGGTCGCCGCGTGGATCAGGGCAGAAATCGGGGTCGGGCCTTCCATCGAATCAGGCAGCCAGACGTGCAGCGGGAACTGGGCCGATTTACCCATGGCGCCAATGAACAGGCAAATGCAGGCAACCGTGAGCAGCATCCAGTTGGTGCCTGGGAGCGTCTTGGTGGACAGCGTGCCAGCCTGGGCGAACACTTCGTGGTAATTCATGGTGCCGGTTGCGGCCAGCAAGAGGCCAATGCCGAGAATGAAGCCGAAGTCACCCACGCGGTTGACCAGGAAGGCTTTCATGTTGGCGAAAATGGCGGTAGGACGGGTGTACCAGAAACCGATCAGGAGGTAGGACACCAGGCCCACCGCTTCCCAGCCGAAGAACAGCTGCAGGAAGTTGTTGGCCATGACCAGCATCAGCATCGAGAAGGTAAACAGCGAGATGTAGGCGAAGAAGCGGTTGTAGCCTTCGTCTTCCGCCATGTAGCCGATGGTGTAAATGTGGACCATCAGCGACACGAAGGTCACCACGCACATCATCATCGCCGACAGCGCGTCGATCTGGAAGCCCACTTCCATCTTCAGCGAGCCGACCGTCATCCAGTTGTAGACGGTGCCGTTGAAGGTGGCGCCATCCTGCACCGCCATGAGCGTTTGCAGCGACAGGATCAGGGCGATCAACACGCCCAGGATCGTGACCGTGTGCGAGGTCTTGCGGCCGACCAGATTGCCAAAGAACTTGGTACCGAACAAGCCGGCGATCACGGCGCCAGCGAGCGGCGCCAGTGGGACGGCAAGAAGGAGGTTAGGGTTAAGTAGTTGCCCCGCCATGTTGAACCTTAATCGTTATGTTTTCGAGTGTGATGAACAGAGTGCCGGGGACTTAGCCTTTGAGGCGGTCCAGGTCTTCCACATTGATCGTGTCCAGGCCGCGGAACATGACCACCAAAATAGCCAGGCCAATCGCCGATTCGGCGGCTGCCACGGTCAGGATGAAAAACACGAAAATCTGGCCACCCGCATCGCCCAGGTAATGGGAGAAGGCGATGAAATTCAGATTGACGGCCAAGAGCATCAATTCAATGGCCATCAGCAGCACGATGACGTTTTTGCGGTTCAGGAAAATCCCGACGATGGAAATCGCGAACAGGATCGCACCCAAAACCAGGTAGTGTTCGAGCGATGGGGTCATTTGGTCTCCTTGCTTGCCTGCGCTTCGTGCGCGGCTTCTTGCGCTGCCGTTTCGGCGGCGGCCAGGGCGGCTGCCTTGGCGTCAATGGCTGGCTGGTCCACGGTGGCCATCTTCACGATGCGCAGGCGATCATTGCGCTTGACCTTGACGGCGTCGCCAGCATTGAAGGCCTTGGTGTCCTTGCGCTTGCGCAGGGTCAGCGCCACGGCAGCGACGATGGCGACCAGCAAAATGGCGGCGGCAATTTCAAAGCCGTAGATGTACTTGGTGTAGATCAAGAGGCCCAGTTCCTTGGTGCCGCCGATGTTGCCGCCCATGAGTTCGGAGCGCGGTTCGGCAGTATGGAAACCGCGCCACAGCACGGCCGCCATTTCCAGCACGATTACCACGCCCACGGCGGTGGCCATGGGCAGGTAAGACCAGAAACCTTCGCGCATCTTGTCGATGTTGATGTCCAACATCATGACCACGAAGAGGAAGAGCACCATGACGGCGCCCACGTAGACCAGGACCAGCACAATGGCCAGGAACTCGGCCTTGAGCAGCAGCCAGATGCCGGCCGCATTAAAGAAGGCCAATACCAGGAACAGCGCGGCATGCACCGGGTTCCTGGCCGTGATAACGCGGGTCGCGGCGAGCAACATGATCGCCGAGAACACGTAGAACATTACAGTTTTAAATTCCATAACTAACCCAGTGACGTGCAGATTAACGGTAAGGAGCGTCAGCCGCGCGAGCGGCGGCGATCTCGCCTTCGTAGCGGTCGCCGACAGCCAGCAACATCTCTTTGGTGTAATACAGGTCGCCGCGCTTTTCGCCGTGGTACTCGAGCACGTGCGTTTCCACGATGGAGTCGACCGGGCAGGATTCTTCGCAGAAGCCGCAGAAAATGCACTTGGTCAGATCGATGTCGTAGCGCGTGGTGCGGCGCGAACCGTCGTCACGCTGTTCCGATTCGATGGTAATGGCCATCGCCGGGCACACCGCTTCGCACAGCTTGCAGGCGATGCAGCGTTCTTCCCCGTTCGGGTAGCGGCGCAGCGCGTGCAGGCCACGGAAACGCGGCGACATTGGCGTTTTTTCTTCCGGATACTGCACCGTGATCTTGCGCGAGAACGCATAGCGTCCCGTCAGCGCCAGGCCCTTGAACAGTTCTACCAGCAGCATGCTGCTGAAAAAGTCTTTAATTCGATTCATTGTTCCTGTTCCTTACTTCCAAATGTTCCAGGACGTCTGCATCACGCCAGCGACCAGGACCAGCCATACCAGCGTCACCGGGATGAAGATTTTCCAGCCCAAACGCATGATCTGGTCATAGCGGTAGCGCGGGAAGGTGCCGCGTACCCAGATGAACAGCGAGACGATGACGAAGGCCTTGGCAAACAGCCAGAAGAAGCCGAGGAAGGCGCCCAGGGTGCCGCCCACTTCCAGTGCCGTGATCGGTGCGTGCCAGCCGCCCAGGAACATGATGGCTGCGAGTGTGCCGATCAGGATCATGTTGGCGTATTCGGCCAGCATGAACATGGCGTAGGACATGCCCGAGTATTCAACCATGTGACCGGCCACGATTTCCGATTCACCCTCGACCACGTCAAACGGGCTGCGGTTACATTCGGCCAGGCCCGAGGTCAGGTAGACCACGAACAGCGGCAACAGCGGCAGCACGTTCCAGGACACGAAGGACAGGCCGTGTTCCACGCCCCAGCCCTTGTTCTGCATGCCGACGATGTCGGAGAAATTCAGGCTGCCCGAGACCATCAGAATCACCACCAGCACGAAGCCGATAGGAATTTCGTAGGAAATCATCTGGGCCGAAGCGCGCATGGCGCCCATGAACGAGTATTTCGAGTTCGATGCCCAGCCTGCGATGATGATGCCGTACACCTCAATCGAGGTGATCGCCATCAGGAGCAGCAGGCCGGCGTTGACGTTGGCCAGGGCCGCATCCGGGCCGAAAGGCACGACCACCCAGGCGGCCAGGGCCGGCATGATGGTCATGATAGGACCGATGATGAACAGGGCCGAGGACGCCTTGGCCGGCACCACGATTTCCTTGAACAGCAGTTTCAGGGCATCGGCAATCGGCTGCAACAGGCCGGCAGGACCGACGCGGTTGGGGCCGATACGGATCTGGATCCAGCCGATCAGCTTGCGTTCCCACAGCGTGGCATAGGCAACCAAGCCCATCAGCGGCAGCAGGACGCACATGATCTTGATCAGGGTCCAGACCGCTGGCCACACGACGCTGACCGGGCCACCGAAGTTGGTGCCCCAGGCATTGATACCGTCAATCATTTCTGGCAGGCCCATCAGATCCCCTCCCCTGCTTTTTCAACCGCAATGGCACCGAACATCGCGCCCAGAGTCGCGGTGGCCGGATGCGCAGCCGAGACGCGCACGGTGTTCGCTGGCAGGCGGGCATCGATGCCGGCCACCAGGATGGCCGAGGCGGCGCCCTGGCTGACCTTGACCTTGTCGCCAGCTTTCACGCCCAGCTTTTCGGCCAGCGCCGCTGGCAGTTGCGCCAGTGGTGCGTGCGAATCGGCTGTGCGCAACAGCGGCTCGGAACGGCGCGCAATGGCGTCGGCGAAGTAGATCGGTACGTCGGCAACGCGTTCGAGCGCGCCGGCGGTGCCAAAGGCGGCGCTGGTGGCAGCCGTCTTGGACAGGTTGTTCAGTTTGCCCGACAGGTCGGTCACGCCCTTGCCAAACACTTCGTCGCGGATCGCTTCCGAGGTGTCGTAGTCAAAGCCGGCCACTCCGAGCAAATTGCCCAGTACGCGCAGCACTTTCCAGGCCGGACGGGCGTCGCCCAGCGGCTTGACCGTGCCATTGAAACTTTGGGCGCGGCCTTCGCAATTGACAAAGGTGCCCGAGGTTTCGCTGAACGGCGAGATTGGCAGCAGCACGTCGGCATAGTCGAAACCATGCTGGAAGGCGGACATGACAACCACCATCTCGGCAGCTTTGAGCGCGGCGGTAGCCTGCTGCGGGTTGGCCGCATCGAGTTCCGGTTCTGCGTTGAGCAGCACGTAGGCTTTTTTCGGGGTCTCGAACAGCGGCTTGGCGTTCTTGGCAGTAGCGCCAGCCAGGTAGCCGCCCACGGTGTTGGCAGCTTCCGTCAGGTAGCCAAACTTGGCGCCGGTTTGCTCGGCAATCCACTGCGCAGCCGCGTGCAGGCTGGCCGCTTGCGGGTGGTGCACGGCAGCGTTGCCCAGCAAGACAACGGCAGGCACCGTCGCGTCGCCGCTGTTCAGGCTGGCAGCGATCCTGGTGGCAGCGTCGGATGGCTTGTTGTCAAAGCCGGCAGGGGCAGCGATGCCCTTGGCAGCGGCGACGGCAGCGACGATGTCAGACAAGGCGGCGAGCCAATCCGATGGCGCAGCAATGATCTTGTTGGCGGTCGGGATCAGGAGTTCGTCGTCGGACGCATGTACGATGGACAGCTTGGCGCCGGCCTTGACGGCAGCGCGCAGGCGCGTTGCGACCAGTGGGTGATCCTTGCGCAGGAAGGAGCCAATGACCAGGGCACGCTTGACGGTAGACAGTTCAGCGATCGGCATGCCCAGCCAAGGGGTGACTGCGCCTTCCAGGGCAAAGTCGCTCTGGCGCAGGCGGAAGTCGACGTTTTCCGAACCGATGCCGCGCATGGCCTTGGCCAGCAGGTGCAGCTCTTCCACGGTCGAGTGCGCGGTGCCGATGGCAGCAATGCTGTCAGCGCCGTGTTCGTGCTTGATGTTGCGCAGGCCGTGGGCCACGTATTCGAGCGCGGTCTGCCAGTCGGTCTCGGCCCACTGGCCACCCTGCTTGAGCATGGGCTTGGTCAGGCGGCTGTCATTGTCCAGCGCTTCGTAGGAGAAACGGTCTTTGTCGGAAATCCAGCATTCATTGATCGCATCGTTTTCCAGTGGGAGCACGCGCATGACTTTGCCGCCCTTCACTTGCACGATCAAGTTGGTGCCCAGCGAATCGTGGGGGCTGACCGACTTGCGGCGCGACAGTTCCCAGGTACGGGCGCTGTATCGGAAAGGCTTGGAGGTCAAGGCGCCGACCGGGCACAGGTCAATCATATTGCCCGACACTTCGGAGTCGACCGTCTTGCCAACGAAGGAAGTGATTTCTGCGTGTTCGCCGCGGCCCAGCATGCCCAGTTCCATGACGCCGGCCACTTCCTGGCCGAAACGTACGCAGCGGGTGCAATGGATGCAGCGGGTCATCTCTTCCATCGAGATCAGCGGCCCCGCGTCTTTCGGCGGCACCACGCGCTTTTCCTCGTCGTAGCGGGAGTTCGAC
>JBJMVX010000207.1:0-10707 GCA_045810445.1 Massilia sp.
CCGCGTCACCGTGCTGCCGGCCCAGTCCAGCGCAGCCGATGTGCTGGCACTGAATCCGGATGGCGTGTTCCTGTCCAACGGCCCTGGCGACCCTGAGCCTTGCGACTACGCGATCGCCGCCACAAAGGCGCTGATCGAGCGCGGCATCCCGACCTTCGGCATCTGCCTCGGTCACCAGATCATGGCGCTGGCCTCCGGTGCCAAGACGCTGAAAATGAAGTTCGGCCACCACGGTGCCAACCACCCGGTGCAGGACCTCGATTCGCGCCAGGTGATGATCACCTCGCAGAACCACGGTTTTGCGGTTGATGCGGCCACCTTGCCGGCCAACTGCCGCGTCACCCACGTGTCGCTGTTTGACGGATCGCTCCAGGGCTTTGCCCGCACCGACAAGCCGGCCTTCTGCTTCCAGGGTCACCCGGAAGCCTCGCCAGGACCGAACGACGTAGCCTATTTGTTTGACCGCTTCATCGGCCTGATGGCCGCAGCGACAAAAAACTAAAAGCAGAGAGAACTAGATGCCAAAGCGTAGTGACATTAAAAGTATTCTGATCATTGGCGCGGGCCCGATCATCATTGGTCAGGCTTGCGAATTCGATTATTCGGGCGCCCAGGCGTGCAAGGCGCTGCGCGAAGAAGGCTACAAGGTCATCCTCGTCAACAGCAACCCGGCCACCATCATGACCGACCCGGAAATGGCGGATGTGACCTACATCGAGCCCATTACCTGGAAGGTGGTCGAGCGCATCATCGCCAAGGAGCGCCCGGACGCGATCCTGCCGACCATGGGTGGCCAGACGGCGCTGAACTGCGCGCTGGACCTGCATAACAACGGCGTGCTCAAACAGTACAACGTGGAGCTCATTGGCGCCTCGCCCGAAGCCATCGACAAGGCCGAAGACCGCTCCAAGTTCAAGGAAGCGATGACCAAGATCGGTCTCGGTTCGGCGCGCTCGGGCGTGGCCCATTCGATGGAAGAGTCGTGGGCAGTGCAGCGCGAGCTGGGCTTCCCGACCATCATCCGGCCATCGTTCACCATGGGTGGCACCGGTGGCGGCATCGCCTACAACGAAGAAGAATTCGAAACCATCTGCAAGCGCGGCCTGGAAGCTTCGCCCACCAAGGAACTCTTGATCGAAGAGTCCCTCATTGGCTGGAAAGAGTACGAGATGGAAGTGGTGCGCGACAAGGCGGACAACTGCATCATCATCTGCTCGATTGAAAACCTGGACCCGATGGGCGTGCACACGGGCGACTCGATCACCGTGGCTCCGGCGCAGACGCTGACGGACAAGGAATACCAGATCATGCGCAACGCCTCGCTGGCGGTGCTGCGCGAGATTGGTGTCGATACGGGTGGTTCGAACGTGCAGTTCTCGATCAACCCGGCCGACGGCCGCATGATCGTCATCGAAATGAATCCGCGCGTCTCGCGTTCCTCGGCCCTGGCGTCCAAGGCCACGGGTTTTCCGATTGCGAAAGTGGCAGCCAAGCTGGCAGTCGGCTTCACGCTGGACGAACTGCGCAACGAAATTACGGGCGGCGCCACGCCAGCCTCGTTCGAGCCTTCGATCGACTACGTGGTCGTCAAGATCCCGCGCTTCACGTTTGAAAAATTCCCGGCAGCGGACCATCACCTGACCACGCAAATGAAATCAGTCGGTGAAGTCATGGCCATCGGCCGCACCTTCCAGGAGTCGTTCCAGAAAGCGCTGCGCGGCCTGGAAGTGGGCGTCGATGGTCTGAATGAAAAAACGCGCGACCGCGAAAAGATCGAAGAAGAACTGGGCGAGCCGGGACCGGACCGCATCTGGTACGTGGGCGACGCCTTTGCCCAGGGCTTCACGCTGGAAGAAGTCCACCAACTGACGCGCATCGATCCCTGGTTCCTCATCCAGATCAAGGAAATCGTCGACATCGAACTGTGGCTCGATACCCAGAAACTGGACGCGCTGGACAAGCCGCTGCTCTACAAGTTGAAGCAGAAGGGCTTCTCCGACCGCCGCCTGGCCTTCCTGCTGCACGTGACGGACAAGGAAGTGCGCGAGCGTCGGCACGCGATGGGCATTCGTCCCGTGTACAAGCGGGTGGACACCTGCGCGGCCGAATTTGCCACCAACACCGCCTATATGTACTCGACCTACGATGAAGAGTGCGAGTCCAAGCCGAGCGACAAGAAGAAGATCATGGTGCTGGGCGGTGGCCCTAACCGCATCGGCCAGGGTATCGAATTCGATTACTGCTGCGTGCACGCGGCGCTGGCCATGCGCGAAGACGGTTACGAGACCATCATGGTCAACTGCAATCCCGAAACCGTCTCCACCGACTACGATACTTCCGACCGCCTGTACTTTGAATCGCTGACGCTGGAAGACGTGCTGGAAATCGTGGCCCTGGAAAAACCGGTGGGCGTGATCGTGCAGTACGGCGGCCAGACTCCCTTGAAGCTGGCACTGGACCTGGAAGCGAACGGCGTGCCTATCGTGGGTACCTCGCCCGACATGATCGACGCTGCCGAAGACCGCGAGCGCTTCCAGCAGATGCTGCAAACGCTGGGCCTGCGCCAGCCGCCTAACCGCACCGCGCGCACCGAACCCGAAGCGCTGGCACTGGCCCAGGAAATTGGCTATCCGCTGGTGGTGCGCCCGTCGTATGTCCTGGGTGGCCGCGCGATGGAAGTGGTGCACGAGCAGCGTGACCTGGAGCGCTACATGCGTGAAGCGGTCAAGGTCTCGCACGATTCGCCAGTGCTGCTGGACCGCTTCCTGAATGACGCCATTGAGGTCGATGTCGATTGCATCTCGGACGGCGTGACCACCTTCATCGGCGGCGTGATGGAACACATCGAGCAGGCAGGCGTGCACTCGGGCGACTCGGCCTGTTCGCTGCCACCATATTCGCTGTCAGCGGAAACCATCGCCGAACTCAAACGCCAGACTTCTCTCATGGCCAAGGGCTTGAACGTGGTTGGCCTGATGAACGTGCAGTTCGCGATCCAGAAGCAGGAGCACGAGGGCGTCATGCGTGACACCGTGTACGTGCTGGAAGTCAATCCGCGCGCTTCGCGTACCGTGCCTTTCGTGTCCAAGGCCACCGGTTTGCAACTGGCCAAGATTGCAGCGCGCTGCATGGTGGGCCAGACGCTGGCGTCGCAAGGCATTACCAAGGAAGTCATTCCGCCATTCTTTAGCGTCAAGGAAGCCGTGTTCCCCTTCGTGAAGTTCCCGGGCGTGGACACCATCCTGGGACCGGAAATGAAGTCGACCGGCGAAGTGATGGGCGTGGGCATGACCTTTGGCGAAGCCTTCGTCAAGTCGCAGATGGGCGCGGGCGTGAAGCTGCCCGAGACCGGCAAGGTATTCCTGTCGATCAAGGGTTCGGACAAGCCGCGCGCGGTCAAGGTGGCGCGCGACCTGCACGAGATGGGCTTCCAGGTCGTGGCCACCAAGGGGTCGGCAGCTGTCATCAACGCGGCCGGCATTCCTTGCCAGGCCGTGAACAAGGTGATTGAAGGCCGTCCGCACATCGTGGACATGATCAAGAACCATGAAATTGCCTTGGTCATCAACACGGTCGAGGAAAAACGCAGCGCCATTGTTGACTCGCGCGCGATTCGGATTTCCGCTTTGGCGGCCCGGGTCACGACTTACACTACAATAGCGGGTGCGGAAGCGGCAGTCGAAGGCATGCGTCATCTTGACGAGTTGCGCGTGTACGATTTACAAGGTCTGCATAAAACCTTAAACTAAGGGTCGGCGGTCAGCTTGGCTGGCCCCACCCGGTAGTACCTTCAACCACAGAGTTCGCGCGGCGGGCAGTTTGTAACGCCGCGTGAGTCTGTGGTTTTCACTTTTAGTAGAAACGCGAATACACCATGAATTCAACCGTCCCACTGACCAAATACGGCGCCGAACTGCTCAAGGAAGAGCTGCACCAGCTCAAGACCAAGGAGCGCCGCATCGTCATCGACGCGATCGCCGAAGCGCGCTCGCACGGCGACCTGTCCGAAAACGCTGAATACGATGCCGCCAAGGAGCGCCAGGCGTTCGTGGAAGGTCGCATTGCCGAACTCGAAGGCAAGCTCGGTGCCGCGCAGATCATCGACCCGACCACCCTGGACGCCGAAGGGCGCGTGGTGTTCGCTTCGACTGTGGACCTGGAAGACCTGGAAAACGGCCAGAAGGTGACCTACCAGATCGTGGGCCTGGACGAAGCGGATATCAAACTCAACAAGGTATCGGTGACCTCGCCAATCGCGCGCGCGCTGATTGGTAAATACGCCGGCGACGTGGTCGAAGTGCAAGCCCCGTCCGGTCCGCGCGAATACGAAATCCTCGAAGTCAAGTACATCTGATGCTCGCAGCCAAGGCGCGTCTCTTGCTGGTGGTGCTATGGGCGGGCAGCCTGTGGACCATGGGCTATGTGGCCGCGCCTACGCTGTTTGCCACGCTGCATGACACTGCCCTGGCCGGGACTATTGCGGGCAGTTTGCTGCGCAGCGAGGCCTGGTTGTCGCTGGTGGTCGGTGTGCTGGTGATGGGCATGTTGGCCGTGGCAAAAGACGTGACGGCGCAGCGGCGCAAGCTGTTGCTGCTGGTGGCAGGCGCGATGCTGGTGGGCGTGCTGGTCAATTACCTGGGGCTGTGGCCGGTGATGGCCGAGGCCAGGCTGGCGGGCGATCGCAGCAAGTTCGGCATGCTGCACGGGATCTCGATGGTGATTTACCTGGTGCAGGCGGTGCTGGCGGGGGTGTTGGTGGTGAAGAACCCGTAACCGAGCCCTTAACCCCACTGTCCTTGCGAAAGCGAGGACCATACCACCTGAGAACAGAGTTACCGCGGTTCTACCTCGCTATGGGTCCTCGCTTTCGCAAGGACAGTGGGGGCGAGGTTTTGCTTGTTCACCTAGTTGCGGGTTTACTTGCCCAGCTCGCTCTTCTTGGTGCTTTTCTGACGCGGTTTGGCGCGCTTGATCGTGCCGCCTTCGGTAACCCGCTCATTTCCCTTGATCATGACCTTGGTGACGCTAGGGCGCTTGGTGCCGCTGGCGCTGGCCTTGACGATAGTCACTTCGCGCATGCCCTTGCCGGACTTGCTGCTGCGCTCTTTCACCACTTCCACTTTCGGGCGGTAGATGACCAGGAGCTTGCCAATGTGCTGGACCGGATGGGCTTGCAACTCAGTGCAAATGTTCTCGTAGATTTCCGTGCGCATGGCGCGGTCGTCGCCGAACACACGGACCTTGATCAGGCCATGCGAATCGAGGCTGGACGCGATTTCCTTGATCACGGAAGGGGTCAGGCCCGCTTCGCCGATGATGACGACAGGCTTCAGCGCGTGGGCTTCAGCGCGCAGTGCACTGCGCTCGACGGGTGTAAGTTTTTGCATAATATTTTTAGATAATCCTTTAAAAGCAGTATTCTACGCGAATGGCAAAGAACAAATTAAACAAAAACTGGTTGCACGACCATATCAACGACCCCTACGTCAAGCTGGCGCAGAAAGAGGGTTACCGTGCACGCGCTGCCTACAAGCTCAAGGAAATCGACGAAAGCGAAAAGCTGATCAAGTCCGGCCAGGTCATTGTCGACCTCGGTTGCACCCCCGGCAGCTGGGGCCAATATGTGCGCCGCAAGCTCGCCGGCAAAGATGGTGGGGGCATCAATGGCACCATCATCGGCCTGGACATGCTGCCGATGGAGCCGATCGCCGACATGCATTTCATCCTGGGTGATTTTCGCGAGGCGCGCATCCTGCGCCAGCTCGATACCATCCTGGCCGGTCGCAAATGCGACCTTGTGCTCTCGGACATGGCCCCCAACTTGTCAGGCATCCCCACGGCCGATGCGGCCCGCATGGAGCACCTGATCGACCTGGCCATCGAATTTTCGCAATTTCACATGAAGCCGGCCGGCGCCCTGGTGGTGAAGTGTTTTAAAGACATGGGTTTCAGCCAGATTGTCGAGAAATTCCGCGCCGAGTTCAAGGTTGTCAAACAGATCAAACCGAAGGCCAGCCGCGACAAGTCGTCCGAGATCTTCCTGGTCGGAAAAGGCTTGAAAAACCCCTCGGCGACGAATACCGCGCTGGAAGAGGAATCGCCCCTTGATAATTTCCCGCTGTGACCGCATATGAGGTGGGAAAGCCACGAATATGCATGCGAAATCGGTAAGAATGCCGGCATTTTCAGTGGTTTTTTCGGCCCGGCAGCCGGGCGTGCGTGGCATCGCCTGCTGATTACGAGTAAAATCGGCGTTCTGGAATTGGTAAAAGATGCGCCTGCATCGAAGGAGTTTTCGTGAATAATATGTTTTCCAAGTCGGCCATCTGGATCGTCGTGCTGGTGCTGCTGTTTATGCTGTTCAGGACATTCGACACCCAGGGTGGCACGGGTGTTGTGAAAGCCATTCCGTATTCGGATCTGCTGGACGACGTCAAGGCCCACCGCATCAAGGATGTCACCTTCGAAGGCAACGTCATCACGGCAACCCGGACCGACGACACCAAGTGGCGCGCCACGGCCACCGAGCTCGACCGCGGCCTGATCAGCGACCTGGTCAACAATAATGTGCACTTCGACGTCAAACCACGCGAAGAGCCTGGCATCCTGACCTCGATTTTCTTCTCCTACGGCCCGATGCTGCTCCTGATCGGCGTCTGGATTTTCTTCATGCGTCAAATGCAGGGCGGCGGCAAGGGGGGAGCTTTCTCCTTTGGCAAGTCGAAGGCGCGCATGATGGATGAAACCAACAATACCGTCACCTTTGCCGACGTGGCCGGGTGTGACGAGGCGAAAGAAGAAGTCAACGAGATCGTCGACTTCCTCAAGGACCCGACCAAGTTCCAGAAACTGGGCGGCCGTATTCCGCGCGGCGTGCTGATGGTGGGCCCGCCAGGCACCGGTAAAACCCTGCTGGCGCGCGCCATTGCCGGCGAAGCGAAAGTGCCATTCTTCTCGATCTCCGGTTCCGACTTCGTGGAAATGTTTGTCGGCGTGGGCGCCAGCCGCGTGCGCGACATGTTTGAAAACGCGAAAAAGCATTCGCCTTGCATCATCTTCATCGACGAAATTGATGCCGTGGGTCGTCATCGCGGCGCCGGCATGGGCGGTGGCAATGACGAACGCGAACAGACACTGAACCAGTTGCTGGTTGAGATGGACGGTTTTGAAGCGAGCTCCGGTGTCATCGTGGTCGCTGCCACCAACCGTGCCGACGTGCTGGACAAGGCGCTGCTGCGCCCAGGCCGTTTCGACCGCCAAGTTGCTGTCGGCTTGCCCGATATCCGTGGCCGCGAGCAAATCCTCAATGTGCACATGCGCAAGGTGCCTATCGCCACCGACGTCAAGGCCGACATCCTGGCCCGTGGCACGCCTGGCTTTTCTGGCGCCGACCTGGCCAATCTGGTCAACGAAGCGGCCCTGTTTGCCGCGCGCCGCAACAAGCGCCTGGTGGAAATGCTGGACTTTGAAGATGCCAAGGACAAGATCTACATGGGTCCTGAGCGCAAATCCATGGTCATGCGCGAGGAGGAACGCCGCAACACGGCTTACCACGAGTCCGGCCACGCCGTCATCGCCAAGCTGATGCCAAAAGCCGACCCCGTGCACAAGGTCACCATCATGCCGCGCGGCTGGGCCCTCGGCCTGACCTGGCAGTTGCCGGAACATGATCAGCTGTCCGGCTACAAGGACAAGATGCTGGAAGAAATTTCCATCCTGTTTGGCGGCCGGATTGCGGAAGAGATTTTCGTCGGCCAAATGTCGACCGGTGCTTCGAACGATTTCTCGCGTGCCACCAAGCTGGCCCGCTCCATGGTCACCCGTTTCGGCATGAGCGACAGCATGGGCGTGATGGTCTACGAGGATAGCGAAAACGAAGGTTTCTTCGGTGGCGCCACCAAGACCATCTCGGAAGCGACCCAGCAAAAAGTCGACGCAGAAATCCGCTCGATCCTGGATACCCAGTACGCCCTGGCGCGTCGCCTGCTGGAAGAGAACCGCGACAAGGTCGAAAAAATGACCAAGGCGCTGCTCGACTGGGAAACCATCGACGCTGACCAGGTCAACGACATTATGGCTGGCAACGATCCACGCGCGCCGAAAACTGGCCTGCCCACCAAGCGCACGCCTTCGGGCGACAGCGGTTCGGATGGGGTGTCACCGAGCGCAACAGCACCGGCCTGATCCCGGTAGCGTCAGCACCGGGGTATATAATGCCGCTCAGGCAATAACTGAGCGGCATTTTTTATCCTTGCTGCGTTTGACCTGTAGATGGAACTGCATGCGACAATATTTGCAATGTGGCCGATTTGGCTACGCGCTGGACAGCAGGCCGCTGGTGATGGGCATTCTGAACGTGACGCCCGATTCGTTTTCCGACGGCGGGCGCTTTCAATCGCTGGAATTTGCCTATTCGCGGGCAGAGGAAATGATCAGCGAAGGGGTGGACCTGATTGATGTTGGCGGTGAATCGAGCCGTCCCGGAGCGCCAGCCTTGTCGCTGGACGAGGAATTGCAGCGCGTCATGCCTGTGCTGTACGCCTTGCGTGAACTGGGCAAGCCCTTATCGGTGGATACGTACAAGCCTGCCGTGATGCGCGAAGCCATGTTGGCAGGCGTCGACATGATCAACGACATCAACGGTTTTCGCGCACCCGGCGCGATCGAGGCGGTGGCGGGCGGCGACTGTGCCCTGTGCGTGATGCACATGCAGGGCACGCCGCAAGACATGCAGCAGCAACCGGTGTATGCCGATGTGGTCGACGAGGTGATTGCCTTCCTGCAGGGCAGGGTGGACGCCTTGCTGGCAGCGGGCGTGGAGCGTGCGCGTCTCTGTGTCGATCCGGGTTTCGGTTTTGGCAAGACCGTTGAACACAACTATGCATTGATGCGCAACATAGGCAAAATACAGCAAACGCTGGGCTTGCCCGTGCTGGCCGGGGTCTCGCGCAAATCAATGATAGGCGCGGTGACGGGCAAGCCGGTTGAGCAGCGCCTGGCGGGCAATCTTGCAGGCGCCTTGGCTGCGATAGCACAGGGTGCGCGCATCGTGCGCGTCCATGATGTCGTTGAAACAGTCGATGCAGTAAAAGTGTGGCAAGCCGCCACCATGAACTAACAACCAACTAAAAAGAGCAAAATATGGCACGTAAATATTTCGGTACAGATGGCGTCCGCGGACTGGTTGGCGTCGCCCCTATTACCCCTGATTTCGTCATGCGTCTCGGCCATGCGGCCGGCAAGGTCTTGGCCAAGAGCAGCAACGCAGCGTCCGGTCGTCCCACGGTCCTGATCGGCAAGGACACCCGCATTTCCGGCTACATGCTCGAGTCCGCCCTGGAAGCGGGCTTTAACGCGGCCGGCGTGGACGTGCTGCTGGCCGGTCCGACCCCGACCCCGGCCGTGGCTTACCTGACGCGCGCGCTGCGCCTGTCGGCCGGTGTTGTCATTTCCGCGTCGCACAACCCTTTCCATGATAACGGCATCAAATTCTTTTCCGAGCAGGGCACCAAGCTGCCGGACGATGTCGAGCATGAAATCGAAGACATGATCGACCAGCCGATGACCTGCGTGGCGCCGGAAAAAATGGGCCGCGCCAAGCGCCTGCAGCACTCGCAGGGCCGCTACATCGAATTTTGCAAAAGCACCTTCCCGAACGAACTGGACCTGCGCGGCCTGCGCATCGTCGTCGACTGCGCCCACGGCGCCGCCTACGACATCGCCCCGCACGTGTTCCACGAATTGGGCGCCGAAGTCATCGCCATTGGCGCCTCGCCGGACGGCTTCAACATCAACGCGGGCTTTGGCGCCACAGCGCCCAAAGCCATGTCGGCAGCCGTGCTCGAGCACCGCGCCGACCTGGGCATCGCCCTCGACGGCGACGCCGACCGCCTGGTCATGTGCGACAACAAGGGCCGCATCTACAACGGCGACGAGCTGCTGTACGTGATGGTGCGCGACCGCATGGCCACCGGCCCTGTGGCCGGCGCCGTCGGCACCCTGATGACCAATATGGCGCTGGAAGTGGCGTTCAAGGACATGGGCATCGGCTTTGCGCGCGCCAAGGTAGGCGACCGTTACGTGCTGGAAGTGATGAAGGAAAATGGCTGGCTGTTTGGCGGCGAAGGCTCCGGCCACTTGCTGGCCCTGGACAAGCACACCACGGGCGACGGTATTGTTTCCGCGTTGCAGGTGCTGTCCGCGCTCAAGCGCAGCGGCAAGGCGCTCGACGAATGTTGCGCCGAACTGACCCTGTTCCCGCAAACCCTCATCAATATCAAAGTGCCGGCCGGTTTCGACTGGACCAAGAACCCGGCCATGGTGGCGGAAAAAGAAGCGGTCGAGAAAGAACTGGGTGACGCCGGCCGCGTGCTGATCCGCGCCTCGGGTACCGAACCCTTGATCCGCGTGATGGTGGAAGCGAAAAACGCGGTCATGGCCGAATCGACGGCGCGCCGTATTGCCGACAAGGTAACGGCCTAAGCGGGCAGGGCGACGGATGGGGTGGGAATTGATGCCTTGCCGCCGTCCAACACCCTTTATCGATTACTTCACACCCTCAGGTTGACGACGAGGCGTGTGCGGCATATAATATCGTCTTCGGAGTGTGGCGCAGTCCGGTAGCGCACCTGGTTTGGGACCAGGGGGTCCAAGGTTCGAATCCTTGTACTCCGACCAAGTATTAAGGACGGGCTGTCATTCATTGAC
>JBJMVX010000208.1:0-11476 GCA_045810445.1 Massilia sp.
AGGCAGCCGCACGCACGCGATCTATCCCCACCACTACAGCATCGGTGTCGGCTATCTGGCCAAGATCATTTCGCAGAACAACGCCTTCGACATCAGCGGCGCCAGCAGTTGCGGCAATATCGTGACCAATCCTGGCTCGTCGAGCAAGACAGGCGCAATTGTCGATACCGGGTCTTTGCTGAATGGCAGCGCACTCGACGTGGCAGGCAGCTGCAGCTTCAGCAGCAACGTCAACTGGACGCTGCCCTACAGCGCCCCGCTGCTGGCAACGGCGTCCGTGAAGCAATCGGTATTGCAGCACGCAGGGACTGGGAAAATCACAGTCAAGTAAGCGGTACGCTTCATATGAAAAGACCCGCTCGCGCGGGTTTTTTTCACGCAAAGCACTTAGACACGGAACAAGAATCAATAAAAATCGTCTTCCCGTTGATGGCGCACGGCCAGGATTGTCACTGTTTGGCCATCTTCGATTTCAAACAGAGCCACGCATCCAGAACCACCAAAGGGGATGATCAATTCCCGCAAGAATGGACTGGCTGCGCCGGACTTGCCTGCAATGTCATCGCGCGGCCTTCGCCTTTGCCAACATATGTTCCAGTTTGTCGAGCACGGCATCAGCCGCGATGTAGTGCCCCATTTCCATTGCCGCTGCTCGTGAGGCCAATCCCCGCGTCAAAAATTCTCGTTGGCGCTGCCGGCGGTCGATATTTTCGCGAATTGACTGCTCGACGAAACTGGAAATCGTTTCCCCTTCCCGCAGGCTGTCCTCGGCCGCTTGTCGCAACTCTTCATCGACACGAAGGGACGGAAAGCTTGCAGTTTTCATCGCTCACTCCTTTGCGTTGCATTTACAACGCATTTTGTACAGGATCGAGGGAATTGGCAAATGGCCGACTAGGTCCCAAAAAAAACCCGCAATCGCGGGTTTTTTTGGGAGCGCCTAGTGGATCAGACGTTGAACAGGAAGTTCAACACATCACCATCCTTGACCACGTATTCCTTACCCTCGGCCCGCATCTTACCCACTTCCTTGGCGCCTGCCTCGCCCTTGTAGGCGACGTAGTCATCATAGGCAATGGTCTGGGCACGAATGAAGCCGCGCTCAAAGTCGGTGTGGATCACGCCGGCAGCCTGTGGTGCGGTGTCGCCCACGTGGATGGTCCAGGCGCGCACTTCCTTGACGCCAGCGGTGAAGTAAGTCTGCAGGCCAAGCAGCTTGTAGGCTGCGCGGATCAGGCGGTCCAGACCAGGCTCTTCCATGCCCATGTCGGACAGGAAGGCGCCCTTGTCGGCGTCGTCCAGGTCAGCGATTTCCGCCTCAATCGACGCACAGATGGCCACAATCGGTGCGTTTTGGGACTTGGCGTAGGCCGTCAATTGGTCCAGCAGCGGGTTATTGGTGAAGCCGGTATCGGAAACGTTGGCAACATACATGGCGGGCTTGGCAGTGATCAGGCACAGCGGCTTGATCAGCAGCATTTCGTCCGCATCCAGGCCCATCGCGCGCACTGGCTTGGCTTCGTTCAGGAAAGGCATCATGCGTTCCATGACCGCCAGCAGTTTGGCCGCGTCCTTGTCGCCCGAACGCGCCTTCTTGTTTTCGCGGTGGATCGCCTTTTCGACGGTGCCCATGTCGGCCAGGGCCAGTTCGGTTTGGATGACTTCGATATCGTCCAGCGGGCTGACCTTGCCAGCCACGTGGATGACATTGTCGTCTTCAAAGCAACGCACCACGTTGACGATGGCGTCGGTTTCGCGGATGTGCGAGAGGAATTGGTTACCCAGGCCTTCGCCCTTGGAGGCGCCCGCGACCAGGCCGGCGATATCAACGAATTCAACGATGGCGTTGACCATGCGCTCGGGCTTGACGATGGCGGCCAGAGCGTCCATGCGCGGATCCGGTACTTCGACCACGCCCACGTTCGGCTCGATGGTGCAGAACGGGTAGTTTTCAGCCGGGATGCCGGCCTTGGTCAGCGCATTGAAAAGGGTGGACTTGCCGACGTTAGGCAGGCCGACGATGCCGCATTGGAGACTCATGGGGGAAGCTTTCTCATTCGATGGACGAAGGACGCGCCGCTGAACGGGCAGTCCGTAACCCTATATTGTAACCGCGCTGCGGCCGGCAAGCCGTAATTATCAGGCGGAGCAAATCAAAAAAAATTGCACACAAGTAAATACTAGGTGTTACAGTAATTACCCTGTAACAAACTGTAATTTGCCCCCTATTCACGGAGTCTGCATGGCATTTCCTCGCATTTACCATTTCGCTGGCGCAGCGGCCCTACTGGCGTCGCTCACTGCCTGTGTGCCCCTGGTCCAGACCTCGGTCACCATGACGCCCATGAGCTCTGACGTGGCCAGCGCGCCGCAACGTCTCGCCACTGAAATGATCGTCGTTCCTGAGCACGCTTACCGCCGCAAGATCAAGGCCGACAGCCAATGGCTGCGCGTGGGCAGCATTCCCCAGGGCGAAGTCTTCAAGGCCTACCAGGATGTCTTTACGCTCGAAGGAGCACACGTGCACGAGGCCTACCTCGTGATCGACAAAGGCATCCTGGTCGGTTTCTACCTGCCTGCCGAGCGTAGCTTCTCGGCGATCAAAACTACCGCTTCCATCACCCTGAAATAAAGGATTTACCCAATGAAGTTTTCCGCCTTTGCCGTCGTCGCCCTCGTTGCAACCTTGACCGGCTGCGCAGCCAGCGGCCCAAAGCACGCTGAAGTTGCCTCGACCTTCCCTACGCTTGCAGCGGACCAGGGCCGTGTCTATTTTTATCGTCCTAACAGCATGATGGGTGCCGCCCTGCAACCGTCGATCAAGCTTGATGGCGTTGTTGTCGGCGAATCGAAACCAGGTGGTTTCTTCTACGTCGATACGACCGCTGGCGCGCATGAAGCGTCCACCAGTACCGAAACGGAAAATAAATTGTCCTTCGTGGTCGACAAAGGTGAAGTGAAATACGTGCGCACCCGCGTTTCCATGGGCGTACTGGTCGGTCACGTCACCCCAGTGCTGGTCAACACCACCGAAGGCTCGGCTGAAATCGCCGAAACCAGCTACACCGGCAAGCCAGTCAAGTAAGCGCGTCTTGCTCTGTAAAAAAACGCTGCCACGAGGCAGCGTTTTTTTTGGCCCTGCGCATTGTTCCTGCGAATCAGAAAGCCTGTATCCGTGACAAGTCCGGGTTCTGGGCAAAGGCGGCAAATTCATCGCGCAAGCGCGCCCCCTCCCCGATGGCCTGCTGCCAGTTACGGATGCGCGCATCGTGATCCAGTCCGTAGTGCTTGAAATCAGCACGGTCCGGCAGCTTGGCGCGCGGCAGGGTAGCCAGGAAGGCCGGCGATGGGGCCGCGATGACGACGTTGTCGAGCCAGCCGCGATTGGCCCCGCGCGCCGCACGCCGCCACGGCATGGCCTTGTCCAGCCAACCCGGCACAATGTGTTCCGTGAAATGCGGATACAACACCAGTTCGCCCGGTTCCAGGCGCGCATAGGGCAAGGCCAGGTTGTAGTCGATAATGCCGCCGTCCCAGTAGGTACCGGGCGGCGCGTCAGCCAAGTCCCGCACTGGCTGCATGATAAGCGGCAAGGTACCTGAAGCGAGCAATGCCTTGCCCAGATTGCCGGCATTGAGCGAAGCGAAGTGGGTGGTGAAGGCATCGAATTGCTGCGCCATCCAGGCTGGCGCGCCGCGGCTGTCGCTCACCACGACGCGTTCGAGCATGTGCGCGAGATGGTCGCGCGAGCGCAGATTTTTCAGCGTCGCGGTCACAAAGCCCGCCATTTCCGCGCGTCGGTGCGCCGGATCGGCCAGGCCGCGCAAACCACGCACGGCCAGCAGATGCAGGCGGTGATGGGGATGGTTGACGACTTCGTGTTCGTGGCCGCCCACAAAGCCCGACAGCAGGCTTTGGCAGACTGCGTCGATCTCTTGCGGCGTGGGCTTGGGATGGTCGTAGCGTTGGCCACAATAGAGGTCGCCGAGGCGGGCAAAAGCCGCTACCGGGTCGGCGTGGCAGGCAGCAGCCATGCGCCATGCGCCGATGGATGCGCCAATCAAGGCGCGCTCGCGGGGAGCGGCGGGCAGCCAACTGCCAAACAGGTATTGATCGAGGGCCTGGAATATTAGGCCCTTGGGGCCGCCAGCTGCGGCCGGAATGATGGCCACGTCACGGGCCTGTAGGCCGTGGCTGCGGATGTGGGCCAGCGCGCGCGGGCCAGCATGGAAAGTCAGTGCATTCATCTTGCGATTATCACGAAAATCCGGCGCGCTTGCCTAGACCGTATGCAATTGCATGGTCGCGGTGTCGAATTTTCCTTCAATCACCAGCGGTAGGACGCGCAGACTTTTTTCGATGGCTTCTTCGATCAGCACTTGCTCCTCTTTGCGTGGACGGTGCAGCACGAAGTCGGCCACTGGCTGCTGTGAGGCACTCGTGCGCGGGTGGCCGATGCCAAGGCGCAAACGCCAGTAGTCCTGGGTGCCGAGGGCTGCGGTGATGTCCTTGAGGCCGTTGTGGCCGCCGGAGGAGCCGCCTTTTTTCATCTTGACCACGCCAGGCGCCAAGTCCAGTTCGTCGTGCACGACCAGCACTTCATCGGGATTGATTTTGAAAAAACGCGCCAGGCCGCCGACCGACTGGCCGGAGCGGTTCATGAAGGTTTGCGGTTCCAGCAGCCAGACTTCCTGGCCCTTGATGACGGACTTGGCCACCAGGGCGTTAAAGCGCGACTCGCGCTGCAGGCGGCAGCCCGGCAGGCTGTTGGCCAGATTGTCGACCAGCCAGAAGCCGGCGTTGTGGCGGGTCAGTTCATATTCCGGTCCGGGATTGCCCAGGCCGACGATCAGGCGAATTGGCATGCGTGGGTGCTCATCAAGGTTATAAACATTTACCCACACTGTCCTTGCGCAAGCGAGGACCCATGCTACCGTAGCTCGGCGAAACAGGTTCTCTCTGCTCGCCCTTGCCGTGGGTCCTCGCTTGCGCAAGGACAGTGTGGGGGGTGCAATCTGTAGTGCAAGTGCTGTGCGTTCCGAAGCGGTAAGCGGGGTGCAGGTGCTGCGTGTTCCGAAGCGGTAAGCGGGATACAGATTCAAAAAAACCCGCGAGGCTTGCGCCAGGCGGGTTTTTTCGTTCGGCAGCCGCGCGGACGCGGCCAGCGATATTACTTCTTGCCCTTGGCTGGCTTGGCTGCAGGAGCAGCAGCGTCAGCAGCAACGGCGGTGGCTTCAGCCGACACGTGGCCAGCTGGCACAGCAGCGGTAGCAACGGTTGGGTTCTTGCCGTGGGTGATAGCGGTTACGCCGTTTGGCAGCACCAGGTCGTTCACGTGGATCGAGTGACCAACGTCGATGGTCGACAGGTCAACGGTGATGAACTCTGGCAGGTCAGTTGCCAGGCAGGATACTTCCAGCTCGGACATCACGTGCGACACGATGGCGCCGTGCAGTTTGACAGCAGGCGAGACTTCAGCGTTGGCAAAGTGCAGTGCGATTTTCTTGTGCAGTTTGCTGTTGGCATCGACGCGCTGGAAGTCTGCGTGCAGAACCAGTTGCTTGTATGCGTGCATCTGGAAGTCACGCAGCAGCACTGGCTGGGTCTTGCCGTCGATTTCCAGGTCCAGAACCGAACCGTGGAAGGCTTCTTTTTTCAGCGCGTGGTACAGGGCGTTGCCGTCCAGTGCGATCAGCACTGGGGCTTCGACGCCACCGTAAATGATGCCAGGCGTTTGGCCCGAAGTACGCAGGCGGCGGCTCGCTCCGGACCCCTGCACTGTACGATTGAATGCGATAACTTTCATGTGTTGCTCCAAAAATTGCAGGGCTGAATTACCCCGCAGTGTGAATTCCCCCGCGACCAGGGGTCTTCGAAACCGGACGTGACATCACGTCCGGAAAAACGACGAACGCCGTGCCCGCGTTGGCGGGGACGACGTTGGCAATACCTGCTACCGGTTCAGTCGACAGTTCAGTCGATAAACAGCGACATCACCGAGTCACCCTTGCTGATCCGCTTGAACGTCTCGGCCAGCAAAGGAGCGCAGGTCAGCTGGCGGATCTTGCTGCAAGCCAGGGCTGCTGCGGACAGCGGAATGGTGTCGGTCACAACCAGTTCATCCAGGGGCGAGGCCGCAATGCGGTCAATCGCCGGGCCGGACAGCACCGGGTGGGTACAATATGCAATCACTTTCTTGGCGCCGCGCTCCTTGAGCACTTCGGCGGCCTTGGTCAGGGTGCCCGCAGTGTCGACCATGTCATCCATGATCACGCAGTTACGGCCTTCCACTTCACCAATGATATTCATCACTTCCGACACGTTCGCCTTCGGGCGGCGCTTGTCGATGATGGCCAGGTCGCAACCGAGGCGTTTGGCCAGAGCACGTGCGCGCACCACGCCGCCTACGTCAGGCGAAACTACCAGCAGATCGTCGTAGTTGCGCTTTTGCAGGTCGCCCAGCAAAATTGGCGAAGCATAAATATTGTCAACCGGGATATCGAAAAAGCCCTGGATCTGGTCTGCGTGCAGATCCATGATCAGGACGCGCTCGACGCCGGCTTTTTCCAGCATATTGGCCACGACCTTGGCCGAAATCGCGACGCGGGCCGAACGTGGACGACGGTCCTGGCGCGCATAGCCGAAGTAGGGAATGGCAGCAGTGATACGACCAGCCGAGGCGCGCTTCAAGGCGTCGACCATCAGGATGATTTCCATCAGGCTGTCGTTGGTGGGGGCACAGGTCGACTGCAGGACGAAGACGTCTTTACCGCGCACGTTTTCGTTGATCTCGACCATGACTTCGCCATCCGAAAACTTGGACACGACAGCTTTGCCAAGTGGAATGCCGAGGTTTTTTGCGACTCCTTCTGCCAGCGCCGGGTTAGCGTTGCCGGTAAAAACCATCAGGTTTTCGTAAGCCATGGGAGTCCCAAGAGGTAAGCGTTGATTTCTTGAATGTCGACAACCAGATTGACCAGTTGCCGCTTGTACTAAAGGATGACTCGCGAGAGCGAGGCCACCGAGTTCGCCTGCTGGACACTGACTACGCATCGACAGATCAGGCAAAACGAATGGCAGGGGAACAAGGATTCGAACCTTGGTATGCTGGAATCAAAATCCAGTGCCTTAACCAGCTTGGCGATTCCCCTACGCAACTGACTGCTTGTCGTCACTGTGACGCATTTTATCGTCAAAACTAACGGCAAGCCAAATTTTATTCTATAACGCCAACATCTTGCAACACGGTTTCCAGCGGGTGCCGTGCCAGTGCACGGGCCTTCCAGGCGGTCCATTTTGCGGGCATGTTTGCCAGCGCAAGATCGGCCTCGACTTCGCTGGAAAACGCACAAAACACGCACGCTCCGGAACCTGTCATCCTGGCATCGCCGTAAGCTCCCAACCATTCGACCGCTTGTGCTACTGGCGGGAACAAGCTGGACGCTACTGCCTGCAAGTCGTTCCTTCCGAACTCCGTCAAGTCTGTTCGACTCATCAGGTGCCTGGAAAAGTCCGCTATTCTGACGGGTTTCGTGTTCCTTGTCAAATGCTCGGCACAAAATATTGCCGCAGTAGGCACAGCAACGTCGGGTTCGATGACGACGTACCAACAATCGGGCGTGGCCACCGCTTGCAGGTCTTCGCCGACGCCTTCGGCAAAGGCATTTTCGCCAAAAATAAAAAACGGAATATCTGCCCCCAGCGGCAAGGCCAGGGCCATCAGTTCGGCGCGCGTCAGGCCCGTTTGCCATAGGCGGTTGGCCACCATCAGCGCGGTCGCGGCGTCGGACGAACCGCCGCCCAGGCCGCCACCCATGGGCAGGATTTTCTCAATCGCCACATCGATGCCGGGTTGGACTGCGTGATGGCGACAATGTTCCGTCTGCAGCAGCGTCAATGCGCGCACGATCAAGTCCTGCGCTTCCGGCACGCCGGCGACCTCGGTGCTGCGCCGGATCTGGCCATCACGGCGCAGGTCAAAATGCAGCAGGTCGCCATGGTCGATCAACTGGAACACCGTTTGCAGCAGGTGATAGCCGTCGGCACGGCGTCCGTTCACGTGCAGGAACAAATTGAGCTTGGCCGGCGCCGGGCAGTGATGCAGCGAAGTTTGCCCCATCATCAACTTTGCTGATCGAGCACGATACGCAGCGCCAGTTCACCCCCAATGGCACTGGCCGGGCGGCGCGCGTCGATGCGCTTGGGCACAGGCAGCGCCGCCTTGGCATCCTGCCAGCTTACGAAAGTCAGGGTCCAGCCGTCATTGGTGGTGACCACATTGTTGGCGGGCGAGGCAGCAAAGCGCTTGCCGTCGGCAGCGGTGGCATAGCCTTGCAGCCAGTCGCGCATGCCGTCCACCGGCAGCGGCCAGCCCAGGGTTTGGGCGGTCAGGGTGTTGATGTCGCGCGCCACGCGCGGAGCACGTTCGCCCTGGGTCAGCGTGGCAGCCTCGGGCGTGACCTTGATCTTGGCCACGGTCTGGCCTAGCGGCGAGAGCAAGGCGGCATCGACGGCAGCCGTGGTCTGGGCCCAAGTGAATTTCACGGAAATCGTGTCCGGCTTGCCATCTTTTTCAAAGTTCACCAGCAAACGGCCAGTCAGGTCGATGGCATCGCGGTAGGCGCCGACCTGGGTTTGCGACAGGGGGCCGCTGGTGGTGGCGCAACCGGCCAGCACGGCACAGGCGATCAGCAAGGCAGGAAACAGCGATTTGTTGAGCATGAAAGAAGTCCGGAGCAAAAGTACAGGATCGCATTATCGCCCATCGCGCAGGCCGGCAGGTGCACGACACTGCCGCGGCCGGCGGCCCGAGGCTTACAGGCTGGTGTGCAGGCGCGCGAGTGTACTCTTGAGCGTGTCGTTCTTGGGATCACGCGCCCTGGCATCACGCCACAATTTTTGCGCATCGGCCTTGCGTCCCTTGTGCCACAGCACTTCCCCGAGGTGAACGGCAATGTCCGCATCATTGCGCAGCGCGTAAGCCTGGCGCAAATTTGCTTCGGCAGCATCGAGGTTACCCAGTCGATATTGGACCCATCCCATGCTGTCCATGATGAAGGGGTCGCCCGGCGCCATTTTGAGCGCCTTGTCGATCAAGGCCAGCGCCTCGGGCAGGCGGACATTGCGTTCGGCCAGCGAATAGCCAAGCGCGTTGTAGGCATGGTGGTTGTCGGGCGCCTGTTCGATCACGGCGCGCAGGCTCGCTTCCATGATATCCATGCGACCAGTTTTTTCAGCGATGAGCGCGTAGTCGTAGAGCAGGTCGGGATTGAGCGGATAGCGTTTGGCGCCATCGGCCAGGACCGCAAACGCGCCCTCGCTGTCGCCAGCCTGGCGCAGCAACTGGGCGCGCGCGGCCACGATTTGCGCCTGCTGCAGCGGCTCGTCCGTCTTGAGGGCGGCGAACAATTTTTCCGCGCCTGCCAGGTCGCCCTGTGCCGCCAGCAATTGGCCCCGTTTGAGTTGGGCGGCAAAATAATTGCCTGGATCTTCCTCGTCGACCTGGGCCAGCCAGCGGCTTGCGCTGACCAGGTCGCCTCTATCTTCCGCCAGGCTAGAGAGAATGAGCAGTACCCTGCCCGGGTCGCGTTCGGCGCCGCCATCCTTGTCGGCGACTGCCATGAAGCGCTCGAAATAACGCTCGGCACCGGCATTGTCGTTGAGCTGCATGGACAGGATGCCCAGCGCGTACAGGGTGCCCGAGTTCTCGGGTTGGTCCGCCAGCATGAGCGCGAACTGCTTGCGCGCCGCGTCGAACTGCTTTTGACCGACCAGCACGCGGGCGTAAGCGGCGCGCACTTCGCGCGATCCGGGATTGGCAGCCAGGAAGGCGGCCAGCAGACGGTCCACTTCGTCCTGGTCGGTGGTGATCTGTGCCAGCGTGAGGATGCCGATTTCCGCGTCGGGACGCAGCGCCATGGCCGCTTTGGCATGCGCCAGCGCGCCTGGCTGGTCACCGCGCCCGGCAGCGCTTTGCGCCAGCAGCACGTGGGCTTCGAAGGTATCCTGGTAAGGCGCCAGCAGGCGCACCAGCAGCGCATCCGCAGCCGCCTTATCATGCGCGCGCAGCAGATATTGCTGGACCTGGTACATGGTGGCGCCACGGGCAGCCGATCCCGCATCCTTGAGGCGCTGGGCGAAAATGCGGCCTACCTCGTCCAGATCGTCCGACAACAGCGCCAGGCCCACGTAGTACTGGGACGCTTCTTCGGAGGTGGGCGCCAGTTCGCGCCACAGACGCACGGCCACTGTGGCTTCGCCAGTCTGCTTGGCGGCGACCGCAATGTCGGCAGCGCGCTGGGCCAGGCGCGGGTCGCGCGTTTGCTGGGCCAGGCCCAGCATGGTCATGTAGGGCCCCTGCCACTGGCCGTTCTGCAGCTCCAGTTCGGCCTTCATCAGGCGAAACAGCATGTCCTTGGTCAGCACCACCTTGGGCAGGCCGGCCTCGGACGACGACGTCTCTTCGTCGGCGTCAGCGGCAAAGCTGGGGTCCGGCATCGCTTCGATGCGCTCCTCGGCAAGCACGGCAGGCGCAGGCGGTGGCACGGACGGCACGCTTGCGCACGCGGCGAGGAGGCCCGACAGGGTTACAATGGCGAAAGCGTTTTTCAAGGCAATTCCAGAATGACAGCAGTGCTAGCAATTCTACGCCTGCCTTCACGCTAACACCACCAACAACGCCTAACGTCCCATGCCAGAACTGCCAGAAGTCGAAGTCACGCGGCGCGGCGTCGCCCCGCATATCGAAGGGCGCATCGTCGAACGCGTCCTGCTGCGGCGCGACGGCCTGCGCTGGCCCTTCCCGCCCGCCCTGCCTGCCCTGCTTGCGGGAACCACCATCACGCATACGGGCCGGCGCGGCAAATACCTGCTGATTGGTTTTGCCCATGGCACCCTGATCATCCACCTGGGCATGTCCGGCCATCTGCGCGTGCTGCCTGCTGCCACGCCGCCGAAGAAACATGATCATTTTGATCTCGTCATCAATGACCCGGCCGGCCAGCAGGTACTGCGCTTGAATGATCCGCGCCGCTTTGGCGCCGTGCTCTGGCACGGCATCGACGAAGGCGAGCTGGAACAGCATGTGCTGCTGCGCGGCTTGGGCGTGGAGCCGCTGACGGACCAGTTGTCGGGCGAGCTGTTGCACCGCGAAACGCGGCGCCGCTCCGCCCCCATCAAGCAAGTGCTGCTCGCTGGCGACATCGTGGTCGGCGTGGGCAATATCTACGCTTGCGAGAGCCTGTTCAGGGCTGGAATCAACCCGAAAACCTCGGCTGCGCGCATAGGACGTGAACGTTATGACAAGCTCGCCGAGGCCATCCGTACCATCCTGGCCGAGGCAATTGTGCAGGGAGGCAGCACTTTGCGTGATTTTATTGCCGTGAATGGCCAATCAGGCTATTTCCAACAGACATATTTCGTCTATGATCGTACTGGAGTACCTTGCCGGAAATGTGGCTCAGAAATTCGCCAGATC
>JBJMVX010000209.1:0-17874 GCA_045810445.1 Massilia sp.
CGAGGTCAAGGCCGGCCAGTTGCTGTACCAAATTGATCCCGCGCCTTACCAGGCATCACTGGCCAGCGCGCGTGCAGCCCTGGCGAAAGCGGAAGCGAACTTGTCCCAGGCCGCCGCCCAGGCCGCGCGCTACAAGCCCCTGGTTGAGGCGAACGCGGTAAGCAAGCAGGAATACGTCAACGTGGTTGCTGCTGCCAAGCAGGGCGAGGCCGATGTGGCCGCCAACCGCGCCGCGGTCCAGATCGCGCAGATCAACGCGGGCTACGCCAATGTGACCGCGCCGATTGCCGGTCATATCGGCCGCGCGCTGGTGACCGAAGGCGCATTGGTGAGCGCGACCGAGGCGACCCAGTTGGCACTGATCCAGCAAACGAGCAGCGTGTTCGTCAACTTCACCCAGTCGGCCACTGAACTGCAGCAATTGCGCAAGGCCGCTGGCATCAAGTTGGCCAATACCAATGCGCTGCCGGTGACGGTGGTGTTGGACGACGGCACGGAACTGGCCCACAAGGGCAAGTTGCTGTTCTCGGACGTGAGCGTAGACCCAACCTCGGGCCAGATTACCCTGCGCGCTGAAGTGCCGAACCAGGACGGTGCGCTCTTGCCTGGCCAATATGTCCGCGTGCGCATTTCGCAGGCGGAACTGCCATCAGCCATCCTGGTGCCGCAGCAGGCTGTCACGCGTGGCAGCCAGGGTGACACCGTCATCGTGGTCGGCGCCGATGGCAAGCCCGGTCCGCGTCCCGTCAAGGTCGGCAATCTGCAAAACGGCAAATGGATCATCCTGGACGGCCTGAAGGCAGGCGAGCAAGTAGTCGTCGATGGCTTCCAGAAAATGCAGGCGCCTGGCGCGCCGGTCAAGCCTGTGCCATGGACGCCTGCCCAGCAGGCAAGCAACGCGGGCCCGGCAGCAGCGCCCGCTGCAGCCGCCGCTTCGGCCAGCCGCTAATCATCAACACAGGATAGTCATATGGCCCGTTTCTTCATTGACCGCCCCATTTTTGCGTGGGTGATCGCATTATTCATCATGGTGGTGGGCGCGGTTGCCATCACCCAGCTGCCGATTGCGCAGTACCCGGCAGTTGCGCCACCGTCCATCGTCATTACTGCCGCCTATCCAGGCGCATCGGCCCAGACCCTGGAAGACAGTGTCATCAGCGTCATCGAGCGCGAAATGAACGGCTCGCCCGGCCTGATCTACATGGAGTCGATCAGCCAGGCCAACGGCACCGGCACCATCACGCTCAGCTTCGAGACCGGCACCAATGCCGACCTGGCCCAGGTCGACGTGCAAAACCGCCTGGGACGCGCGACCCCGCGCCTGCCGCAGGCGGTGGTGCAGCAAGGCGTGCGCGTGGACAAGGCGCGCGCCAACTTCCTGATGTTTACGATTCTGTCGTCGAACGATCCGAAATGGGATCCGATCGCGCTCGGTGACTATGCTTCGCGCACCGTGCTGCCGGAAATCCAGCGCATCCCCGGCGTGGGACAGGCGCAGTTGTTCGGCACGGAAAAAGCCATGCGCATCTGGATCGATCCGGCCAAGCTGGTGGGCTACAACCTGTCGCCGACCGACGTCAACAACGCCATTCGCACCCAGAACGCGCAAGTAGCCTCGGGCACTATTGGCGACTTGCCCAATGTCGGCGGCCAAGCCATCACCGCTACGGTGGTGGTGACCGGGCAATTGAGCAGTATCGCGGAGTTCGGCAACATCGTGCTGCGCGCCAATCCGGACGGCTCCACCGTGCGCCTGAAGGACGTGGCCCGCATCGAGATTGGCGGCCAGAGCTACTCCACCTCGGCCCGTCTGAACGGCAAACCCTCAACCGGTATCGGCATCCAGCTCTCGCCTACCGGCAACGCGCTGGAAACTGCCAAGCTGGTACGCCAGCGCATGAACGAGTTGTCGCGCTATTTCCCGACCGGCATGCAGTACGCAGTGCCATTCGACAGCTCGGCCTTCATCGACATCTCCATCAAGCAGGTGGTGGAAACGCTGATTGAAGCGGTGATCCTGGTGTTCCTCGTGATGTATCTGTTCCTGCAGAACTTCCGCTACACGATCATTCCAACCATCGTGGTGCCGGTGGCCCTGCTAGGTTCCTTGGCCATGCTGCTGACCCTGGGTTACTCGATCAACGTGCTGACCATGTTCGGCATGGTGCTGGTGATCGGTATCGTCGTCGATGATGCCATCGTGGTCGTTGAAAACGTTGAACGCATCATGAGCGAAGAAGGCTTGCCGCCGCTGGAAGCGACGCGCAAGGCAATGGGCCAGATTTCCGGCGCCATCATCGGCGTGACCGTGGTGCTGGTATCGGTGTTTGTGCCGCTGGCTTTCTTTGCCGGTGCGGTGGGCAACATATACCGCCAATTCTCGGCGGTGATGGTCTCGTCCATCCTGTTCTCGGCCTTCCTGGCGCTCTCGCTCACGCCAGCCTTGTGCGCCCACTTGCTCCAACCGGTGGAAGCAGGTCACCACCATGCCAAGTCGGGATTCTTTGGCTGGTTCAATCGCGGCTTCACGCGCACGGCCAAGAACTACGAAGGTTTCGTGGCCAAGGTGCTGCGCCATACCGGGCGCGCGCTGATCGTCTTCGTCGGCGTGATCATTCTGGTGGGATTTAACTTCAGCAAGATGCCGAACTCCTTCCTGCCGAACGAAGACCAGGGCTACATCATCGCCAACTTCCAGCTGCCACCGGGTGCCACGCTGGAACGCACCGGCATCGCGCTGCGTGAAGCAGAAGACTTCATCCTCAAGCAGCCGGAAGTCTCCAGCATGGTCGGCGTACAGGGCTTCAGCTTTTCAGGCCAGGGCCAGAACATGGCGCTTGGCTTCATCACGCTCAAGGACTGGAAAGAGCGCAAGGGCGAAGGCCATAGCGCCACCGACGTGGCCAACCGCATCAGCGGGCGCATGGCAGCGGTGCGTGATGCCTTCATCTTCGCCATCAGCCCGCCGCCAATTCCCGAACTGGGACGTGGCACCGGATTCTCGTTCCGCCTGCAGGACCGGGGCGACCAGGGACGCGCGGCGCTTCTGGCAGCACGCAATCAGTTGATGGGCCTCGCTTCCAACAGCAAAATCCTGGCCGGGGTGCGTCCGGAAGGTCTGGAAGACGCGCCCCAGGTGCAGCTCGATATCGACCGCGACAAGGCCAATGCCCTCGGCGTGAGCTTTGACGCGATCAACAATGCCATCTCCACCGCGCTTGGTTCGGCCTACATCAACGACTTCCCCAACGCCGGCCGCCTGCAGCGTGTTGTGGTGCAGGCCGATGCGCCATCGCGCATGCAGCCGGCCGATCTGCTGCGCCTGTACGCCGTCAACACGCGCGGCCAGCAAGTGCCGCTCTCCGCTTTTGCCACCACACGCTGGATCACGGGGCCGATGCAGACAGTGCGCTACAACGGCTACTCCACCATGCGCCTGGCCGGCGACGCCGCGCCTGGCCACAGTACCGGTGAAGCCCTGGATGAAATGGAAAAGCTGGCAGCCCAACTGCCGCCAGGGTTCGCTTACGAGTGGACCGGCCAGTCACGCGAAGAAAAACTGTCCGGCTCCACGGTTTTCGTGTTGCTAGGCTTTGCACTGCTGGCCGTTTTCCTGGCCCTGGCCGCCCTGTACGAAAGCTGGTCGATTCCGGTGGCTGTGCTGCTGGTGGTGCCGTTTGGTGTGTTTGGCGCGCTGCTGGCCGCCACCTTGCGCGGCTATCCGAACGATGTGTACTTCAAGGTGGGCCTGATTACCATCATTGGTCTGGGCGCGAAGAACGCGGTGCTGATTATTGAATTTGCCAAGGACCTGCAGGCGCAGGGACGCAGTCTGGCCGAAGCTGCCATCGAAGCTTGCCATTTGCGCTTCCGACCGATTCTCATGACCTCCCTCGCCTTTATCCTGGGCGTGCTGCCACTGGTGGTGGCCGGCGGCGCGGGATCGGCCAGCCAGCGCGCCATCGGTACTGGCGTGATGGGCGGGATGATCACGGCCACCTCGCTGGGCGTGATCTTCGTGCCCGTGTTCTTCGTGGTGGTGCGCCGTTTGTTCAAGGGCAGCGAGCGGCAACGCAAGAAATATGCGCATGAAGATGCAGGCACCGTTCCAGCAGTCGAGGTAAAAAAACATGACTAAAACATTGACACACCTTGCTGCGCCGCTGGCGCTGGCCATGGCGCTGGGCGGCTGCACGTCGCTGGCGCCAAACTACCAGCGCCCTGCCGCACCGGTCGCCGCCAGCTTCCCCGATACGAGTGCAAGTGCCAGCCAGGCCGCCGCGCAACTGGCGTGGGAACAGTTCTTCACCGACGCCCGCCTCAAGCAGTTGATCGGCATGGCACTGACGAATAACCGCGACTTGCGCGTTGCGATTGCAAATATCGAACAGGCGCGCGCCCAGTACCAGGTGCGGCGCGCTGATTTGCTGCCGACGGTGGGGTTGGGCGTGACGGGCAGCCGCACGCCAGGCGCCAATGGCAGCATCACCAGTGTGTACACCGGTGGCGTGGTGGTGAGCTCTTATGAACTCGATCTGTTCGGTCGTGTGCGCAGTTTGAGCAACGCGGGACTGGCACAGTTCCTGGCCACGGAAGAAGCGCGCAATGCCACGCAAATCAGCCTGATTGCGTCGGTCGCCAATGCCTACCTGGCTACGCTGGCTGACGAACAGTTGCTGGCATTGACCCAGCAAACACTGGAAGGTCGCCTCGAATCGCTCAAGCTCATTCAGCTCAAATACGACAATGGCGTACTCTCCAAGCTCGACTTGGAGCAAGGCCTGTCGCTAGTCGACAGTGCGCGCGTGACCTTGGCGCAGCAGCAGCGCCAGAAGGCCCAGGATCTGAACCTGCTCACACTGCTGGTGGGTCAGCCCCTGCCGGCCATGGCCACGTCCAGCACGGCGCTGACAGCGACCGAGCTGCGCGAACTGCCTGCAGGATTGCCATCGGATTTGCTGACGGTGAGGCCGGACATACGCGCTGCCGAGCAGCAGCTCATCGGTGCGAACGCCAATATCGGCGCCGCGCGCGCAGCCTTTTTCCCGCGCATCACGCTCACTGGCAGTGCTGGTAGCGCCAGCAATGAACTGAGCGGCTTGTTCAAGAGCGGCTCGTTTGCCTGGTCGTTTGCGCCGCAGTTGCTGCTGCCGCTATTTGACTATGGACGCAACAACGCTAACCTGGCCAGCGCCAAGGCTGGGCGCGATATCGCCGTGGCCCAGTACGAAAGGTCGATCCAGACCGCGTTCAGGGAAGTGGCCGATGCGCTGGCAGGACAGGCGACCTACAGTGAGCAGTTGCGTGCGCAGCGTGCGGTGGAAGCGGCGGAAGCGGAGCGCTTCAAGTTGTCGGAGCTGCGCTACCAGAACGGGGCGGCGAGCTATCTGGATTTCCTCGATGCGCAGCGGTCCTTGTTTAGTGCGCAGCAGGCGGCGGTGCAGGCCAATTTGCAGCGGCTGCAAAACCAGGTGACCTTGTATCGGGTGTTGGGTGGTGGGATGGTCCGGCAATAGGCTGACGGCAGCCACCCCACTGTCCTTGCGAAGGCGAGGACCCATACCACCTTAGCTCAGTGAACAACAATTGCTCTGAGTTTGCGTGGCATGGGTCCTCGCTTTCGCAAGGACAGTGTGTGTGTTCAGTCCAGATTCGTCCAGAGATCATCCCAGTCGCTGGCCTTGAAAATGCCATTGCGGCGCACCACCAGCTTGTGCTCCTTGTCGAGCAGGAAGTGCGTCGGCTGCGAGGTGATGGCCCCAAAATTGTCCGTGTGGCCTTTGGCATTGCGCCACGCGATAGGGAAATGCTGGGCCACCGGAATGGTCACTTTCAACAAGTCTATGTACTGCACCAACTCATTCTTGTCGACGTCCAGATTCACGCCGATGTTGACATAGTTGCGCGACTTGTTGGCACCGTAAAATTCACGCATCAAGCGCAAATCATTGGTGCACGGGATGCATTCGGCCGTGAAAAAACTCACCAGACAGGCTTTGCCCAGATAGTCCTGCAGATTGATTGGCTTGCCTGCCACATCCACGCCCTTGAGCACATAGGGACCGGTCGGCGCCGCCGCCGAAGCAGCAGCCGATGCTGCCGCCGCTGGCTTTTTCTGTGCAAACACCGTCGCTGGCAGCAGCAAGCCCGCCGCACCCGCCCCTGCAGTGGTCAAAAAATCACGTCGTTTCACTATGCACTCCTGGTCTGAGCCCGTCCGGGACGGGTGGTTGTCTTAGCGCACCACCGCGCGCTGCATCGGCGCCAGCTTGGCGATCAGCTGATTCGATGCCGATGTAGCTATCTTGCTATGTTCCATGGCAATCTGCAAGTCTTCTGCGAGGGCATTGAAATGGGCCGACTTCACGCCCATCTCGTCGTGGGCAGCGACCATGTCGCGCCCGCTGTAGGTGCACGGGCCGCCCGCAAGCTGACAAAACTGCTCGCCCAGCAGCACGCTGAGTTTTTTCATGTCGGTTTTCTTGAAAAAACTGTTGATGCGCTCGTCCGCCAAAATAATGGGCACGAACTCGGCCACGATCTTGTCGATGCCAGGCTGGCCGCCCAGTTGCTGGTACAGGGTGTCGTCAGCGGCCTGGGCCGGCACTGCGCAAAAGAAGGCGGTGGCCATGGCCAGCATGAGGCTGGCGCGTTTGATGAGAGTATGCAAAGTCATGATGATGTCGCTTTCAAAAGGGGATCAGAAACCAACTTGGGCCGACAAATACCAGCCACGCTGCTTTTTCGGATTGAAGATGGTGATGTCACCGAGGTCCACGTAAGCGGCCGTGAGCGACAGATTTCGGTTCGGGAAGTAGGCCAGGAACACATCCTTGTAGGAGCGCTCATTGTCCACCGTGAGGTTGTTCGGCTTCATGCGGTATTCCGCGCCGATCACCAGTTTGCGCGTGAGCAGATAGGCCGCCGATGCCTCGAACATGGGTTCGTACTTGTCCTTCTTGTCGCCGCCGAAACCGAGAATGCCCATCTGGTTGGCCTTGGTGAAACGCAGCGTGCCATTGAGCAGCAGGCTCTGTGCCAAATACAGCTTGGTGGCCGACACATAGACATCGGTCCCGCTTTCCTTGGTAGCGCCCAACTGCGTCACCTTGGTCACGCCCAGCGCGCCCAGGCCATCGATACCCTTGTTGCGCTTGTATTGCAGACCGACGGCAATCTGTGGCATCCACGAGAACTGGTCATACACGGCGTCGCCGGCCACGCGCACCTTGACGCCAAAAATGTCCTGCTTGATCGATAGCTGATCCAGAGGCGCCAGGTCACCGGTAAATTCCTGGGTGGCCAGCGACAGCTCGACCCGGTCGGCAATGCCAACAGCCACGCCGTAGCTCGATAGCGCATAGTCGTGGGTGACCACCCGCGTGGCGTGCGCGTTGGCGCCATAGCTGTCCGAGGTGCCATAGCTGGTGATCAGCGCCCATGGCGTCAATCCGCCACCGCCAGCGCCTTCGATCTGGCTCACGCCGCCCGTGGCAAGCAGTTTGCCCATGTCCTGGGCGTGCGCGCCCTGCACTGCCATCACGCAGGCAGCGGCCAGTAACCATTGTTTTGTTTGTAATTTTTGCAAGAGGATCCCCTGGTTTGTTGTTGCATTTGATGTAAAACCAAATGCATTTACGCAGGAGATCCGTGACCGGATTCAGAAAAACAACAAAAATTTTCTGATGGATACGAAATCACCAGTAAATGCGCGCCTCATTCGCCGAGAAACATCTGCTGCAAGTCGTTCAGGAAACGTTGCCCAAGCTCGGTCGGGCGGATGAGTTTATGGTCGCGATACAGCAAGCCCTTCGCTTCGGCCTCGTTGAGCGCCTGGTCGATGGCGTTGATACCCATGCCGGTGCGCTCGCCAAACAGATTGGGCGAGAAGCCACCGGTCAAACGCAGGGTGTTAAGCATGAATTCGAAGCCCATGTCGGCGCGCGAAATTTCGTGTTCTTCCTGGACCGGGTTGCCGGCCCGCGCAGCTTCCATGAATGCCTTGGGCTGCTTGTAGCGCGCCTGGCGCAGCACCCGGTGCGGGAACGATATCTTCGAGTGGGCGCCAGCGCCGATGCCCAGGTAGTCGCCAAACTCCCAGTAGTTAAGGTTGTGGCGCGCCTTGCGGCCGGGCTGGGCGTAGGCCGACACCTCGTACTGTTCAAAGCCGGCCGCCTTGGTTTCGCTGGCGATCATGTCCTGCATGTCAGCGCTGGCGTCGTCGTCGGGCAACGCCGGCGGGTACTTGGCAAAGAGCGTGTTCGGCTCCATCGTCAGGTGATAGAGCGACAAGTGGGGCGGCGCAAACGCGAGCGCCGTGTCCAGGTCCTGCTTCGCCTCGCCCAGCGTCTGCGAAGGCAGCGCGTACATCAGGTCCAGGTTGAAGTTGTCGAAATTGGCGTGCGCAATGTCGATCGCGCGGCGCGCTTCGTCACCGTCATGGATGCGGCCGAGCGCTTGCAGGTGGCGTGAATTGAAGCTCTGTATGCCAATCGATAGGCGGTTGATGCCGCTGGCACGGAAGGACTTGAATTTTTCGGCCTCGAAGGTGCCGGGGTTCGCTTCCATCGTGATTTCGCAGGCGCCGTCCAGCGGCAGCAGCGTGCGCACGTCCGACAGCAAGCGGTCCAGGCCCTTGGCCGACATCAGGCTCGGCGTGCCGCCGCCGATGAAGATGGTGTAGATCTTGCGGCCCCAGATCAGTGGCAGCGACTGTTCGAGGTCCAGGCGCACGGCGTCGAGGTATTCTTCTTCCGGAAATTCGCCGCGCGCCTCGTGCGAATTGAAGTCGCAATAGGGACACTTGCGCACGCACCAGGGAAAGTGGATGTACAGGGACAGCGGTGGCAAGGCCGACAGGTTCAGCGCGCCGGGCTGCAGGTATTGCAGGGCGCTGGCCGCCGGCGAACGGGGCGCCGGCGCCGCTGCGTCCTTGATCACCTTGATCGGAATCATTTCAGCTTTTCCACCAGTGCGCGCAAGGCCTGGCCACGGTGCGACAGCGCGTTCTTTTCAGCCGGGTTCAATTCGGCCACGCACTTGCCCAGGGAGGGAATGAAGAAGTGAGGATCGTAGCCAAAGCCGTTGCTGCCGCGCGCTTCGGGCGTGATCTCGCCATTCCAGCGACCGTCGGCGATCACTGGTTGCGGATCGTTCGCATGGCGCACATACACCAGCACGCAATAGTAATAGGCCGATTTGTCGGCATGCGCGGCCAGGTCGGCGATCATTTTTTCGTTGTTGCGCGCGTCCGATTTTGGCTCGCCCGCAAAGCGCGCCGACCATACGCCAGGCGCACCACCAAAGGCATTGACGCACACGCCAGAGTCGTCCGCCAGCGCCGGCAAGCCAGTCAGCCGTGCGGCATGACGCGCCTTTTCCAGCGCATTTTCAACAAAGGTGGCGTGCGGCTCTTCCGCTTCGGGGACATTGAATTCGCCCTGCGGGTGCAAGGTGAAGCCGATCGGACCGAGGATTTCGGAGAATTCCTTGAGTTTGCCGGCGTTGTTGGAAGCGAGGATCAGGCGTTGGGTCATGGTCTGCAGTGGAAAGGCTGAAGACCGTATTTTACCGCGCCTGTCCTGCTGTTTCAGATTCCCAGTGCTTGTTTCTGCAGGGCGATCAAGTCGGCAATGCCGCCCTGTGCCAGGTCCAGCAGGCGGTTCATGCCGGCGCGGTCGAACGCGGCGCCTTCAGCCGTGCCCTGCACTTCGATGAAGTGACCGGCGTCGGTCATCACCACGTTCATGTCGGTGTCGCAGCCTGAGTCTTCAATGTAGTCCAGGTCCAGCACCGGCATGCCCTGGTACACGCCGACCGAAATGGCGGCCACAAAACTCTTGACCGGCACTGCCGGCAGCACACCGCGCGCGACCAGGCCGTTGAAGGCATCATAGGCGGCGACCATGGCGCCGGTGATCGAGGCGGTGCGCGTGCCCCCATCGGCCTGCAGTACGTCGCAGTCAATTTGCAGCGTGCGTTCTCCAAACGCTTGCAGGTCAAACGCTGCGCGCAGCGAGCGGCCAATCAGGCGCTGGATTTCCTGGGTGCGGCCTGACTGCTTGCCACGCGCCGCTTCGCGGTCCATGCGGGTGTGGGTCGAGCGCGGCAGCATGCCGTATTCGGCCGTCATCCAGCCCTGCCCTTTGCCCTTCAAAAAACCGGGAACCTTGTCTTCGATACTGGCCGTGCAAATGACCTTGGTGTCGCCGCATTCAATCAGCACCGACCCTTCGGCGTGCTTGGTGTACTGGCGCGTCAGGCGAATAGCGCGCAACTGGTCGACGGCGCGGCCACTAGGACGGGACTCAAAACTCTTTTGCTGCGACATGTGCTGCCTTACTCGTTATTTGATGATCTGGGACGACTTTTCGATCGCGCCGCGAATTTCGGCAATCGCTTTTTCGATTTCGTCGTCATTGAAGGCGTCCACTTCGCTCGGGCTTTCCGGCTCGGTGTTGGCCTGGATGGTGGTGCTGACCAGGTTATCGGGCAGCATCATGGTCGAGATGACCGTGGCCATGTCGGCCGATACCACGCCTGCCTTTTCCACTTCCGGTGTGCCCTGCCACATGATGGCCAGGGCCGTGGCGTTGTCGCCCTTTTCGCCGGCAATCGCCGTGGCGGTGCTGATCATGTCGGGGATGGCGCGCACGATGGTCTGGGTGTTGAGGCGGTGCGCCAGGTCTTCGTCCGACAGCATGGCCCACAAGCCGTCCGAGCAGAGCATCAGCACGTCGCCGGCCTGCAGGCTGGCCGGGCGCGCAATGTCCACGCGCGGCAGCGAGGAAGCGCCGATACAGTTATAGAGCTTGTTACGGTCCGGGTGGGTGGCGCGCTCGGACGGATCGGCCAGGCCCTTGTCGATCAAATGCTCGATGTGCGAGTGGTCGCGCGTGCGGCCCAAAATCTGGCCGCGCCGCATCCAGTACAGGCGCGAGTCGCCGCAGTGGGCCCAGGTCGCGATATTGTGCTGGATCAGGCAGGCGACAGCCGTGGTGCGCGGCGTGTCGGGCAGGTTGTTGGCGGCGCGGTAGCGGTGAATTTCGTGGTGCGCTTCCATGAAGGCTTCTTCCAGAAAGCGCTCGGGCTTTTTCACGTAGGGCGTGGCGTTTTGCTGGAACAGGGTCGACATGGTTTGCATGAAGATGGAGGCGGCGACTTCGCCACGCAGGTGACCACCCATGCCGTCGGCCAGCACCAGCAGCAGCGCGTCGCGCGTGAAGCTGTATCCCATCCGGTCCTGGTTGACCTTGCGCCCGCCGATCTGGCTTTCCTGATATACCGAAAATTGCATGATGTGCTCTCTAAATCAAGTGTCTTTGTTGGCGGCTTTTTTGCGGCCCTTGCCGATCCGCTCGACCAGTCCGCGCCAGCCGGCCAGCTTGTCCGGACTGTTGGCCGGCTTCGGCACGCGTGGCAGGGCCAGCTCCTTTTGCAGGGCAAACAGGCTTTGCGGACGTGCCAGCGGGTCCATCTCCAGGCACCACTGGACCATTTTGATCAGTTCCGGCGAATAGTTCTCTTCCAGGCGGGCATAGTGCGCGCCCATCTTGTCTTCGATCTTGCGCTGGTCGGCCGCTTGCGGCGGTTGCGCCGCCATGCAGGCAAACATGGACGCGCCTATGCTGTAAATATCGGACCAGGGGCCGAGTGCCGCCGTTTTCGAATACAAGTCGGGCGGCGCAAAACCGGGCGTGTACATCGGCGTCAGCTTGGGCACGTCGGCATTGAAGGTCTGACGGGCCGCGCCAAAGTCGAGCACGATGGGGGTGCCGTCGGTGCGCAAATAGATATTGGCCGGTTTCAGGTCCAGGTGCAGCAGCTTGTTGGTGTGCACCTCGCGCAGGCCTGCACACACGCCTATGAAAATCTGGCGAATGAAGGCTTCGTTCAAGCGGCTGCCCTTGGCGCCCAGGCGCGCAATCTGCTCCTGCAGTGAATGGCCTGATTCATATGCCATCACCATGTACACGGTTTCATTGCCACGGAAGAAATTCAACACCCGCACCACGTTCGGGTGGGCGATCTTGGCCAGGGCCCGGCCTTCTTCGAAAAAGCATTTCAGGCCGATCCGAAAGACCGCCAGATTGGGTTTGGAAATGACCGGCACGAGTTCGCCCGGCTGCCGCAGCGCCAGGGCGCTGGGAAGGTATTCTTTGATCGCAACCGCGTTTCCGTCGGCATCATAAGCGAGATATACAATACTGAACCCGCCGGACGCAATTTTCTTTACAATGCGATATCCGGCAATTTCTAGCCCATCGGGCAAGGGAGCGTTATTTTGTGCAGCCATGTGGGTTCCTTGCTTAACACGGCGATTGTGTGGATAAATCAGTGCTTTGTAAAGAAAAGATAAAAACTGGGGACTCCATTGAGCATTTCTAGCATGACAGGTTACGCAGTTGCCACCAGCGAAGGCGAAGCTGGCACCCTTACAATTGAAATCAAGAGCGTCAATTCTCGCTTTCTGGATCTGCAGTTTCGCATCAACGACGAATTGCGCGCACTCGAACCGGATTTGCGCGCCGCTATTATGGCCGCAATCACGCGCGGCAAGGTAGAAGCCCGTCTAAGTTTCGGTCGCAAGGTCGCCGGGGGCTCGCAAGCGCTGAACGCTTCGCTGCTGGCCGACCTGGCCCGCCTGCAAACCGAAGTCACCCAGCATTTCACCACTGCCCCCCAGATGACGGTGGCCGAATTGCTGCGCTGGCCCGGCGTCATCGAAGAAGCCCAGGTGGGACAGGAGTCGCTGCAGGCCGATGTGGCCGCGCTGACTGCCCGCACCGTGGCCGCCTTTGTCGACAGCCGCCGCCGTGAAGGCGCCGCCCTCGAAGCGATGCTGATCTCGCGCATCGACGCCATGGACGTCATCGTCAAGCGCATTACGCCGCTCATTCCGCAAGTGATCGCGCAATTCCAGCAAAAAGCCATCGAACGTATGCAGGATGCATTGGGCCTGGCCGGTCACGGTACACCGTCGACATTGACGCGCCAGGAAGCGTTCGAGCGGATTCGCCAGGAAGTGACGCTGTACGGCATCCGTATTGACGTCTCCGAGGAACTCTCGCGCCTGACCGCCCACCTGACCGAAACGCGCCACATCCTCAAAAAAGGTGGCCAGGTCGGCAAGCGACTGGACTTCATGATGCAGGAATTGAACCGCGAAGCGAACACCCTGGGTGCCAAGGCCTCGGTCAAGGAATTGGCGGACGCCTCGATGGAATTGAAGCTGCTGATTGAACAAATGCGCGAACAGGTGCAAAACCTGGAATAACACCACGCCCATTGATTGACCGGGTGGGACGCGCGGCGCCTTCCCTCATTGTGAAGTGCGCCAGCCGCATACAATGAAGGAAGGCGCTGCGCATTTCACCACTGCTTATATATAGACAAGGACACACCATGCCCACTACGATCGGATTTTCCGGCAGCCTGTTCATCGTCGCCGCACCCTCGGGCGCTGGCAAATCGACCCTGGTCAACGCCTTGCTGGCGCAAGAACCGGGAATTCAACTGTCGATTTCGACCACCACGCGCGCCCCGCGTCCTGGCGAAACAGACGGCAAGGAATACCACTTCACCACCGCCGAAGACTTTGTCGCCCGCGCCGGACGCGGCGAATTCCTGGAATGGGCTGAAGTACACGGCAATTACTACGGTACCAGCCGCCTGATGGTGGAAAAGGAAATGCGGGCCGGGACCGACATCCTGCTCGAAATCGACTGGCAGGGCGCGCGCCAGGTGAAAAAGCAGTTCCCGCAAGCCGCTGGCGTCTTCATTTTGCCGCCCTCGATTGCCGCCCTGTCCGAGCGCCTGCACAAGCGCGGCCAGGATGAAGAGCACATCATCGAGCGCCGTTTGCTCGCTGCCGGGGGTGAGATCTCTCACGCTCCGGAGTTCGACTATGTTATTATCAATGAAGAGTTCAACGTCGCCTTGTCAGAGATGAGCGCGATTGTCAGAGCGACACGCAGCCGTTTTGCCCAGCAAGCTGCGCGTAACGCCTCGCTATTTGCCCAATTGGGTATCCATGCGCAACAATCGTGAGACACCATATTGTCTATTTAGGAGTAAAGATGGCCCGCATTACTATTGAAGATTGCCTCAAAAGCATCCCTAACCGTTTCCAGCTGACCCTGGCTGCAACCTATCGCGCGCGTCAGTTGTTGCAAGGTCACACCCCGAAAGTGGACGCCAAAGACAAGCCTACCGTCGTTGCCCTGCGCGAAATCGCTGCTGGCAAAGTCGGCATCGAGATGCTCAAAAAGGTCCCGATGTAAGTTGTTGTAGTCTGTAACAAGCGTGTTCCTTCGTCATTCTGGTAGCCTTAGCGTATGAACCTTACTCCGGAATCGACACTCCCAGGCACGCCCAAGACGCGCAAACCCCGGTCCGCGTCCAAGCAGGAAGATGCCACGCCCGCCAGCACACCTGGCGTGGCGTCGGTCACCCTGCTCTCGGCCAAGCTGGCCGAGTACATGAGTCCCGCCGAACTGAAGAAGGTCAAGGAAGCGTATCGTTTTTCCGACGAGATGCATCTTGGACAAGTCCGCAAGTCGGGCGAACCCTATATTTCCCATCCCATCGCCGTCGCTGAAATCTGCGCCGACTGGAAGCTTGACGCCCAGGCCATCATGGCTGCGCTGCTGCACGATGTGATGGAAGACCAGGACGTCAAGAAGGATGAACTGATCGAGCGCTTCGGCCCCCAGGTCGCTACCCTCGTTGATGGCTTGTCCAAGCTGGAAAAAATCGAGTTTCAAAGCCTGATCGAGGCGCAGGCGGAAAACTTCCGCAAGATGCTGCTGGCCATGGCGTCGGACGTGCGCGTCATTCTCATCAAGCTGGCCGACCGCCTGCACAATATGCGCACGCTCGAACACATGACGGACGCCAAAAAGCGCCGCATCGCGTCCGAAACGATGGAAGTGTATGTGCCGATCGCCCACCGCCTCGGCTTGAACAACATCTACCGCGAACTGCAGGACCTGGCGTTTTCCCATTTGTACCCGGTGCGCTATCGCACCCTGTCCAAGGCGGTGAAGGCCGCGCGCGGCAACCGCCGCGAAGTGGTCAAGAAAATCCTCGAGTCGGTCAAGAACACCTTGCAGCTGGCCGAACTGCCAGCCGAAGTGTATGGCCGCGAAAAGACCCTGTACGGCATCTACAAGAAAATGCGCAGCAAGCGCCTGTCGTTCTCGCAGGTGCTCGACGTGTACGGCTTTCGGGTCGTGGTCGACAGCTTCGCCAACTGCTATGTGGCGCTGGGCACCTTGCACGGCTTGTACAAACCCATGCCGGGCAAGTTCAAGGATTACATCGCCATTCGCAAGCTCAATGGCTATCAGTCGCTGCACACCACCCTGATTGGACCCTACGGCACGCCAGTCGAATTCCAGATCCGCACCCAGGACATGCACCGCACCGCCGAATCGGGCGTGGCTGCGCACTGGCTGTATAAAAACGGCGACTCCAACCTGTCGGACCTTCAGCAGCGTACCCACGCCTGGCTGCAGTCCCTGCTCGACATCCAGCAGCAGACGGGCGACTCGGCTGAATTCCTCGAACACGTCAAGGTCGACCTGTTCCCCGATTCGGTGTACGTGTTCACGCCCAAGTCCAAGATCATCGCGCTGCCGCGCGGCGCCACGGCGCTGGACTTCGCCTACACCATCCACACCGGCATTGGCGACCATACGGTCTCGGTCAAGATCAACAACGAAGCGGCGCCGCTGCGCACGGAACTGCGCAATGGCGACATCGTGGAGATCGTCACCGATCCGAATTCGCGTCCCAGCCCGACCTGGCTGGCCTTTGTCCGCACTGGCAAGGCCCGTTCGGCCATCCGTCACCACCTGCGCACCATCAACCTGAATGAATCGGTGGAGCTGGGCCAGGAGCTATTGGCCCAGGCGCTGGTGTCGCTGTCGATCAATCCGGATTTGCCAACGCCGACCATCGAGAAGCTGCTCAACGAATCGTCGGCCAACACGATGGACGAGCTGTATGCAGACATCGGCATCGGCAAGCGCATGGCAGCCCTGGTGGCGCGCCATATCTTTGGCTTGATCGATGACGACCTGGCCTCGCTGCCGTCGGATCAGCACACGGGTGCTGGTGAACTCGATCCAGTGACCATCTATGGCAGCGAAGGCGTATCGGTCCAGCTGGCGCCTTGTTGTCTGCCGATTCCGGGCGACCAGGTCATTGGCCAGTTGCGCCGGGATCAGGGCTTGATCGTGCACACCAACGACTGCGTGAGCGCCAAGCGCGCGCGCGGCAAGGAGCCGGATCGCTGGATCGCGGTGCAATGGGGCAGTGAAGTCAATCGCCGCTTCGACTGCCGCATCCGCCTGTTGATCAATAATGAAAAAGGCATCCTGGCGCGGGTGGCGGCGGAAATCGGCGAGTCCGACGCGAACATTTCGTATGTGGGTATGGACGAGGATGACGAACACGTGATGACGCAACTGCGCTTCACGATTCAAGTGAAAGACCGGGTGCACCTGGCGCACTTGATTCGCAACCTGCGTGGCGTGGCTGGCGTGACGAGGGTTGAGCGCGAACGCAACTAAGCGGGTGTCGCATCAGCGTCACTACCGATACAACCACCATCACCGAAACAGCCAGCAGTACCCAAACTGCCAGCGCTACCCAAACAGCCAGCAGTACCCAAACCGCCAGCATCACCCAAAGCGCCAGCACTACCCAAACAGCTAGCAGTACCCAAACCGCCAGCATCACTGTCCTTGCGAAAGCGAGGACCTATGCGTCCTCCGCTCCGCACAGGAGTGATTCTAACCACAGGCACTATGGGCCCTCGCTTTCGCAAGGGCAGTAGTGGTTGGGGCGTGAGGTGGGCGTGATGTGGGCGTGTTGTGGGCGTGTTGTTGGCGTGTGTGCGGTGGGAACAAACAAAGGCGGCCCGGCAGTGCGACGCGCGCGTTTACTCAGAACGCGGCATTGAGCGTCACCCGCAACGACCGTGATTCAATCGGGTGAAAGTGCACATCACTGCTCGCCACCGCCTCCCCCTTCAAGCGTGACGCATAATAGTAATCAATCGCCGAATCACGCCGATCCGTCATATTGAACGCTTCAAGCTCCACCTTCAAATGCGGCGCCAGCCGATAGCCAATCCGTCCATTCAAGGTCGCCGTCGCATGTGAGCGCACCGAGTTGTCCTCGATGAGCGGACGCGGTCCAAAATAACGCAGCTGCAGCGCCCCAAACCACGGCCCCACATGGTCGACCGCCAGCGCCAGCGACGCCACTCCCTCCACCGCCCCAGGAATGCGCGAACCACTCGGGTCGGCATCACGAAAACGCGCGCGCGCAAACGCCAGGTCCGCATCAATGGTCAGATACTTGTTCGCCTTGTAGTAGTTGGAGAACTCATAACCGGTACGCCGGCTCGGCCGCCCTGCCTCCGTGGTGCCGGCGTCGCCCACAAACACCAGCTCCGAATCGAAGTCCAGCCGGTACAAGGAGAACGCGCTTTGCAGCCCCGGCACCCACTCGCTGCGCATGCCGATTTCAATACCCTTGGCCCGTGCCAGAGGCGTCACAGGTTCGACCGCGTCCCCACTGGCAGGATCGATCCGGATCGTGGTGCCCCGCGCGTCATTGCTGTGAAAGCCCGCCCCTGCATTGAAATACAGCTCGCTCTTCTGCCACGGCCCGGCGATGAGGCTTAGCGAAGGGCTGGCAAGGCTGGCCTGGCTGCGGCCCGAGTTGGCAGCCAGGTCGCTGCCCACCTTGAAGCGATAGTAGTCGTACCGGAGACCCGCCACGCTGCGCAGCCACGATGTATGACGCGTCGACTTTTCCAGGTACAGCGCGGCGGACGTCTCCACGATATGGTCCTCACGC
>JBJMVX010000210.1:0-15744 GCA_045810445.1 Massilia sp.
GCGCCATATCCAGCAGGTTGCCGACCAGGGCGTTCATGCGCAGCGCTTCACTGTGCAGCACGCGCGCCGTGTCGTGGAATTGCGGCGCCAGGGCGGGCTTGGCCCGCACCAGCGACTCGGACAAGCCAATCAACAAGGTCAAGGGAGTTCGTAGATCATGCGAGAGCGCCGCCAACAACGAATTGCGCAAGCGCTCGGACTCCATGCTCACCAGCGCGCCTTGCGCGACTTCGATGTAGTGCACGCGTTCGAGGGCAATGGCTGCCAGGGCGGCGAAAGCGTCTAGCTGCTTGCGCTGCTCGGGAATCAGTATCCAGCGTTGCTGCTCCGGCACGATGGCCAGTACGCCACGCGTGCGCATGGGCGCGACCAGCGGCAGGTAAAAGAACGGACTGGCCGGCAGCGTGTCAGTGCCCAGGCCTGCACTTTGGGCACGGTCGTAAGCCCATTGTGCGATCCCCATGTCGGGTGCGCCGGCGTGGGCCTCCCCCTCGGTGGACGGCGCAACAAGGCGATCGCTCGCGTCGGGCAACAGCAGCACGGCGCGAGCGCGAAAGGTACGTTGGATGAAGTCGCGTGTGCTGTCGAACACCTGCTCGGTTTGTAGGGCGCCGGATAGCTCGCGCGCAAACTCGTACAGTGCGCGCGAGCGCCGCTCGCGATGTGCCGCCACCCGCGCCTGAAAGCGCAGGCCTGCCGTCAAATGACCGGTGATCAGGCCCACCGCAAGCATCACGCCAAAGGTCACCAGATACTGCAAATCGGCCACGGCAAAGGTGAAGCGCGGCGCGACGAAGAAAAAGTCGAAGCAGGCCACGCCCACGCAGGTGGCCACTACCGACGGCCCCCTGCCAAGGCGCACTGCCACCAATAGCACCACCAGCAGAAACAGCATGGCGATGTTGGCCAGGTCCAGGACGCCGAGAAGCGGCGTGGCCACCAGCGCGGTCGCGAGGCTGGACGCTGCTGCAATCGCATAAGCGCCGGCCCGCCGTTTTCCGCTAACGGCGCGTACACTGGTCGTAGCTGCCGGAGCGGCAGGTGTTTCATGGGCGGCAGCGCCCACTTCGATCAGGTCAATTTCGGGCGCCTGACGGGCCAGCAAGCGCTGATGCGCAGTACGCCATGGCCAGGTGGCGTGCGCCCTGCCCATCACCACCTTGGATAAATTATGGTCGCGTGCATACGCCACCAGGGTATCGGCAATGTCGTTCCCGGCCAGGACCGCCGTACTGGCGCCAAGCGTTTGCGCCAGTTGCAGCGCGATCAAGGTCTGCTCGCGCCGGGCTGCGGTCATTCGCTCCAGGGCAGGCGTTTCCACATACACGGCATGCCAGTCCACGCCAAGTTGGCCAGCCAGGCGCGCAGCACTGCGCACAACGTGCTCACTGCCGGCGCGTGGCCCCACGCAGGCCAGCAAGGCGCCGCCTGTTTTCCATACGGGTGCAATGGATTTCTCCACACGGTAGGCACGCACATCGTCTTCAATGCGGTCGGCAGTGCGGCGCAGTGCCAGTTCGCGCAAGGCGATTAGGTTACCCTTTCGGAAAAAATTGCGCGATGCCCGTTCGGCCTGTGCGCCCTGGTAGACCTTCCCGCTTTTTAGGCGCGCCAGCAGCTCGTCGGCCGGTACGTCAACCAGCACCACTTCGTCTGCCCCGTCGAATACGGTATCCGGCACCGTTTCCTGCACCCGAATGCCGGTGATGCCGCCCACAACATCGTTCAAGCTGTCCAGGTGCTGCACGTTCATCGTGCTGAAGACATCAATGCCGGCGTCCAGCAACTCCTCCACGTCCTGCCAGCGTTTTGGATGACGTGAGCCGGGCGCATTGGTATGGGCCAGTTCGTCGACCAGGATGAGCGCCGGTCGCAGGCGCAGGGCGGAGTCCAGGTCAAACTCGCTCAACGCCCGGTCGCGGTAGTTGACCAGCTTTTGCGGCAAAACCTCGAGCCCAGCCAACATGGCAGCCGTTTCAAGCCTTCCATGCGTCTCCAGCACACCGACCAACACCGGTTTTCCCTCGCCCTGCAGTTTGCGCGCGGCCCCCAGCATGGCGTAGGTTTTTCCCACGCCTGCCGACGCACCGAAATACAGGCGCAGCTTGCCGCGCGCGGCAGTGCGCTCCTGCGACTGCATCCTGGCCAGCAAGGCGTCCGGATCGGGGCGGTCGTCGGGATACATGCTCATCTCGTTACTCAGGGCTTGACCGGCGCTTCGCTATCGAGCGCCAGATTCAGCGCCAGGACATTCACGCGCGCCTCGCCCAGGAAGCCTAATTGCGGCTGCGCGGTGTGCGCTTGCAGCAAGGCGTCCATGCGCGCTGGCGTCATATGCCGTGCCGCCGCCACCCGACCTGCCTGATACCGCGCTGCGGCCACGCTAATTTCCGGATCCAGTCCGCTGGCTGACGTCGTAACCAGGTCGACCGGCACAGCTTCCGTGTTGGTCGGATCGGCAGCGCGCAGCGCGGCGACGCGGTCCTTCACCGCTGCGCCCAGTGCAGGATTGAGCGGCCCAAGATTGGAGCCGGAACTGCCCGCAGCGTTATTGGGCATGGGCCCGGTGGCCGATGGTCGGCCCCAAAAGTAGCCGGGCGAGGTGAAGGCCTGACCGATCAAACGCGAGCCCACCGGTTTGCCGTCGCGTTTTATCAGACTGCCGCTGGCCTGGTCGGAAAACGCCAACTGGCCAATGGCTGTCACGGTGAGTGGATACAGCACACCAACGACCAGGGTCAGCGCGCCAAACAGGACGAATGCGGAACGGAACAGGGATTTCATGGGTGTCTCCTTCAAACCAGGTGCAGTGCGGTGAGCACGATATCGATCAACTTGATGCCGGCGAACGGCAGGACGATGCCGCCCACGCCGTACACCAGCATGTTCCTGCGCAGGAGGGCGGCAGCGCCGATGGCCCGATAGCGCACGCCTTTGAGCGCCAGCGGAATGAGCACGATGATGATCAGGGCGTTGAAGATCACCGCTGACAGGATGGCCGAATTGGGGCTACTCAAATGCATGATGTCGAGTGCCTTCAGTTGCGGGTAGGTCGCCACGAAGGCCGCCGGAATGATGGCGAAATACTTGGCCACGTCATTGGCAATTGAAAACGTGGTCAGGGCGCCGCGTGTCATCAGCATCTGTTTGCCAATTTCGACGATTTCCAGCAGCTTGGTGGGATTCGAGTCCAGGTCCACCATATTGCCGGCTTCCTTGGCAGCCTGGGTCCCCGAATTCATGGCCACAGCTACGTCGGCCTGGGCCAGCGCGGGTGCGTCGTTGGTGCCGTCGCCCGTCATGGCGACCAGGCGCCCTTCGCCCTGGTAGCTGCGAATGAGTTTGAGCTTGTCTTCGGGCGTTGCCTCGGCCAGGAAGTCATCTACCCCGGCTTCGGCGGCGATGGCCGCTGCTGTCAGCTTGTTATCGCCCGTGATCATGATGGTCTTGATACCCATGCGGCGCAGTTCGGCAAAGCGCTCCTTGATGCCGCCCTTGACGATATCCTTCAATTCCACCACGCCCATCACGCGGCCTTCGTCGGCCACCACCAGCGGCGTGCTGCCGCGCCTTGCCACGTCATCGGCCAGACGCAGCATCTCTGGCGGGTATGGCAAGCCCAGTGCTTCGACCTGCTTGCGCACGGCTTCCGCGGCGCCCTTGCGTACCTGACGCGCTCCGATGTCAATGCCGCTCATGCGCGTGTTGGCGCTAAATGGAATGAAGGTCGCGTGGAGGGTAGCCATGTCGCGCTCGCGGATATTGAAGCGCTGCTTGGCCAGCACGACGATGGAGCGCCCTTCCGGCGTCTCGTCGGCCAGCGAGGCCAGTTGCGCAATGTCGGCCAGTTGCAGTTCGCTGACACCTGGTGCAGGAAAGAAGGCGGCCGCCTGGCGATTGCCCAGGGTGATGGTGCCCGTTTTATCGAGCAGCAGCACGTCCACGTCCCCGGCTGCTTCCACCGCGCGGCCTGACGTGGCAATGACGTTCGCGCCCATCATGCGGCTCATGCCGGCCACGCCAATCGACGACAGCAAGGCGCCAATAGTAGTGGGAATGAGACACACCAGCAGCGCGATCAACACCGTAATACTGACCGGGGAACCGGCACCAGCGGCGGCTACTGAAAACAGCGAAAACGGCAGCAGCGTCACTGTCACGACCAGGAACACGATGGTCAATGCCACCAGAAGAATGGTCAGGGCGATCTCGTTGGGCGTCTTTTGGCGCTTGGCGCCTTCCACCATGGAGATCATGCGGTCAAGGAAGGTCTCGCCTGGATTGGCCGACACCTTGACCACCAGCCAATCGGACAGCACGCGGGTGCCGCCGGTGACGGCAGAAAAGTCACCGCCGGACTCGCGAATAACCGGGGCCGACTCGCCCGTGATGGCGCTTTCGTCGACCGAGGCGACGCCTTCTATGACCTCGCCATCGATGGGAATGACGTCGCCGGCTTCGACAAGGATCACATGGCCCTTGCGCAGCTCGGTGCCATTGACGGGCAACCAGGTGGTCCCATGTTTTGGCACTGCCAGCTTCTTGGCCATGACGCTTTGCTTCAAGCCGCGCAGCGATGCCGCCTGAGCCTTGCTGCGCCCCTCCGCCAGCGCTTCGGCGAAATTGGCAAACAAGACGGTGAACCACAGCCACAGCGCGATGGCCAGGATGAAGCCCTGGTCGTGGCCAGTGTGCTGGCTTGCTGCCTGCACGTAGAGTAGCGTGGTCAGGATGCTGCCCACGTACACGACAAACATGACCGGACTGCGGGCCTGGGTGCGCGGCCCGAGTTTGATCACGGCGTCGACCATGGCTGGCCAGATCAAGGTGCTGTCGAACAGCGTGAGCGCCTTGCGCGGTGCAGCCAGCGGTAGTGGCGTAACTTGCGAAATCGTGGACTCCATGGGGTGCCTCATTTATACAGTTGAAGGTGTTCGACCACTGGGCCCAGGGCCAGCGCAGGAACGTAATTGAGCACGCCAACCAGTAGCACTACCCCAATGAGCAAGCCAATGAACACGGGGCCATGGGTGGGCATGGTGCCGGCATTGGCTTGCAAACGTGGCTTGGCCGCCAGGGCGCCTGCGATGGCGAGAATCGGCACGATCATGGCAAAGCGACCGAACCACATGGCGAGGGCCAGCATGTCGTTGTAAAACGGCGTGTTGGCGGAGAGGCCGGCAAAGGCGCTGCCATTGTTGTTGGCGGCAGAGCTGAAGGCGTACAGGATTTCGGAAAAGCCGTGGGCGCCTGGATTGGCGATGCCTGCCTTTCCCAGATCCAGCATCACGGCGATGGCGGTGCCGGCAAGGACCAGTACCGGCGTCACCAGAATCGCGATCGAGCTCATTTTCATTTCATAGGATTGGATCTTCTTGCCCAGGTATTCCGGCGTGCGACCTATCATCAGGCCAGCGATAAACACCGCCAGGATGGCAAACACCAGCATGCCGTATAGGCCAGAGCCGACACCACCGAACACCACTTCGCCCAATTGAATCAGCAGCAAGGGCATCATGCCGCCAATGGGAGTGAGCGAGTCGTGCATGGTATTGACTGCGCCGCAGGACGCGGCCGTGGTCACGGCTGCAAACAGGGCCGAGGAAGCGACGCCGAAGCGGGTCTCCTTGCCCTCCATATTGCCCATGCTCTGGTCCACACCCAAAGCCGCCAGTTGTGGGTTGGCTGCCTGCTCGGCCCCCATCAGCACCACGGTGGCGGCGACAAAGATCAGGGTCATTGCGGCCAGTACTGCAACGCCCTGGCGCTGATCGCCAACCATGCGGCCAAACGCGAAGCACAGGCCAGCTGGTATCAGGAAGATGGCCAGCATTTGCGCAAAATTGGACAGGGGTGTCGGGTTTTCGAAGGGGTGGGCCGAATTGGCGTTGAAAAAGCCACCGCCATTCGTGCCAATCATCTTGATCGCTTCCTGCGAGGCTACCGGGCCCATTGCGATGCTTTGGCTGGTCGCTTTCAAGGTCTCCATCACTGGCTCGCCCTTGGCGTCCTTGATGGCCTGGCCTTGGGCGTCCAGCTTGGGCGCGCTGTAGGTCAGCGGGTCAATGAGCTGCACGTCCTGGTAGCTGGAGAAGTTCTGCACCACGCCCTGCCCCATCAGGAACACGGAAAATAGCAGCGACAAAGGCAGCAGCACATACAAGGTCGATCGGGTCAGGTCGACCCAGAAATTGCCGATCGATTTGGAGGAGCGGGCACTGAAGCCGCGAATGAGGGCGAAAGCCACGGCCATGCCGGTGGCCGCCGAGAAGAAGTTTTGTCCTGCCAGCGCGACCATCTGAGTCAGATAGCTCATCGCCTGTTCGCCACTGTAACCTTGCCAGTTGGTGTTGCTGACAAAGCTGACCGCCGTGTTGAAGGATGAATCGGGACTGACGTTGGCCATCGCCTGGGGATTGAGCGGCAACCAACCCTGGATGCGCTGTACGCCAAACACGAACAGCGTACCGAGGCCATTAAACAGCAGCAGCGCGAAGGCGTACGATTTCCAGCCCATGTCGCCCTGGGCGCTGCTGCCAGCGGCACGGTACAGGAGGCGCTCGATAGGCGCCAGCCAGCGCAAGCCAGGGATTGCACTGCCGTCGCCGACACGCGCCAACAGCATGCCCATTGGCCAGGCCAGCGCAAGCACCACGCCCAGGAAGACGACCAGCAGGAGGATCGATTGCGCGCTCATCACAGCGCCTCCGCGTTCAGCAAGGCGTGTATCAAGTAGCCCAACAAGGCCACGGCCACCAGGCCGGCAACGACGGTGAGGTCCATTTATTTGCCTCCCAGGGAGTCGCAGGCTGCTGCGAAGGCACAGCTCACTGCGATGAAGAGCAAAATTGCTCCGATATAGATTGCGTCCATGTCTGCCTCGTGCGTGATGTAGCGATACGAAGGAGCGTATCGCCGAAGGTCTAAAGGTTTTGTAAAGAGTCGCCAGCCGCCTGTAAACGCGGCGTAAAAAAAGGCTAGAAAGTCTTGCTGAGGGCGAGCACCAGGGCGGTCTTGCCCAAGTATTTGCCGTTTTCCGGCGAGGTATAGGCCAGCTTGTTGGCGTTACTGCCAACCACGGCCAGGGCAGCGCTGGACTGGGCAAAGTCACGCGTGAGGCCCACTTTCCAGTCGCTGTAGCTCGCATCGGCATGAGCGGCCACGCGCTGGTGGCCGGCATGCAGATTGAGGGTGAGCGTTTCGTTGAGCTTGGGATTGAGCGCCAGGTCGGCATAGCCGCTGTGCTTGCTGTCGGTAAAACCAAACAGATTGCTCGCGCTCCAGGAATACTTGGCTTGGCCCCAGCCATAGGCCAGTTGGCCATACAGCTCATTGGTGTTGGCATTGGCAAAGCCGGGCGCCTGCGCCAGGCCGTTGGCCGGATAGGCGTAGTGCAGCACGCCGGCGTCATAGGCAAAGCCGGGGGCCAGCTGGCCCTTGATGCCGGCGTACAGGTCCAGTTCCACGTGACCGCCTCCGCCAGCGTCGCCAGTCCAGGTGATGGTGGAGGCCCAGGCGCCGGCGTATAGCCCTGACGGCCGATGCACATAATCGAGCCCGCCCTGCAGGGCCGGTTGCAGCCGCGTTTGCGAAATGCCGCGATAGCGATAGTCGCTCACGCCAGCGATATTGAAGCTCAGGTCGGCGGATTCTTCAGCCTGCGCGCATGGGTGGGCAAAGGCCAGCGTCAGCAGCGCGGCAATGGTGAATCGGTTCATGTTCCAGTCCTCGTGTGGGGATAAAAAGTCTTGGCTTGCTAGGGAATGAAGCGTAGCAAGCGAGGCGTAAAGACTTTCTAAAGACTGGGGGTGCTTGTGTATAGAGGATGTAAAATTGTTGACTTCGATATCACACACGGGACCATCCATGACCATGAGAAAAGTGCTTCCTATCCTGCTAGTCGGCTTGTGCACACACGAAGCGGTCCAGGCAAGCGAGGCAGATTGTCCGCTAGCGATGCCGTGGGGTGCGGCCAGCATGATGCAGCGCGAAATCCAGGCGCAAGGTGCAGGCGGCGTGGTTCGAACGGAAGGGAAATTACAGACGTTTGCCAACGGCTTGGTCGGTCGCTGGTCGTTTGCCGGCGATCCGACTGGGGTCATTTATTTGCGTCGGGCCGAAGGCGAGGAGGAAGTCACACTCACTTATGGCGCGCGCCGGGCACCTCCCGACGGATTCGTCGGCATGACGGTTGCTGCGGAGCCGCCCATGGCCCACGGAACCTGGCCACGATTTGCCTCACCGTGCGCGTTGGCGAACGGCGTCGACATCGCCTTCGATCAGTCCGATCTGACAAACCGGGATGGCACGGACGACACGGAGCGGGCCAAATTCAAAGGGACCATCCGCCGGGATGGCATGCGCATCAAGTATTCCATGCTTGTGCTTGATGACGCCGCCAGCAAGACTATTGGATCGTCTGTGCAGGGCTCACTGGAATATCGACCGCCTGCTGGCAGCGGCGAGCTGCTCAAGACCGACGTGCAAGGATGGCACGTGTACCGTGGGCAAAAATATCTGAAGTCCCTCCCATCCGGCAGGGCAATTGCATTGGCCGACGTGCTCAAACAGTCGGATATCGCTGTGGGTGTCTCTGCTGCGAAGAAATAGTCGGCACGCGCGGCAGCGATTATTCCGGGGGCCGCGCAATCGTTGGCAGTTCACCAGGACTATCCGTGCCTGATTCCTGTGGCAAGGACGGCTGGAATGCGGCCAGCGGTGGCGCGCCGCCCATTGCCGCTGCGTCTGCCAGAAAGGGAAGCGGCGCCCTCATGTCCATATCCTCTGCCCGCCTCCCGGACAGGGGCGCCTCGGGTAGAAGCTCGCTCGCCTTGAGCCGAGGCAGCGGGTTTTTGATGTCACACAACAAGCCCCAGGCTGCGGCCCAGCGCGCGGCACGAGACTTTTCCTTGGGGGTAGCTGCGGCAATGGCGCGCTCAATGGCGATGGCCATCCTTTGCATTGCGTAAGATTTTCGTAAAAAACGGTCACTGCTTTTCATTTCTGAAGCTCGATAAACGTGCGTGGCATCCAGTGTGGCAGCCAACTTCACCTTGTTGAATAGTAAACGCCAAGCGAGCTGATCTTATGTGCGCCAACTCACATACAGGAAAACAAACAGGCCAGTTAGGTACCCAATATTGCGCAAAATGCTAATAATTTGGCCCGTTTTGGCATGATTTTGCTGCTAACCCCATGCGGTTCATCCACCTTGCCATATTGGACGGACCAAACTAAAATCCTTGCTTACTCCACCCGTCGCCGCCCCGGCACCACGCTCCCGATGAAAAAAACCGCTGTGCCCCATGATGCCAACCAGGCCGAACCGCGCCTGTACCGGGTAGTCGCCAGCCGGATCCAGCAGCTGATTCAGGACGAGAACATCAAGGGTGGTGAGCGTTTGCCGTCCGAGCGCGACTTGGCGAGCAAGCTGAGCGTGAGCCGCACTTCCCTGCGCGAGGCGCTCATTGCCCTGGAACTTGGCGGCGTGATCGAGGTGCGCGGGGGCTCTGGCGTGTACGTCAGCGACAAGGGCGTGCCAGAAGAAACCGTACCAGAAGTCGGCCCCGGCCCTTTCGAAGTGCTGGCCGCGCGTCGCATGATCGAGTCGGAAATTGCCGGCATTGCAGCGAAAATGGCCACTGATTCAGCCATCGATGCCATCCTGGTGGCCGTGCTGGAGATGGAACGCCATCACGAAGACCGCAGCGCCAATGAACAGGCAGACCGCAATTTCCACCTGGCCATCGCGCGCGCCACCGGCAACAGCGCCTTGGTCGGTGTAGTGGAATATCTGTGGAACCAGCGCGGCAGCCTGTGGCACAAGCTGAAGGAACACTTCCAGACCGAGGAACTGCGCCAGCAGACGCTCAACGACCACCGGGCCGTACTTGAAGCCATTGCCGCCCACGACGCAGCTGGCGCTCGCCAGGCCATGCGTGCCCACCTGGAACGCGTGACGCGCACCTTCTCCCGCGGTTGAACCCAAAAACTGGTCTGTCCGAATTGTAAAAGTGGTCCAACCAAAGTAGAATCGGCAGCACGGCCGCTGCGCGCCGGTTCCTTTGGAAGGATGTCACCCATGCGTTCGATACTGTGGCTCTCCCTATGCCTCATGCTGCCGCTGGCCCATGCGGGCACGGTGCCGTCGGGCCGTGTAATCCTGGTTGGCGACTCCACCATGGCTACACGCACCGGTTATGGCGATGCGCTGTGTGCGCGGCTTCAGCCACAACTAGCCTGCATCAACTTGGCGCGCGGTGGACGCAGTTCGGCCAGCTTTCGGGCCGAAGGTCGATGGGACGAGGTGCAGGCTTTGCTGCACGATGGCGCGTTTAACACCAATTACGTCCTGATCCAGTTCGGTCACAACGACCAGCCGGGCAAACCGGGACGCTCCACGAACCTGGTCACCGAATTCCCGGCCAATATGGCCCGTTACGCAGCCGAGGTGCGCGCCGCTGGCGGCGTGCCAGTGCTGGTCACGCCGCTCACGCGCCGCAGCTTTCGCGGACCATGGCTGCGCGATGATCTGGCGCCGTGGTCGCAGGCCGTGCGCGATGTGGCACGCAGCGGCCACGTGGCCCTGATCGATTTGAACGCGCGCAGTGCAGCCGCGGTGCAAGCCATGGGGCAGGAGGAAGCCGATACGCTGGCGCAGGAAGCGCCGCCTGTTTCCTTGCCACCTTCTGCTGCCAACAGCGAACCCCAAGGCACGCCCAAAAGTGCGTTCGACCGGACGCACCTTGGCGCCAAGGGAGCGGCTTTGTTTTCGGCCATGGTCGCCACGGCGCTGTTGCCACTAACTCAGACCTCGTCGCAAGGCCGGCCATGAGCGCGCGCCTGTGGTTCATGGCTGGCGTTTTGTTCGCATCGAGCTTCGCACGTGCCCAACTGGCCGATGGCTGGGCCGGGCAGCAAGGCGGCACCAGCGGCGGCGGCGCCGGCATTCCCATCACCGTCACCACAGCGGCCGAACTGCGCGCTGCAGTGGCCAGCGGCGCGGGCCTGATCGAAATCGCAGGCATCATCGACATGCGCGAAGGAACGCCCTATGTCAGCAACGCCGATCAGGCGCGGCGCGGCGTCATCAACTTGGACAGCAATACGACCTTGAGCGGCGCTGGCAGTGGCTCGGGTCTGATCAACGCCAGCGTGATCGTGTCCAAGGCCAGCAATGTCATTATTCGCCACCTTAACTTTCGCAATCCCTGTGACGTCGCACCGCGCTGGGACCCGGATGATGGGGCCAAGGGCAACTGGAATTCGCTGTACGACGCGATCACCATCAGCGCCTCGACCCACGTCTGGATAGACCATAACAGCTTTACTGACGCGCCCTTCGGCGACCAGCTGGCCCCCATCGAATTTGGGATGATGAAGCAATGCCATGACGGGGCGCTCGATATCACCAAGGGCTCGGATCTGATCACCGTATCCTACAATCGCTTCTCGCTGCACGAAAAAAATGGGCTCATAGGGTCCAGCGACAATGCCACCGGCGACATAGGCCACCTGCGCGTCACTTACAGCAACAACCTGTTCGAGAACGTGTCCAGCCGCACCCCACGTGTGCGATTTGGCCAGGTCCACCTGTATAACAACTACCACGTGGGTGACCGCAAGCATCTCGTCTACCGGCACGAATACAGCATCGGTGTTGGCAAGCGCGCCGATATCATCGTTGATGCCAATGCCTACGACATTGCCGGCGCGCGCAGCTGCGCCGATATCGTCCACAGCTATGGCACCGATGGCTCTATCGCCGATCATGGCTCCACCTTGAACGGTGCCCCTCTGGGTGCGTGCAGCCAGATTTCGGCGCCTTCCTGGCAGGTACCCTACCCATTTCAGGCTCGCCCGGCTGCTGATGTTAAAGCACATGTGCTGGCCAACGCCGGCGCAGGCAACTGGCACATGGACAGCACCAGGGATGGCGCAATCGTGGCCCTGGCCCCTGCCCTGGTCCCGCCCGAATCGGGTGACTATTTCGTCCAGGCGCGCGTGAAAGCTTCGCGCGCCAACGCACGCGGGCACCTGTATCTGATGGGCCGGCACGATGGTAGCAACTGGGTTGGCGCGGGGGTGTACGTTGCTAACGGCACGATGGAGGTCAACGTAGTGCGCATGCAGGGCGGGGTGCTCACGCGCCTCAAGCAGCTGCGGCGGGTCGCGAGCGGACCACCGCACTGGGATTTGCTGCGCATGGACTTGAAGGGTGCGGCACTGACCGTGTATCTCAATGGCGAATCGCTGGGCACGGTGCAGGATCCGAACCACATCCAGTCGCCGGGCGCGGTCGGTTTCTACAGCAAGGGCAATGCCTTTGACATCGACGAACTACGTATTGGTAACGCAGGCGACAAGCCTGCGCGCATCGTGCCATCCTTGGCCACGGGCGAGCTGCACATGCAGGCTGGCGATGCACCGCATCTGCTTCCGATTAGTGCTCTTGCCAGCGACGGCCAGACCCGGATCGGCTTCACGGCAAGTGTCGATCAGCCGACTGTGGCCGGCGTTGAGGTTCGCGACGGCGGCATCATCGTCACGCCCAGGAAGGCTGGTACGGCGACTATCGTCCTTGCCAGTACTGCAGATTCGTCAGTGCAAACGACATTGACGGTGAGCGTAGGCGTCGGCTTCGCAATGCCGGCAGCAGTGCTTGAAAACGGAGTGTTCCCGCCGGCCCGCGCGCGCGACGTCCCGGTCGACACGAGCTTGCGACTTCGCCTCGGCCATCCGCTGGCGCTTGGCAGTGGCGGTTCGGTGCGCATTTACCGCAAAAGTGATTTGGCGCTGGTCGACACCATTCGGCCGTACGAGGAAGTGATGGCGTTAGGTCCCGTCACGGCGAATCTGCGACGCTACGCCAGACGCAATCCCGTCACCGTCGTAGGCAATGGCGCGACGTTTCGTCCACATAGCGGCGTGCTGGCCTATGACACAGAGTACCTGGTCGCTCTTGGCAACGGTGTGATTGATGGCGTGGCCGGCGCCTGGACCTTCCGCACTCGCAAGGCGCCTGCCAGCGGCGCCACCTTGACTGTCGATGACGATGGCGCGGCGGACTTCCGTACAGTGCAAGGTGCGCTTGATTACGCAATGACGGTATATCCACGCACCGTGCCCGTGACCATCGAAGTTCGCAACGGCAGTTACGATGAGCTGTTGTTCCTGCGCGCACGCGATCGCGTGACCATCCATGGCGAGAGCCGCGACGGCGTCATGATCCACGCCACTAACAACGATGGGCTACATCCGGGTTCCGGCACCAGCCAGGCTCCTGGCTCGCCTGGCGTGACCGGTGGACGCTCGGTGATGCTGGTCGAAGACGCCGACCTGCTCACGCTGGAGAATCTGACCCTGAAAAATGACAGCCAGCGGCGCACCAGCCTTTCGGGTCAGGCTGAAACGATTTTCTTCAACAGCGATAGCGGACGGCTGATCGCGCGCGACGCGACCTTCATCAGCGAGCAGGATACCCTGCAACTGAAAGGGTATGCATGGTTCTACCGCACACTCGTCGCGGGCAATGTCGACTTCATCTGGGGTGCCAACCATGCTGCCCTGTTCGAGCAAAGCGAAATTCGCTCATTGGGCGACAGCGCCAATGGCGACAGCGGCGGCTACATCGTCCAGGCACGCACCGTTGCCCCCGGCGACTCGGGCTTCGTATTTCTGGACAGCCGCCTGACCCGCGCCGCCGGGCCAGCCGGCAACGCCATTCCTGACGGGCGCACCTTCCTGGCGCGCAGCCAGGGGAGCCCAACCAGCTGGGACAACGTCAGCTACATAAACTGCCAGATGGACAGCCACATCGCGTCAGCGGGATGGACGGGCACAGGCAGTGGCTGGCGAGAAGCGGGCAGCACGGACCTATCGGGTCACCCGCTCGACCTGGCGCTACGCAGAGGCGGACAGGTGATCGACGCCAACGAAGCGCGGCGCAAATTCGGCACGCGGTCCCAAGTTTTCGCCGGCTTCGATGGCGGCAAAGGTTGGGACCCACAGCCGTGATCAGCGCGTGACCCGAAAATAGTCGACGTCCGCCCAGGCGCCTGGCGCACCGCTTGAAAAGAGACCGATCTGGGCGCCCACCCAACGGCCCATCGTGGCGGTAAATGGTGTGCCTGCAGGTGCAAAATTGCGCTGATCGAGGCTGTACCAGAAGCGGGTGACGCCGCCCTCACCTACCTGCATGCGCAGTACCACGGGTGCCCCGGCAATGGGCAGCTGCGCCACACTGGCTTCCTTGCATACGCCTGCGCTGCATTGCGCGTACACCAGCTGCGACGCACGTACGCCAAGCCACGCATAATTCAGGCCGTTCATGATCAAGCCCGCCGTGTCGCCCGCGGCCTTCGCATGCAAAGCAACGGAAGCCTCGACCGTGAAGCTCGGCGCTGGCAGCTTTTGCGAGAGCACTGGCCGTTGCGCTTGGGCGTACAATCGCAAAAACCCGGGACGTGCGGACAGCGAGTACCAGCTTGGCTCCCAGTTGGCATCCCACTGCCATTGGTAGACAAGCGCCTGGCTCGAGAATTCGTCGCTGGTAGTCGGCACCGCAATGGCCCCTACGCTCGCTACCGGCTTGGCGAAGGTCGCCACCGGCTGGCCAACGCCTGGGACTGACGACGCCGCGCCAATCAAGGGCCAGCCATCGTTCCACTGCATCGGCTGCAAATGCACGACGCGGCCATAGGCGCGCTTGTCCTGGAAATGGATAAACCAGTCATGCCCGTCGGGCGCAGTGACCCAGGCGCCTTGATGCGGGCCGTTGATTCCTGTGCTGCCTTGGGCCATGACGATACGGTCTTCGTAGGGCCCTTCGATCCGGCGTGACCGAAATACCGACTGCCAGCCAATTTCCACGCCGCCGGCCGGCGCAAACACATAGTAGTAGCCATCGCGCTTGTACAGCTTGGGGCCTTCCAGGGTGGTGTAACCCGGCAGTAGCTGGCCATCGATGATGACGCGCGCCGCGCCCGTGATAGCCCGTCCGTCCGATGTCATCGTACGCAAGGTCAGGCGGTTGTTGATGCCGGCCCGGCTTTTGGCCCATCCGTGTACCAGATAGGCTTGGCCATCGTCATCCCACAAGGGTGCGGGATCGATGATGCCACGGCCCGCCAACAGCAAACGCGGCGCGCTCCAGGGCCCGGCAAAGTGGTCGGCACTCATCACGTAGATGCCGTTATCAGGGTCGGGATAGAAAATCCAGAATTTGCCATCGTGATAGCGCAGGCACGGCGCCCATACGCCTTTGCCGGGTTGCGGCCTCGTGAAATCGACCGCAGGAACAAGCTGTGGCAAGGCGTGGCCCACCAGGGTCCAGTTGACCAGGTCGGGCGACTGCAGCAGCGGCAAGCCGGGCACGTTGCTGAAACTCGAAGAGGTCATGTAGAACATCTCGCCCACGCGCACAACGTCGGGGTCGGAATAGTCGGCATGCAGAACCGGATTTTGGTAGCTGCCATTGCCAAGGTCCGCGATCCATGGCGTGAGAACATGCGGCCTGCCCAGGTGTTGATTCAGGAAAGCGAGCATCGCGTCGAAGGTTGGCGCCAGCCAGGGATCAAACAACCAGAACGAATGCGGCGTGTCCGGCATCAGCATGACACTGCTCGCAACTCCCTGCTCTGCCAGTCGCGCGACCATGTCATCGCGTCCCGCCGAAAATCGCGGTTCGCTGCTGCCGATGAACAGTACAGGTGGTGCATCGGCGCCCACGTGGAACAGCGGTGA
>JBJMVX010000211.1:0-6090 GCA_045810445.1 Massilia sp.
GGGGTGAATTTGATGGCGTTGCCGGTCAGATTAAGCAGCACCTGCTGCAGGCGCAGCGCATCGCCCACCAGCGATCGGGGGAGGTCCGGGCTAATATTGAAAATCACTTCAACATCACGTTCAGCGACATTGGCCGACAAGATCACCGCCAGCTCGCGCAGCAGCGTGTCAGGATTGAAGGGATAGGGATCAAGAGCCAGCTTACCCTCTTCGACCTTGGAAAAATCCAGAATGTCGTTCAGGATGCCTAGCAATGCGCGGGCTGACGTCTCGGCCTTGCTGGCGTAATCGCGCTGCACAGGCGCCAACGAGGTGCGCTGCAGCAGTTGCAACATGCCCAGCACGGCGTTCATGGGCGAGCGGATTTCATGGCTCATATTGGCCACGAATTCAGATTTGGCGCGCCCTGCTGCCAGGGCTTGATCCTTGGCCAGCATTAGCGCGTCATGGGCGGCGCGTTCCTCCGTGATGTCGGTGCTGCTGCCAACCCAGCCGATGACGGCGCCGCTGGCGTCGCGCTGCGGCAGCGCGTGATTGTCGAACACGCGCCATACTCCGTCATGACGACGCAGGCGCGCGTTGCAACGAAACGAAGTCTCGCCTCGCAATGCCGTGCGCCAGGCAGCACGTACGCAGGCACGATCGTCCGGATGCACCAGCTCGGGGAAGCCACGTTCGCGGGCCAGCGCCTTACCCTGCTCACCGAGGAAGTCGTGCCAATGGTCACTGACATACTCGAAATGCCGGGCATCGGTGGTGGTCCATACAAACTGCGGCAGGCTTTGCGTGAGCGAGCGAAAACGCGCTTCCGATTCCGTCAAGGCTGTCACCGAGGTACGCAGCACGTCCTCTTTGGCGATCAAGGCAGCGACGGCGCGGCGCTGGCGTTGCATGGCGATGCGCACCCCCGCCAGCAAGCCCGCACTGAGAAGAAATAACACGACCAGAAAGGCGACTGCATTGCGCACTTCCACCTTCCACGGCGCGAGAAAATCTCGCTCGGCCAAGCCCACGAGGATATATACCGGGTAAGCGCCAATACGTTCAACGTTGTAGCTGCGCTTTTCACCATCGAGTGCGCTGGTCCAGCGGTAGGTGCCATTCTTGGCGCCCGAGGAGAGCACGGCCGCCAAATCCGGGGACACGGTCAGGGCCTTGCCATGGTCAAGGTCTTGCAGGTCCGGATAACGGTGCAAGAGGCGGCGCTGGGTGTCCACCAGCGCAATGACGCCGTGCTGGCCCAGATTGAGCGACGAAATCAATTCATTGATACGCGCATTGTTCATGTTGACGTAGGCAGTGCCGCCAAAGCTGCCGTCCGAATACGTCATCGCATAAATTAGGGGGAACACCAATTCCCCGGTGATGCGCGAGCGGACCGGCACCCCGAACACCAGCTCGCGCTCGGTGGTGGCACGTTGATAGAATTCGCGGATCTTCAAGTCCTGGGGGTTCGATGGATCGACGTCGTCACCATACACCACCATGCCCTTGGCATCGGTCCCGCGCGCCGAACGCGCTTGCGGCATGCGCTCCTTCAGGCCACGCAGATAACTGCTGAACTGTTCGGGGTTGAAACGCCCTTCGTCATGCATGGTGCTAAATTCCAGGCGCGCGCGGCGCAGGCTCAGGTCCACTTCATGAAAATGCGCCCACAGGCCATTTTCCAGGGCCATGGCCAGATTGCTGGAGGTGCTGCTGGATTCAGCGAAGTAACGCTGCTGGCTTTGCTGCAGGGTGTAGGCGATGAAGCCCGTGATACCGGCCAGTACCAGCACCACCGCCAGCACCAGGAAGGCGAACGGGTCCCTGCTGTTGTCGGGGGAAGCACGATTCATGTAGCGACAGGCTCAGTGCGGATCGAATCCACACCATACCATCTTGGCGCGCATTGGCGTGAAAAAAGTAGTGCTTTTGACATGCATACCAATGGTTGCAGGGCGGCGCAAAAACGGCGCCTCGTCGGCGCCGCTGTACTTGTACGCCAAAGCGCCTAGAAACGCACCAGGCTCCGATAGGTCAGCGTCGTCTTCCCTTCTGCCGGCACGCTCACCTTCCATACCGCCGTGCTGGCCGCATCCTTGGTGTGCGGGTGACTTTCACTGAGCACCTGCCAGTCGCCAGGCATCGGTTCCTGCACGGTCACCACCACCGCCTCCTTCTTCGCGTTCTTGAGCACGATTTCGTAGGCGCTTTCGTAGACGTAGTTGTACTTGCCGCTGCCACCGATTTTCTTGAAATCCGTCTGTTTTCGGTCGGCCGTCACGTCGAAAGCGTCACCCAGTTTCAGGCGCACTTTTTCATTCTTTGGCGTGTGATCGACACTATCTTCGCCGATAAATTGTGCATTGCCGGCGCCATCCTTCTTGTAGACCCGGATCACGCCTTTCGGCAGCGGCATGCCGAGATGGTTCGCTTCACGGTTCTCGAACTCGACAAAGACGCCCACCTTGATCTTCTGGCCCAGGTCACCGGCATTGCCTTGGTAATAATTGCTCGCACCTTTCAACAGCAGCTCTTTGCGCACAGGCACGCCAGCGGCCGAAAGCAAGGCCACTTGCTTGGTCTGGTTTTCCGCCACCGTCGTCGGGCGACCCAGGGTGTAAAGGTGGTATTCAAACAGCGACTCTTCCGCCATCGGCGCGGGTGCTGCCATCACAGGCGCAGCTTCCTTGCGCAACATGCTACCGGTCACGAACACCCTTTGCCTTACCTGGTTCACGTCCCCTGCCACCAATTGCAGCTTGGCGTTGCGGTAAGTGGCGCCGCTGGTATTGGTCAAGGTGACCCAACCGGATATATCGAGCTTGTCGTCGGTCGGATTGAGCTCGACCACGTAATCTGCTTTCCAGCTCAGACCGCCCGTCAGATAGCTCAGCTCGACGTCCTGCTGACTCTTGCCCTCATTTTCCAGATTCATCAGCAAGGTTGGGCGATCACGCAGCTTGGCCGGTACGCCGTCAAAGACGATGCGCCCCGGCACGCCCGTTTCGATGCGCTGGCCAATCTTGAGGACCACGCCGCCATTGGCCGACAAGACTTGTGCCGATTCCGTCGTTTCCTGGCCCGTTGCCGTGTTGGTGCGGATGACGTTGACCGTCTGGCCCACATATTTTTCCAGCAGCGATTGCGGTGTGAGCAAATCGAAATCGAAATTCTGCTCGAGCACGCTCAGTGAACCGGGGCCGCTCAAGCTGCGCAGCAAGGCCGTCTCCGGGCGCATCTTGGCGCTGACGTCGCGAAACGCCAGCGTCGAGACGCCCGACTTCAGCTGCAGCTTGCGCTGGTCCTTGATCAGGGCCAGATTCTCGTTGTAGATCGTGATGGCGACGTTTTGCTGGTCGGCCAGCGTGCTGCGCTGCTCGTCGCTTTGCGCGCCGGCCGAGGCGCTGGCCAGGGCCATCAACACAAGTGCTGCAGAAGTGGTCAGGCGCATGGTCAGTTCCGTTCTCAAAGTGGGATTAACGTTGCACCGAATTGCTCAGGCGGTTCAACCAGCGGTAAAGCAGAATCATCAGCACGGCAAAAGCAATGCCGCCTACCCAGCGCGACGCATCCTCCGCATAGCCGTTGCTCACCAGATTGAGCGGGAAATCGCGGTTGGCAAAGCCGAGCGGCTCGGCAAACGCGACCAGGGCCGCGACGACCACGCCAATCAAGCCTTCGCCTACGATCATGCCCGAGGCAAGCAGCACGCCCAGTTGCTTGGTCGCTTCCGGATTTTTGGCATTGCGGTCCGCGTTGCGGTCAAACCACCAACCGGCAATGGCGCCCACCACCACCATCAAGGTGCTTTGGGTAGGCAGGTAAATGCCCAGGCCAATGGCCAGTGGCGACAAGTGGGCCGACTTGGTGGTGCGACGCAGCGTTTCATCCACGGCAATGGCGATCACACCGATGACGGCGCCGATCTTGATCAAGCCCCAGTCGATATTGTTTTGAATCACGCCTTGGGCCAGTGCCGAAATCAGGCCGGCCTGCGGTGCGGCCAGCGCGTGTTCGCGCGCGGGGCCTGGCGCGCCGACAAAACCATAGGCCTGGTTCAGCAGGTCGAGGATAGGTGGAATGATGGCAGCGCCGGCGAGCACGCCGATCAACAAGGCCCACTGCTGCTTGGACGGAGTAGCGTCGACCAGTTGGCCGGTTTTCAGATCCTGCAGGTTGTTGTTAGCAATGGTGGCCACGGCAAACACGATGGACGTGACGAACATGGCAAAGGCGACCAGCGCCTTTTCGCTGCCTGGTGGCAGCGAGGAGCGTACGCCCACGACCAGCAGCAGCGCCGCGCCGATGACCACGATGATGCCGATCCCCGACAGCGGACTGTTCGACGAACCAATCAGGCCGGCCATGTAGCCGCAGACGGTAGAGACAAAAAAGCTCATCAACACGATGAAGACCAGGCCGCCACCAACCAGCAAAACCAGATGGTCGGCCAGGCCGCCGCCGGCGGTCGAGGCAAAGTCGTACAGCAACCAGCCGATCGGTGCCAGGCAAGCGAGGCTGATCAAGGCCACCTGGCCGATGGGAATATCCTGCTCGGTACGCGGCATGGACGCCGCATTGCCAGCGCCACGTGCGCGCGAGGCTGCCATGGCAGAAGCCAGGCCGCTGATGACAGGCTTGACCAGTTTTGCCAGGGTCCACACTGCGGCCACACCAATGGTACCGGCGCCCACGAAGCGCACCTTGTGGCTCCAGGCGGCGCCGGCCAGGTCGGCCAGCGCACCAGTGGCGCCCGCTTCCAGACCCGAGAAATGAGGAACGCCCCAGCCCCAGCCGATCACCGCACCCACCAGCATGGCAACGCCCACCCACAGGCCTACCAGGTGGCCAATGCCGAACAGCGCAAACGAGAGGAAGAAGTCAAAACCGGTCACGCCGCCCTTGTCCCAGGCGGGACGGAAGTAATTGACGACGTCGCCGGCAAACACGCGGGTGGCCACCACGATGGCGAACAGGGCCGACATGATGGAACCCCACATGACTGCCAGCAGACCGGCGCGATTTGACTCGGCGGCGGCGGAGGCGTCGCTGCCTTCATCGCCAGCGCCAACTTTCAGCACTTCGGCGCAGGCCACGCCTTCGGGATAAGGCAGGTCGGAATTGGTGACCAGGGCGCGGCGCAGGGGAATGGAATACATCACGCCGAGAATGCCACCCAGGCCGCAGATGGCAAATGAGGTCCAGTAATTAAACCCGGTCCACCAGCCGATCAGGATCAGGCCGGGCAGCACGAAGATAATCGCGGACAAGGTCCCGGCCGCCGACGCGATGGTCTGGACGATGTTGTTTTCCTGAATGGTCGCGCCCTTGAAATAGCGCAGCACGGCCATGGAAATGACGGCAGCGGGGATCGAAGTGGCAATGGTCAGACCGGCTTGGAGGCCGAAATACACGTTGGCAGCTGTAAACACCAGCGTAATGATGATGCCAATGATGACGCCGCGCAGGCTCAATTCCTTGCGCGGGGCTTGTTCGTGCGGGGACAGGGTATTTACGGCAGGCTTGGACATCGTCGGCTTCCAGTGCCAGTCAGGGTGTGGTGGAGTGCGGCTGTGGCAGGCCGGGTAAGGTCGCCGTCGCGCCGCGTCATGATGCCGACATGGCTACGGGTTGTCAATCTGGTACTGTACGAGCAGAGAAAACGGGCGCTGGGACAACATCGAGCGCTCAAGGGAAAAGGAAAACGGCGCTTGGGGGGAATCGACTCCCGCACCGCTGGCCTTGCGACAGCGAGGACGACCGCGAGCGGTCGTTGCGCCCACGCATGCGTGGGCCCCATGCGGCGTCAACGCAGAGGGCAAGCCACACTCTGAATTTCAGTGTTATGGGTCCTCGCTTTCGCAAGGACAGTGGATTTCAGGTCAACGGAATTAACGTGGCCATGCTGAGCTAGCGGGAAACCATAAAAAAGCCCGGCCATGCAGGCCGGGCTCTTGCGTAGCGGCTAGTCGATTACGGCAGCGTTCTCAATGTCGACTTCACCGGCGCCGAGAAGTTGTAGCCATCGTGCTTGTCCCAGTTGATCGACCAGGTCATCACACCGCGGAAGTCAGGATAGGCCTTGACTGGACGGATGGTGCCGCA